>DSAP01000134.1 GCA_011046415.1 bacterium | reverse complement strand
GGACAGGACAA
Source organism: bacterium (assembly GCA_011046415.1). Taxonomy (GTDB): domain Bacteria; phylum Zhuqueibacterota; class QNDG01; order QNDG01; family JABMRT01; genus DSAP01. The sequence goes on along the minus strand of DSAP01000134.1, from coordinate 12,625 downwards.
TCCTTCCTGTATAGGCAACATCCGCTTTCAGGGCCAGGCCCGGTTGTGCGATCCCGCGGGGCTGCCGCTCATCCAGGGTGATGCGGGGACTGTGCCTTCCGGTGAAGGCGAAGCTCCGATCCATGTGGATGTGGCCGGGCTGTCCCACGACGCTCCAGCGGCGTGCGGCCTGTCTCCGGCCCTGAACAGGGGGGTGATCCTTACCGGACACGGGATGATAGAACTTCCGGTCGTCCAGCATTTCCGCCCAGAGACCCCGGTTGACAATGTCACCGATATGCTCGATGAACTGTCCGTATACGTACTTCGAAATGGGTGCATGGGTGACCGACGCGTCGATGACCGCCTGGATGGATTGAGTTTGCGCACGCGCAGGGGGGATGATCAGAAACAGACACGGCATGACGAACAGAACCGCCTTCAGCCGGATCGTGAAACCTGTCGGGGAAATCGTGCACTGCATAACGCGCCTCCGGATCGGTTTTTTCAGGGTACGGATCAGACCGTGAAAACTGGATCTTAATTTCAATAATATCTGGATTTTAATAATCATTGTCAAGAGAATAATCGGGGGGTTTTTTAGATCGTTTTCCGGTTCCTGGGTTCTACGCCCCGGATCCGAAAACACGAAGCCCCCGCCTCGATTTTCTCTCAGGTCGGGGGCTCAAACGCTGTGAGGGTGCTGGGACTCGAACCCAGGACCCACGGCTTAAAAGGCCGTTGCTCTACCAGCTGAGCTACACCCTCAAAAATTGCCGTACATGATAATCATTTTTGAAGGGAATGTCAACCCCTTTTCAAAGAATAATCGTCTGTTCCCGTCCGGCGCCCACCGATACGATGCGCACCGGAATGCCGAGGAGATCCGAAATCCGGTCGAGATAGGCCCGCGCGGCATCCGGCAGATCCCCGTAAGCGGTGAGAGAGGAAATCCGCGTCTTCCAGCCCGGAACCGTCTCGTAGACGGGGCGGACGGATTCCAGCTTCTCACCGGAAACCGGGAATTCCCCGGTCCGGTCTCCCTGAACATCATACGCCGTGCAGATCCGGATTTCATCCAGGGTGTCGAGCACGTCGAGTTTGGTGATGCATAACGAATCGACACCGTTCAGCTGGACGGCGTATTTTGCCGCGACCAGATCGAGCCAGCCGCACCGCCGGGGCCGTCCGGTGGTCGCGCCGTATTCCCCGCCCATCTCGCGCAGGCGGTCTCCGAAGTCGCCGGCCAGCTCGGTCGGGAAGGGGCCGTTCCCCACCCGCGTCGTATACGCCTTGAGGATGCCGAGCGTGTGGTCGATGCGCTGCGGGGCGATTCCCAGCCCGGTCGAGACGCCGCCGATGGTGGTGTTGGACGAAGTCACGAATGGATAGGTCCCGAAATCGATGTCGAGCAGGGTGCCCTGGGCCCCTTCGAGGAGAATCCGTTTCTTTTCCCGCAGGCAGGCCTGCATGTAGTGCATCGTATCGGCAATGGAAGCGGACAGCCGGTCCATGAACCGCAGGAGGAGCCCGATCACATCTTCGGCGTCTACGGGAGGCTCGCCGTATACCCGTTCCAGAACCAGGTTGTTGATCCGCACTTTCTCGCGCAGACGCGCCTCCCAGTCACGGGTCAGCAGGTCGCCCGCGCGGAAGCCTTCCCGCCGGATCTTGTCGGCATAGGCCGGCCCGATGCCGCATCCGGTGGTTCCGATTTTTGCATCCTCCTTGAAGCCTTCGGAGGCCTTGTCGATGATCTTGTGATAAGGCAGGATGAGATGCGCGTTTTCACTGATCAGAAGACGCCCGCAAACCTCGAATCCCCTGTCCTCGAGTTCTTCGATTTCGGTCAGGATGGTTTCGGGATCGACGACCATGCCGTTTCCGATGACGCAGATTGTATGGTCGTGCAGGATGCCGGAAGGAATATGATGCAGGATGAATTGTTCGCCCTCAATTTGTACGGTATGTCCCGCATTCGGACCGCCCTGGAAACGGGCGACCACGTCGTGCTGTTCGCCGAGGAGATCGACGATTTTCCCCTTTCCCTCATCCCCCCACTGGGTGCCGAGCACCAGTTGAACACGTGCGTCCGGATTAAAAACTGTCAAGGGCAAGTTCCTCGTTGTCGAAAAATTCAAAAATACGGTCGAGACGGGTGATTTTGAGGAGCTGGCCGGGTTTGGGTCCGAGCCGGAGCAGCTTCAGTTCGCCTCCGTGGTTGCGCACGGTGGTGACCGCGCCGATGAGGATGCCGAGTCCGGAGCTGTTCATCCAGCGGACACATTCCATGTCGATCAGGATCTTTTTCCGGCCGGCCTCGAGGAGTTCATGCAGTTTTTCGGACAGGCCGGTGGCATCCGGCCCGCCGACCATGTCCCCATTCAGCCGGATCACGGTCACATCGCCGGATTCGCGCAGTTTGAAATCCATGTTTTCCTCACATCGGTTCTACGATGAAGTTTACCGTTTCTTCTTCGCCATGCGCAGCTGTTGTTTGCCGCCGTGCCTGTTCTGCCATTCGACGATCAGGGGACTGGCCACGAAAATCGAGGAATAGGTTCCGACGATCACGCCCACAACCATGACGAAAGCGAAACCCTTGAGCACCTCGCCGCCGAAGAGGTACAGGATCAGGACGACGATGAAGGTCGTCACGCTGGTGATCGCCGTACGGCTGAGCACCTGGTTGATGCTGCGGTTGATGAGATTCGGGAGCTCCTCCGAGCGCATGACTTTGAGGTTTTCGCGGATCCGGTCATAGACCACGATGGTGTCGTTCAGGGAATACCCGATGAGCGTGAGGAACGCCGCGATTTCCTTCAGGGACACCTCGAAATTGAACAGGCTGAAGATACCCAGCGTGATGAGGACATCATGGAAAAGCGCCGCCACGGCACCGACGGCGAATACGAATTCGAACCGCATGCTGATATAGATCAGGATAAGCAGCAGCGCGAAAACCATCGCCTTGATCGCGGACCCGCGGAGTTCCCTCCCGATTTTGGGCCCGACAGTCTCTTCCTGAAGAATATCGTATCGCCCTTCGGGGAAGGCGGTGCTGATCGCGGCCTCGACCTTCTCGACCATGTCGGAGGCGCTGGCCTCCTCCTGCTGTTCGACATAGATCACGTATTCGTTCTCCGCCCCGAAGGTCTTGATCTCGCTCCTGCCCAGAGCCGCAGGCGTCAGGGCTTCCCGGATATCGGCGGTCGTCACCGGATCGTGAAACCGGAATATGATGGACGTCCCCCCCTTGAAATCGATTCCGTAATTGGGGCCGCCGTGCAGGATCAGGGACACGAAGCCGATCACGATCAGGGCGGACGAAATCACATAGGCGAAACGCCTTCTTGAGAGAAAATCAATATTGGTTGACTTTAAAAACTCCATGGTGGTCCCTTTCGAATGGATACCCTTCGCATCAGATGCTGAGCCGGGTCAGTGTCCTCCGTGCGGTGATGTGATCGAAAATCGTGCGTGTAACCACGAGCGCCGTGAAGAGGCTGACGACGATGCCGATCGACAGCGTGACCGCAAAACCCCGGATCGGGCCCGTGCCGAACTGATACAGGACCAGGGCGGTGAGCAGCGTGGTGAGGTTTGCGTCGATGATCGTCAGGAAGGCGCGGCCGTAACCGGCCTCGATGGCGGCGCGCACGGTTTTCCCGGTGCGCAGTTCCTCCCGGATGCGCTCAAACACCAGCACGTTGGCGTCCACGGCCATACCGATCGTGAGCACGATGCCCGCGATGCCCGGCAGCGTCAGGGTGAAGCGGAACTGGGCCAGCACGGCCATGAGCAGGACGAGGTTCAGGATCAGGGCGAAAGAGGCGACCAGTCCCGAGAGTTTATAATAGATGATCACAAACAGGATAACCAGTCCGAACCCCACGATTGCTGAAAACTTTCCGGCGTTGATGGAATCCTGGCCGAGCGCCGCGCCCACGGTCCGTTCTTCGATGATGCGCACCTCCGTGGGCAGCGAACCGACGCGCAGGACGATCGCGATCGTGTTGGCCTCGTTGAATGACCCGATGCCAGTGATACGGCCGCTTCCGGTGGGAATCTTGCTCTGAATCGTCGGGGCGGTGACCACCTTGCCGTCGAGCACGATGGCGAGCGGTTTGCCGATATTTGCCCCGGTCACACGGGAGAATATCCGGGCGCCCTCGCGGTTGAGTCGGAAATTGACCTCGGGCATGCCGCTGCTCTGGACGTCCTGGCCCAGTTGCACCTGCGCATCGGTCAGATACCGGCCGGTCAGCTCGGCTTCTTTTCGGACGAGATAGAGTCCCAGGTATTCCTTATCCGCGATCCGGAAGGATTCGGAGGACCAGAGGAAATCCGAATCCGCCGGGATCAGGCGCTGAATGTCTTCGCGTGCGAGGATCCGGTCGATCGCCTGTCTGTTTTCGATCGGCGCGCTGACGCGGTGATGCGTTCCCGGCGTGCTGCGCAGCAGGGCGATGAAGGGATTTTCCTCGAACAGGTTCCGGTCGACGATGAGGGTGGTGTCTCCCGGTTTGGTTTCAGCAGGAGTGGGCACCGGTTCCTCGCCGAACAGCTCGCTCACGCTCAGCGCGGCGTCCTCACTGTCTCCGGGTTTGGCTTCCGCCGTATGCGTCGGCTCTTCACTTTCCGGATCGGGTTCGGTCACGGCCACCCCGCGTTCCCTGGCCAGCGTCCTGTCGATCCTCTCGATGGTCTGCGTGAAGATCATGGGATCCTTCAGCATCCGCCACTCGAGCATCGCCGTCTTGCCGATGAGGGCCTTGGCCTGTTCGGGATTCGTGACGCCGGGCAGCTGGATGAGGATCCGGCGGCCGCCGACCTTCTGAATGGTCGGTTCAGAGACCCCGAACTGATCGATTCGGTTGGTCAGTTTCTGCAGCGTCACATCCATCGCGTCTCTGGCCTGTCTCTCGAGATAGGTCATGATCCGTTCATTGTTGTCTCCCCGTTCGCCCCAGTATCGGTGCAAGGGAATCCGCGCCTCGTCGAAATTCTGTCTGAGCAGCATGAGATACGATTCGCTCCGGATATTCATCTGCTGCCGGGTCCTCTCCATCAGGGTGTCGAACGTCGCGTCCTTGTTGGATGCGAGACTCTCGATGAGATTGGGAAGATCCACCTCGAGTGTCAGATACATGCCCCCCTTCAGGTCGAGTCCGAGATTGATGGCCTTCCGGATGAGGTGATCCATCTTGCCCTCGGATTCGAGCCTGTTCCTCTCCTCGGGCTTCATCATCTGAAGTTGCAGGGAGGGATACAGGGCATACAGGGCCCACAACAGAAGCAGGATAATAATGACGGTCCTCGCGACCAGCTTTCCGCGCATGTGTTTCTCCTCAAAAACGATTCATTATATCACGTTGATCTCCGATCCTCACAAAACACGCTCCCCGGGGAATGGCGGTGTAACGATTCGGATCAGGGAGCGCGGCATCCGGCCGGACAGATCAAACCTGGATAAATTCATGATTTCAAGGTTTCAATTTAGCCTTTTCACGCCCATTTTGCAAGACATTTTTGTCCTTTTCGGGATTTTCGGGGGAACCCGGAAACGAAAAGCCGTCCGGGCCGCAATGGCCGTCGCACCGTCAGGGATTCGGAACAGGCTAACCGGAAAGGAGGTATGGACAACCGCGAACTGCCGGAACCGGCATCACGGAACCACCGAATCGAGGTCGATCCGGGAAAGCGACTCCAGACGGCAGCCGAGGAAACGTTCTCCCACTCTCCTGAACTGATGGGGGATGTCGCTGACCATGAACCGGTGTTCCGGTCTGGATCCGGACAGGTTCTCGATCCCCCGGTCGCGGAGTGTCCGGAGTATGGCCCCGGCGGTCTCCTCCGCCGAATCGATCAGACGGATATCCGGCCCCATCACGGAGCGGATGATCTCCTTGAGCAACGGGTAATGCGTGCATCCCAGAATGAGGGTGTCGACTTTTCGCCGGACGAGGGGTGCGAGATAGGTGCGCGCGACTTCACGCGTAACGGAGCCGTCCACCCATCCCTCCTCGGCGAGGGGCACGAAAAGCGGACAGGGCCTGCCATAGGCACGGATTTCCGGATCGGCCGCCGCGATCAGCCTGCGATAGGTACCGCTCGAAATGGTCCCCCGTGTGCCGATCACGCCGATCCGTCCGTTGCGGGTCGCCCTGAGCGCCGCCCGGACGCCCGGTTCGATCACCCCGAGAACAGGCAGGGGGAGCGTCTTCCCGAGCAGGTCGCGTGCCACCGCAGAGGCCGTATGACAGGCCACGACGATGAGTTTGACATCGTATTGCATCAGGAGGCGCGCATCCTGAAGTGCGAATCCCTGCACGACGCGGGATGACTTGGTCCCGTAGGGCACCCGGGCCGTGTCTCCGAAATAGATGATCCGTTCGCCGGGCATGACCTTCATGACCTCGCGGACGACGGTCAGGCCGCCCACGCCCGAATCAAACAGCCCGATGGGCCTCGCATCACCCAGAATCACCGTCCTTATCCATGATCCCTGCCGTACCGTTACCGGTTGGTGTCCGTTTCGATCTGCATGAAAAATTGTGGAACTCTTATGCCCTGCCTTCCGCTTAGTTCAGGACAGGGTACCTTCCCTGCTTTCTGCTTTCTGCTTTCTGCTTTCTGCTTTCTGCTTTCTGCTCGTCACGCGTCACGTGTTACGCGTCACGGCTTTTCCTCGTCACGGCTTTTCAGGATTTCCGGATGGCCGTCCCGCATGCCTCATCCGGTCTCCGCCTCCCGTTTCTCCTTGAAGACCCTCACGCTTTCATAAATCGCCTCGGCCACCGTCTGTCTGAAATCCCTCCGCCTGAGCAGTTTTTCCTCCCAGGCGTTGGACAGATAGGCCGTCTCGACGAGGATGCGCGGCATCGCGGCCCCCATCAGCACGTAGAGGCCCGCCTGATGAACGCCCTGATTGGGAATCTTGGCCATGTTCGAAATATTCTGGGTCACCAGTCGCGCCAGCTCCTCGCTTTCCTGCAGATAGGCGCTCTGCGCGATGGCGTTCAGGATATGCGCCGCATCCTGCATCTCCTTGTAGGCGGCCTGAGATTCCTCGAGCTGAATCACGGAGTTCTCTTTCTCGGCCACGGCCAGGGCCTGTTCGGTCCTGTGCATACCGAGGATATAGGCCGACACGCCCCGGACGGATTTCTGTCGATTGGAATTAGCGTGAATGCTGATGAACAGCTTGCCGTCGTTCGCGTTGGCGAACCGGGTACGTTCTTCGAGGGGCACGAACTGATCGTCGCTGTCCCGGGTCATGAGAACCCCGACGCCCAGATTTCTCTCGATCAGCCGTCGGAGCCGCAGGGCGATATCCAGGTTCACCTCTTTCTCATAAAGTCCGGCACTCCCCACGGCGCCCGGATCGCGCCCCCCGTGGCCCGGATCGATGATGATCCGGTCGATACGCCAGCGTTTCTTCGACTCATCCAGCGCATCCTGAGCGCCGGACAGAATCGACTTCGAGCTGCGCAGGGAAATCATGATCTCGTTCGGCTGGACATAGACCTTGGTATCGAGCACCTTGCGGTCGAGCAAAAAGGAAAGCTGGACCGAATTCCGGTATTGGAAGGGGACAATCTGTTTGATGATGGCTGAAACCGGCATAGACGCGATGCGTGCCGAATCGACCCGCGCCCCGAGCAGGGTCACGTTGAGCCATTCCTGACGGATGAAATGAGACACATCCTGAAGCTTGAAGGATTCGGTGGTGAAAATACGGATCAGCGTGCCGTTGTCTTTCTCCTCGATGACGATCCCCGTCACATTGAAGGGGGAGCGGATGACCTGAAGACGCCGTGCTTTGGGATCAAAGTGTATCCTGTCGGGCAGGATCCCCTGAATGAGATCGAGGAAGTGTGCCACGGGCGCGTAGACCTTTTCGGATTCCCGGATCGTGGGAAAGGCCATTTGAAAAACCGAATCACCGACCGCTACAAAGGGATTCAACGGGGTCACCGCCACCACCCGGGTTCCCACCCGGATGACGGTCTTCTGGTTCTCGGGACTGGAAAAATAGGTGTGGCCGAGCAGTCGGAAAAAAGAAACCACATCCATGTAAAGGATGTTTTCGCGTTCGATGGAGGGAACCGAGGCTTCGGGATGATCCGCCAGTCCCTCCAGACGAATCTGCGCCTGCGCCGGGACCCACCCGGCCGTGAGCAGAAAAAACAGGATCAGGACGCCCGGACGGGGCGACATTCGAAAAAGAAATTGCGCGCCCATTCTTTACCCGTGCCGTCCGTATTTGTCTTCGTTTTTCAACACCCGGGCGGCCCGTTTCAGAATGAGCCGCTCATCCCGCGTCAGGTTCTCGAATCCCACGGCGTTGGCCTTGTCGAGAATCGCATCGGCCAGGCTGCGAAGCCGGTCCGCCTCCCGGGCCACCCGCATGTGACGCGTACGCCGCCACCGGTGGAGACAGGATTTCAATGATTCGAGGCTCCCGCCCCGTCTGAGAAACAGATATCCAACCAGCATGCCTCCGAGATGGGCGAAATGGGCGATTCCGTCCGGGCTGCCGGCCACACCGCTCAACACGGAGATCAGCGCATACCCGACGGCCAGGGTGCGCGCCCGAAGGCGTACGGGCAGGATGAAGAAGAGCAGGAGGGTAATCTCCCGATTGGGAAACATCAGGGCGAAGGCCACCAGAACGCCCGCCACCGCGCCGGATGCCCCGATGGTCGGGGTCATGGAAAAGGGTGTTATCAGCGTGTGCAACAGACCGGCGCCGATCCCGGTGATCAGGTAGTACCGGAGAAACGCCCGCGGTCCCCACATCCGTTCGACCTCGCTGCCGAATACAAACAGCGCGTACATATTGAGGGCCAGATGCAGGAATCCCCCGTGGAGGAACAGATAGGTCACGAATTGCCAGAGAAAGAAACGTGACCAGGCCAGCCGGGGCACAAGTCCGAGAAGGGCGATCAGGGACGGTCCGGTAAACATCTGTATCACGAACAGCACACCGTTCGCGATCATCAGCTTCTTGACCGTCTCCGTCATCCCCCCGCCCACTCCCCATCGCATGCGTTGATAGGTATACATCACGCTCCGTCACTCACCGGCGGGACGATATCCGCCGTAATTTATTTTCCGGTTCCCCCGCTGCTTCCCTCCGGATCCCGGTTTCGCCGGCTCCACGCGCCGCATTGTGAGAAACCCTGGAATTCCAAATTTTCCGATTGCCTGCCTTTCCAACTGACTAATACCGGTACAGTTCCACCTTCAGCCCGCCCCGGAACCCGAATCCGCCCAGGTTGACCTCGTCCCAGCGAGGCAGGCCGTCGGGGGTCTTGTCGAGATTCCGGGACACCTTGCCGAGATCATAAAATGCCTCGGCGATCAGGGAGGACCGGCTGCCGAGGCTGTATTCGATGCCACCCCGGAATATCCAGCCCGTGCCGCGGAACCGCTGGGTCTCGGACAGATCTTCCTGATAGTTCTTGACCTTGCTGAAGAGGAACTGATAGGCGAAACCGGCCCCGGCGAACAGGCCGAGCGGGGGCTCCAGGGGAAACCGTACGGTCGCGTTGATGGAAAGGGGGAGCAAATAGGCGGAATAATCCAGCGCCCGCACCCGTGTTTCATAACCGACCCGCCCCGTTTCTCCGAATTCCACCGTCGTTTCTTCGGTGTAGGAGGAATGAAAAAAATCGAGTCCCAGGCTGATGTCGACCCGTTCATCCACCACGAGCCCGTATTTGCCGCTGTAGATCATCCCGCCTTTGATGTCTTTCGGATTCAGGTACCCCACCTCGAATTCAAGAACCTTCGCGTTCTGCGCCAGAACCCGGCCGCCGAGAACAAGAACCATTCCCAGAAACAGACATTTCTTACACATGGTACGCCTCCTCGAATAAAACGGTTTCTCTAATCTTGAATTTCGCTTCCTAAATTTGTTAACCTTGAATCTCAACCCACTTTTTACCCCCGTGCCGTCTCTATCTTACGACCAGACTCACGAGTTTGTTTTTCACCACCACCACCTTGACGATTTCTTTGCCGTCTGTCTGGTTCCGGGTCCTGGGATCGGACAGGGCCGCCTCCCGGACCGCCTCATCGTCCGAATCGGCTTCGATCTCGATCTGGCCGCGCAGCTTGCCGTTGATCTGGATCACCATCGTGACGAAACGGGATTTCAGTTTCTCGGGATCCCAATCCGGCCATGGCGCCTCGAACACGCCGCCCTCATGGCCGGTCTTTTCCCACAACTCCTCCCCCAGATGCGGCGCGAACGGCGCGAGAATCCGGATCAGACAATCCCGGATGTCGAACAGGACGGTCCGGTTCTGACTGTCGTGCGGGATATTCTGGATGTATAGATACATCGCGTTGACGAGTTCCATGATCCGGCTGATACACGTATTAAACTGGAAGCGTTCCAGATCCGCCGTCAGCATTTTAACGGACTGATGCCTCACCCGGTCCACCTCCGTGATATCCCGGGATTCGTCGCCGGTCGGGGGAGCCTCGGCGAGCATTTCGATCAGCCGCCAAACCCGGTGCACGAACCGGTTCATGCCGTGAATGCCCTCGTCCGACCAGTCGCCACCCTCCGTGTACGCGCCCATGAACATCAGGTACATGCGGAAGACGTCCGAACCGTAATCCCGGATGTAGGAGTCGGGATTGATGACATTGCCACGGGATTTGGACATTTTTGCGCCGGCGTTCGTGATCACCCCCTGATGCACGAGCCGGGAAAAGGGTTCGTCGAAATTCACGTATCCGAGGTCGTGCAGCGCCTTGGTGAAGAACCGGGCGTAGAGCAGGTGCATGACCGCGTGTTCCGCCCCGCCAACGTACTGGTCGACAGGAAGCCACCGGTTGACGAGTCCGGAATCGAATGCGGCGGTATCCAGGCCGGGATTCGGATACCTGAGATAATACCAGGACGAGCACACGAAGGTATCCATGGTGTCGGCCTCCCGTCTGGCCGGTCCGCCGCACGCCGGGCAGGAGGTGTGCAGCCATTCGGCGTTGGTGGCCAGAGGCGACTCGCCGGCGCCCCTGAAATCCACTTTTTCAGGCAGCGTCACGGGCAGCCGATCTTCGGGGACGGGGACGGCGCCGCAGTCCTTGCAGTAGAGGATGGGGATCGGCGCGCCCCAGTACCGCTGGCGCGAGATCAGCCAGTCGCGCAGCCGGTACGTCACCTCGCCACCGCCCCAGTCTTTTTCCTCGAGATACGCAATGACCCCGGCCATACCGGTTTGGGAAGATTCTCCGCTGAAGGGACCGGAACGGACCATGATTCCCGGCTCCACATACGCCGCATCGAGCGTGTCGTGTTCGGATCCGTCCGGGCTGATCACCTCGCGGACCGGCAGGCCGAATTTCGCCGCGAATTCGAAATCCCGGGTGTCGTGGCCGGGAACGGCCATGACCGCGCCGGTGCCATACGAGACCAGGACGTAATCGGCGATCCAGATCGGCACCTTTTCCCCGTTGACGGGATTGACGCAAAAGCTTCCCGTGAACACCCCCGTCTTCTCCTTTTCGGCGGACAGCCGGTCGATCTCGGTCAGCCTGCGCGTCTGACGCACATAGGCTTCGACGTCCCTGGCCCGGTCGGGCGTCGTCAATTCCGCGACCAGGGGATGTTCGGGCGCGAGCACCATGTAGGTCACTCCCCAGAGTGTATCCGGCCGGGTCGTGAAGACTTCGATGGATACGTCGCTGTTCGCCATTGGGAAACGGATGCGCGCGCCCTCGCTGCGCCCGATCCAGTTGCGCTGCATGATCTTGGTCTTCTCGGGCCAGTCGATCCGGTCGAGTCCTTCGAGCAGTTTGTCTGCGTACGCCGTGATCCGGAAGAACCATTGTTCCAGGTCTTTCTGGAACACCTCGGTGTCGCACCGCTCGCAGCGGCCGTCGACCACCTGCTCGTTGGCCAGCACGGTCGCACACGACGGGCACCAGTTGACCGGCGCTTTCTTGCGGTACGCGAGACCGTTCCGGTAGAACAGGAGGAAAAGCCACTGGGTCCACCGGTAATATTCCGGGGCGCTGGTGTTGATCTCTTTGGACCAGTCGTACATCGCGCCCATGGATTTGAGCTGTTCGCGGATGTTTCGGATGTTCTCGGCGGTCGAGACGGCCGGATGAACGCCGGCCCGGATGGCGTAATTCTCCGCGGGAAGCCCGAAGGCGTCGTATCCCATCGGCTCGAAGACGTTGTAGCCCTGCATCCGCTTGAAACGCGCCCAGGTATCGGTCGGGCCGTAATTCCACCAGTGGCCGATATGCAGCCGGTCCCCGGACGGATAGAGGAACATGACCAGACAATACAGCTTCTTCGCGGTATCCGACATGTCGGTGTCGTGACAATGCCGGTCTTCCCAGATCTGCTGCCATTTCTTCTCGATTTCAGCGAACGGATAGGTGCTCATAGTGTTCGGGTTCCGTCTCCTTGGAATATTTTCCTGAATTTTTTTTTAGTTTAAAAATATAATAAAATCAGGCTGGAAAACAAAACGGGAAATGGGATGATGCGGATTCTCTTCCCCTTAAAATCCGACTTCACCACGTCCCGAATCCCGGCAATCGGGACGGAACCGCCGGATTCGTCCGGGAATCCTCTTTAACTTTAAACTTTAAACTTTAAACTTTAAACTTT
>DSAP01000162.1 GCA_011046415.1 bacterium | reverse complement strand
TGCGCGTTGATGAAGCGGGCGTAATAGTCCGATATCGCCCCGAAAGAACGCAGGGCGCAGACGATGATGCCGTAATGAAATTTGGGTTCGGAGCCGTTCAGGACTTCTTCTCGCATGTTGAAATCATGCTTGGCCCTGCGCAGTCCCTTGTTCACGCTGACGAGGATCGTCTTCATGTCCATGTCCTCGGTGATATGCAGTTGCGGCGCGAACCGGACCTCGAGATACCGCACCCCGTCGGCCTGGGCGTCTTCGGCCAGTTCGCAGGCGATGCGTTCCAGGTATTCCGGTCTCTGCATCACCGAACAGGACAGTCCGAATGTCCTGAGATAGTCTTCCAGATTTTCATAACGGTCCTTGAATACCGATTCGTTCAGGCCCGCATCCGTATCCGCGGGAAGCGGCAACCCTTCTTTTTTTGCGATGTCGAGCAGGGTTGTGAGCCGGATCGAGCCGTCGAGATGGCAATGCAGGTCGGTTTTGGGGATGCGGCGGATGAGATCTTCAATTTCCGATATATTCATGAACCATTTCCTTTTTTTTTCAAATCGGATGTGTATAATGTAAAGATCAAAGATCAAAAAGCAAAGACATCAATGGATATTTCCGGGAATGAAATGGGGGCACCGGCTGTCTAATAGTCAGTAACCGATATCAGGAAAGGATAGGGCCATGAAAAAGCGGATGTTCTTCATCATGACGGTTTTAACGCTGGGTAAGGCGTTGCTCTTTGCGGGAAATCCGGACTTCTCGGGGACCTGGATTCTGGACAGGGAGAAAAGCGAGACGGGCGAAGGCGGTCGGATGCGCATGACCGCGCTGAAGCTCACGGTCACACAGGCCGAAAACCAGCTCACGATCGAACGCTTCGTTTCGAGCGAATTCCGGGGCGATTTCACGACGACCGAGCAAACGATGCTCGACGGCCGGGAAACCGTCAACCCGTCAGAATTCGGAGACCGCAGGCTGTCTGCCGCGTGGTCCAAGGACGGCAAGATACTGACGATCGGGAGCACGATGGAGATGGACCGCGGAGGCGAGACCTTTCAGATCCGGGTCACGGAAAGCTGGATCCTCGAGGAAGGCGGCGCGGTTCTGAAGATCGATCAGACCCGCATTACGCCACGCGGGGAGAGAAAGGGCATTCTTTATTATAAAAAGGAGAAGACCCGGAAATAGAGGAGCAGACCGGACCGGGTGTCGGGTCCCATTCAGCCAGTATTTCTTATCGCAAAGGAAAAGAGACGCATGAAAAAGCGGATGTTTTTCGCAATCATCGGGGTCGTTGTCGTCTGCGCCGCGATTCTGTCATATACCCGCAGGCCGGGACGGCAACAACAGGAGAAATACTCATTCGTCGAGGTGCAGCGCGGCCATATCCAGAACACGGTTTCCGCCACGGGGACGCTTCAGCCCGTCACCACCGTCGATGTGGGCACGCAGGTTTCCGGCATCATCGACCGGCTCTACGTCGATTTCAACGACCGGGTGAAGAGAAACCAGCTCCTGGCCGTCCTCGATACCACGATTCTCTCGGTACAGGTGCGCGACGCGCGGGCCAATCTGCTGCGGGCGGAGGCCCAGTACGAGAAGGCGAAATACGACTACGAACGCACCGGGAAGCTGTTCAGAGACAACCTGCTATCCGAACTGGAATATGTGACCTCCAAGACCAATTATACATCCGCCCTCGCCACCGTCCGGTCGGCCGAGACCAGCCTCGAAAGGGCCGAAAGGAACATGCATTACGCCTTCATCCGTTCTCCGATCGACGGGACCATCATTTTCCGAGAGGTGGAGCAGGGGCAGACCGTGGCCTCCAGTTTTCAGACGCCGAGGCTTTTTTTGATCGCCGAGGATTTATCCAAGATGGAAATCCATGCGCTGGTCGACGAGAGCGACATCGGTCTCATCCGGGTCGGGCAGTCCGTACGTTTCGACGTCCAGGCGTACGATGCCAAATCGTTCACAGGCAGGGTGCGCCAGGTCTGGCTGCAGCCGCAGACCGTCCAGAATGTCGTGAACTATACGGTCGTGGTCGATGCGGACAATCCGGACGGACTGCTGCTCCCCGGCATGACGGCGAGTCTCGATTTCATCATCGAGGACAGACAGAATGTGCTGATGGTTTCCAGTTCGGCCCTCAGGATACAACCCACCGAACGGATGATGGCCGCGATGCAGAGGCGGATGCAGGACCGTTCGGGATCCGGCCCCGATTCGACACGGGGCCGGAGAGGCGGTTTAGCGGGAGGAGAGATGCCGCAGGAGGGAGCTCCCTTTTCCGGTATGGGACAGGGCAGGGGATCCGGCCGGTCCCTTGCCGGTGACGGCCTGACCCAAATCGCGATGCTCTGGTCTGTAGATGAAAAGGGACAGCTCGAGATGCAGCCCGTGAGAACCGGCACCACGGATGGACGGAATACGGAGATCATCCCCCTGCGCGGGGAGATCATTGAGGGCATGCAAGTCATCGGAAGTGTCATCGCGGGTGCCGGATCCCAGAACGCCGCCCGATCCTCTTCCGCGTTCGGAGGCGGTTTCAGCGGTCCGCCGAGGAGGATGTGATTCAAAAAGGGCAGGAAAAAATAAATCGGTCAATGCGACACATGCGAATAACCGGGATTGAACCATGAAACCAGTTATTGAAATTCACAACATCACAAAAACCTATCATGTGGGCGAGATCGACGTGCACGCCCTGAACGGGGTGGATCTGACGGTCGGCGCCGGGGAGTTCGTCGCCGTCATGGGGGCCTCCGGATCCGGCAAATCCACCCTCATGAATCTGATCGGCTGTCTCGATGAACCGACCTCCGGCGAATACGATCTGGACGGGGTCCGGGTCAGTTCCCTCTCCAGGGACGCGTATGCGGACATCCGGAACCAGAAGATCGGCTTCGTGTTCCAGGGATTCAACCTGCTGCCCCGCACCTCCGCGCTCGAAAACGTCGAACTTCCCCTTTTCTATGACCGGCAGAAACGGATTTCGGATCCCCGCAAGGCGGCGCAGGAGGCGCTCGAACGGATGGGGCTGGACGACCGGATGGATCATGAGCCCAATCAACTCTCCGGCGGACAGCAGCAGCGGGTGGCCCTGGCCCGCGCCCTCGTCAATCAACCGAGCATCCTCCTCGCGGACGAACCGACCGGCAATCTGGACAGCCGCACCTCGGTGGATGTGATGTCCGTTTTTCAGGAACTGAACGATCAGGGCATGACCATCCTCCTGGTCACGCATGAAAAGGATATCTCGCACTATACGCGCCGGATCGTCGAGATGAAAGACGGCCGGATTCTGAACGATACTCCGGTGCGCAGTCGGCTCATCGCCCGGGAGGTGCTCGAATCCTTGAAAGGAGTCGAGGAATGCTGCAACTGACCAATCTGTTCAAGGCCGCATTCCGGTCCATCCTGAAGAACCGGATGCGCAGCCTGCTTACTTCACTCGGCATCATCATCGGGGTGAGCGCGGTGATCGTCATGGTAGGCGTCGGCGCCGGATCGCAGAAGCAGATCGCGGATCAGATCAACAGCCTCGGAACGAACATGATCCTCATCATGCCGAGCTGGAGCCGGATGGGCGGGGTCAGCCGGGGTGCCGGCAGCTTCAACCGACTCAAGATGAGCGATACCGAGGCGATCCGGGAACAGGCGACGCTCGTCCGATACGTTTCCTCCATCGTCTTCTCGGGAGGGCAGGTGATCGCCGGCGGGAAGAACTGGAACACATCGATCCACGGGGTCGATCCGGATTATCGGCAGATCCGGAGCTGGGATTTGACGTCCGGGATATTTTTTACGGAACGGGATGTCCGTACCCGGAAAAAGGTGGCGATCCTCGGGGCGACCGTCCAGAAGGAGCTTTACGGGGATACGGATCCGATCGGAGACCGGATCCGTATCCGGAACACCCCGTTCACGGTGATCGGCGTCCTCAAAGAGAAAGGACAGGATGCACGCGGTCAGGATCAGGACGATGTGATTCTCGCACCGTCCACGACGGTGCTGTACCGTCTCAAAGGAGACAATTTCATCAACATGATTCAGGCCAGCGCCGTATCGCTCGATAAGATCGATCTCGCCCAGAATGAACTGGCGGGAATCCTGCGCGTCGAACACGCAATCGATTATGGCCAGGAGGATGATTTCATGATCCGCAATCAGGCCGAGATTACCGAGATGGCTTCGGAAACCTCGCGGATCATGACACTGCTGCTCGGCGCCGTGGCCGCCGTATCCCTCGTCGTAGGCGGCATCGGCATCATGAACATCATGCTCGTCTCGGTGACCGAACGCACGCGCGAAATCGGCATCCGCATGTCGGTCGGGGCGAGGGGGAGTGATATCCTATCCCAGTTCCTGCTCGAGGCGGTCGTGTTGAGCCTCACCGGCGGCATCGCCGGCATCCTGCTTTCGGCGGCCATCGCTTTCGGATTAAACCAATGGTCGACCGTCTACACGGTCATCCGGCCGACCATCGTGATCCTTTCCTTCACCTTTTCCGGTGCGGTCGGCGTCTTCTTCGGTTTTTATCCGGCGCGCAAGGCGGCGCGGCTCAATCCGATCGATGCGCTCCGATATGAATGACGCATCCGTGAAGGAGAGACCGTGCAAGGCGACATCGGGGAAAACTGATCCAGCGAATCGATACGGAGTGATTATGAAGCGGATAATCCCGATCGGGTTGTTCCTGCTCGTCCATCTGGCCGGTCAGGCGGAGACGCTCTCCCTGGAGGCGTGTCTGAAACTGGCCTGTCAAAACAATCCCGATCTCATCCGGAGTGAATACTCCCTGAAAACGGCTCAGATCGCCGTCGGCCAGGCCCGGTCCTCCTTCTATCCCGGCGTGTCGGCCGGCGCCTCGGCCTCCACGTCCGGCCCTGTCGGTGATTACGATCCCGAGTGGGGCTGGAGCATGAGCGCGGGCGTCAGCCAGACCCTGTACCGTCCCGGCCTGTTTACGCATGTCGGATTGGCGAGGGAACGAAAAGAATCCGCCGAATTGAGTGATCGATCGCTCAGGGATCAGATCCGCATGACGGTAGAACGATACTATTATCAGTTCCTGACTTCGGACACGCTGATCGGCGTGTACCGGGCCAACATCCGGCTGGCCGAGGAACAGATCCGGAAGATGCGGCAGATGGTCGACCTGGGGCTGAGACGGCAATCCGACCTCCTGAAATCCGAAGTCCAGCGGGGCACGTTCGAGGCGCAGCTGGTCCGCGAGGAAGAGACACGCGACGCCTACAGGCGGGGACTGAATGTGCTGATGGGGAGGGCGCCGGAAGCGCCGCTTCTGCTGCGTCCCGTTTCGGTCGGGTCTCCGGGCATCTCCGATCTCGAAACAGCGAGAACGGCCATGATCGAAAACAATCCCGATCTCCTGCGGCTCCGGAAACAGATCGATATCCAGACGCTCTCCCTGCGCGTCGCGAGGGAGGCTTACCTGCCCTCGCTTTCCGCAAGTTATTCCTATTCCAGGAGCCGGGGCGCTTTCGGCGGAGAGACGGTGGAGAACGATCAGGTCGGTCTTCGCCTGAGCCTGGAATTGTTCAGCGGATTTTCCCGCAACCAGGCCGTCCAGCGGGAAAGGGTCGGTCTCGACGCCGCCCGGCTCGATTTCGAGGCCGCACTGCGCGACCAGGATGAAAAGTTGTTGAACCGGTACAAGTCGCTGGATACCCAGAACCGGCTGATCGAGATTCACCGGACGAATCTGGAATCGGCCCGGGAGGATCTGGAGGTGGTGAGTCGTCAATATGCCGCGGGGTTCAGTTCCATACTCGATCTGATGGACGCCCAGCTCTCGGTGCTCGAGTCCGAGACGAGCCTTCTGAGGGTTCTGTATGCGCGAAAGATGGTCGAATCCGAGATCCGGAAACTCATCGGCGGCGGAGGGTGATGATCTTCCCGGCGTGTTGAGATTCCGGGACGCCTGCGATCAGATCGGGCTAAAATGCATATTTGATGCCGGCGGAGACCTCGATACCGGACATCTTCTCACCTGTCCTGAATGCGCCGGTCTGGTATCGCAGGCGGCCGAGCAAGGCGATACGCGGTCCCATCTGATACATGGGCGTGAGCCCGATGCCGACCAGATTGAGCGACTTCAGGGCGGCGATGTTGAAAAAATGACGGTTTTCGAGCAATACAGCCAGGCTGGTTTGCGGATTCATCCTCAGGGTATACTGGCCCGAGACGATGAGGTAGTCCGGATAGGTCTTTTCCGCTTCTTCCACCAGTTTTCCCTCGATCACGGACAGGCTCTTGGTCCGGCTCCGGTAACGGGCCAGAATCCTCAGATGATTAAATCCAGCATATCGCTGATACTGCATCGAGGCCACGATTTTAGTCCCCGATTTATAGACCCGGGCGGTGTCGTACTCGTCCGTCCCGTAGAATGAAACGATCAGATCCGCGGAGAGCGACGCGATGTCGCTGAACCGGTAGTCCGCTCCGCCGGTGATCAGGAATTCGTTGCCCGGGTTGTATTTTGCATCCCGGTTCATGAGGGGTTGAAATGAACCGCTGATCTGGCAGGCTGCACCGAGTCCAAGCATCAGGTTCTCATTCAGCGGACCGGCCCATGAGACACCCGGGATAAGGTTGAGCCCCTGTCCCATGTTGGGCATCCTGAAATCGTAATAGCTGTGCCCGAGGGCGATCGAAGACCGGAATTCCTCGATGGTCAGCTGTTGTTTTCCGGTGGGCAGGTTGACCGTCATCTGGAACAGGAGATACCGGTCGGGCAGATAATACTGCATCGCGAGCTGGGTGTCTCCGAAACCCGAAAGCCCGGGCAGTCCGGCGGTCTCGAATCGCGCCTGTCCGGTCTTGATTAAGAAAGCCGTTTGCCGGCCGAAGGGCATATACAATTCCATGGATATACCGAGCTGTGAGGCGTCGGCGAGGGTGTCGGATGCATAGGATTGATAGACCGGAGCGATCCGCACATACCGCTCACGGCTGATTACGGTCGCATCCTGCGCGCGGACCGTTCCCGGGACAAGGCTGAAAAAGAGCAAGGTTTGAAGGATCCGGCAACCGGACGACTTCCAACGATAAGGATGATTCATGGGACCTCCGCTATTCCCTGATCGAACCTTCCGGGGATTGAAAGCCTCTTCCCGGAGGTTTATAGATGAACAGGATTTTATTGTTGATGTCATCCTTGAACATGCGATGCATTCCTGTTAAATCCGATGTTTTCTCATCCTGCCTGTCCGGCCTGAATCCCCTTCACGCCTTCGAAAGCAATCCCGGCCGGGTGATTTCACGGAAAATCCATGCCTATCGCGCGAGGATCATCTTCCGCGATACGCTGAAAACGTCAGTTTCCATCCGGCAGATATACACGCCGCTCGGCACCGGGATTCCGGAGCCGTCCCGCCCGTCCCAGGCGGTCGTGTGCAGTCCGGTGGTTTCGACGCCGTCGATGAGCGTGATGACATGCTGGCCCATGATGTTGTAGACCGCGAGACGGATCGGGCCTTTCCCGGCCAGGGCGTAGACGATCCGGGTCTCGGGATTGAACGGATTCGGATAATTATGATAGAGCGCGTACTCCACAGGCACGAGCGGAATGCCCCCGCTGTGGGATTCGGCATAGGACTCCAGGCCGGTGATGAGCCGCAATGACCGTTTCTTCCCCTCTCCGGGTACGTCGAGAACCGTTTCGGTTTTTTCGAGCGGAATCAGACATTCCCGGTCCCGGTCCAGCAGCCAGATTCCGAAATCGTCGGGCAGGGTTTCCGTGCCGGTGAGGGAGAGCCGGGCTGCCTCGCGTCTGTCGGCCGAGGAGATTTCAAGATCCCAGAAGGCCCCGTCCTCGCCGAGGGGTTTGAAATTGCCTGCAAACGCGACGCCCTCTTCCATGATCGACAGATTGAGTCCGCCGGATACAGGCGGCGCTTCCCGGAAATTCTCCGCATTGGGGAAGCCCGTGATTCCGGGGCGCATGCCCACGAAATTCTGGGTATCGTGCCTGCCGGTTTCTTCCCCCCTGATTGCGATCCGGAGTTCGAATCCGCCTTCCGCAGATTCTTTCGGTAAAGCGGCCACGCCGGCTTCGACCGGCGGGATGCGGATCGTGACGGCGGCGGTTCCGTTCACGTAGACAAAATATCCCCGCCAGGGCTCGAGGACGGCATGGTTGTACGTATACTCATGGCCCGTATACCCCACGGGACTCAGGACGGTTTCCGGTTTCTCGACCGCGTTCCACGCCACGGGGAAGGAGAAGGGGTTGCCGATTTGATTCCACCCCGGATAGAGCGTGACCGGGAAGGGTGTGAGCGCCGGGGTGGACGAACCGTTCTCGATGGAAAAGGGCCGGGTTCTCTGGGTGATCAGCCAGTAGGCGGCGCCGGGGGTGAATCCCAATTGCGTGTCTGTGGCCGGGATGAATTCATCGTATTTCCCATCGGTCCGGTTCCATCGAAACAGGCGCCACGACTTGGGGCTCCACGGGCCGAGATCGTCCTCGAGTACCTCGAGGACCCGGCTGTTTTCGAGGTTGCAGGGGACGGAGATCATGGTATAGAGTCTTTCCTGGGGGACGACGGGAGACTCCTCTTTTTCAATCTGGACCGGCAGGAAGGCTGCGGGCGCATCCGGAGAACCGTTCCGGAAGATTGTCGCGCCGGTGGAGTCCAGCACCTCCATGTAATAGGTCAGGCCGCGCAGCTGCAGGATGGAATCCGGCAGGACGGCCTGATACTGAGGCGGCTGGTATGTGCAGGGTATGGCGTTCCATTGTGTGCTGCCCGCCTGGGTGTAATGGACCCATATCTCGATTCCCGGAATCGGGGGATCGATGGTGAAGTTCATATCGAAATTACCCGTTCCGGCGACAGGGAATGACGCATCGAAATTAAATTCGATCACCCTTCCCCGGCCGGAAATCCGTATGCTGTCCGGCGAGGTGGGGGCGTTGCTTGTGATGATGCAGACCGCGGCATAGTCCGCATCCGAGGTGGGAGTGAAGGCGATTTCGTATTCCATCGTATTGCCGACCGCCACCTGGCCGGTAAAGGATTTCGTCAACGTGTAGGCCGGAGAGCCGGCTGCCAGGCGTACATCCTGGATGAAGAGCGATACGCTTCCCGTGCTGCGGACCGTGAAGGAGAGTGTGTCCGTTTGTCCATTCTGTACGGTTCCGAAATCCAGGGATTCGGGTTCGATTTGCAGCGCCGACCGGTCCGGGGCGCGGCCCGTGCCTGAGAGGCGTATTGTGTCGGGGGAGGTTTCCGAATTGGAGGTGATAATCAGGCTTCCCGAGAAAGGGGTCGCTTCGTTCGGCGAGAAACTGACCCAGACATAGGTCATCGAATCGGGATCGAGCGAGGAAACCGGTAGCGGAGCGAAGGTGAAAACAGGATCTCCGGCCAGTCGAACCTGATTGAAATCGAGTTGTGAAAGGCCGATGTTCATCAGCATGATGCTGGCGGAACTCGTGACGCCGATCGTCACGGTTCCGAAGTCGAGGAGGTCGGTTCCTGTTTGAAGCAGTCCCTCTTCCGGCCGGGGGGTGCCTTCCCCCCGCAGTTCCAGGGTGTCGGGAGAGGTGGAGGCATTGTGCTCGATGATGAAGAGCGCAGACTTTTCACCGATGGAGGTTGGCGTGAAGAAGAAGCCCCGGGTGATACTCTCTCCGGGCTGGAGGGTGTCAGGCTCCGTCTCCTGGGCGAGGGAGAAAAGCGAGGCGTCCGGTCCGGAAAAAGACCGGCTATAGGAAATCCATTCGGCCGAACCGGTGTTGGTGATCGTGAGCGTGCGGGAGGCGTTCATGCCGACCGGGACACTGCCGAAATCGAGCCGGGTCCGGTCCGGCGTGATTTGAGGCACACCGGCACGGCCGGAGAGTGACAGGGTATGCGGTGAGCCGGGTGCGTTGCTTGAAAGGACACCCCACGCGGATTTCGTTCCCGGTTCCTCCGGTGTGAATTCGACATACAGCATCCTGGAAGAACCCGGCGGGATGGGGGTGTTGTCCATGGTCCAAAGATAGAATGCATATCCGTCGGTGCCGATGACTTCCAGATCCGTGATTTCGAGGTCGTATGTGCCGCTGTTTGACATCAGGACGGAATCGAGGGCCGTCGAATCGGGATGGATGAGGCCGAAATCCACGAAATCGGGATCGAGTTCGAACCGGGGCAGTGAGGCGGCGCCCGTGAGGGCGACCTCATCGGGAGAAGAGGGTGCGTTGCTCAATATCCGCAGGGAGGCGCTCCTGCTTCCCTCGGAAGCCGGGTCGAACATCAGGGTGATCGTCTGCTGGGTCTCCGGCGCCATCGGAGATGCGTAAGTGCTCAGGATTTTGTAACTGGCGGTGTCCGGCCCCATCAGGTACAAGTCGTTGAGCGTGAGGGCCTCGTCGCCGATGTTGGTCAGGATCACGTCGGCACGCGCCGTGGAGTCGGCATGGATCGTCCCGAAATCCACGGCGTTCGTGCTGAGTTGGAGCGCCGGTCCCTCCTGGGCGGTGAGGACTCCGGTGAATTTCGTCGCTCCCTGGTCCGTCGCGAACCAGCGGTGACCGTCCGTGTCGCGCGTGATCCCGCGGACATGGTTGGTCGGGAGCCCCGAATCACGCCGGGTGATGCGGGTCGAGTCGACCGGGGTAAAACGGACCATGCCCTGTGGGCCGTCGAATCCTTCTACGGCCATCCACACGATGCCGCCCGGTTCCGCAAAGATCCCCGCAATCCCGTTGTCCGGCAGTACGGAGTTGGCGGGCGTGAAGCGTCTCCAGTCCGTCCCGTTGAAGAAAACGGCGCCATTTTCCGTGGCCACCCAGGGGCGGCCGAGGCCGTCGAGATCCATGTCCCTGATGAAGGCGTCGGGGATTTCGGGCGTATTTCCGGGATCGTAGGTCGTCCAATCCGTTCCGTCCCAGTGGTACAGGACAGCATTATAAAACGTGCCCTCCGATCCCGCCCAGATGTTGTCGGAACCCGACACCGCGATGAAACGGATGAAATCATCCGGGAGTCCGCTGTTTCCGCTGTGGATCGTCGCCAGGGTGCCGATGTCCCGGCCGTCGTAATGCAGGATGCCGCTGCCGGAGGCGATCCAGATCCGGCCGTCGCCGTCGATGTCGAGATCGTTCAGGAAGGATGTGGGGAGTACGGGTTCGGCGTGATGATGCCAGGTATCCGCATTTTGATCAAAATGGAACAAGCCCTGGCTCTCGGTGCAGATATACAGGTCCGTGCCGCGGCTCTTCATGCCGGTGACCCGTTCATTTTCGGGTAGTCCCGAATCAAACGGGGTGTAGACGGTCCAGTCCGTGTTGTCGAACAGGGAAAGCAGATTGATGCCGGTTTCCGGGTGGCGGGACAAGAACCACATTCCGCCGTCTGGAAAAGGGGCGACATGCGTCACGTTGTTGTGCGCCAGCCCCGAATTGGAGGTGGAATACCCGGAGGTGATCGTGTTGTCGCTCAGACTCGCCAGGCCGCCGCCGAAGGTGCCGATCCAGAGGGTGTTTTCGATCCGGTCGAAGAACAGGGTTTTCACGAAATCCGCCGGCAGGCCGGAGTTGCCTGTATAGAATTCTTCCCAGGTGCCGCTGCCGATGTATTTCCACAGGCCGGTGTTCCGTGTGCCGACATAGAGCGTATCCGCATCGTCCAGTGCGACAGCCAGGACTTCGAGTGTCGGGAAGCCCTGGACGGGAATCCATGACGCAAATTCGGGAAGATAGGCCACGCCCTCCGGCGTGCCGGCATAGGGCTGGCCCTGATTGTCGATCGCGAGGGCGGTGATGAAGTCGGACGGCAGGCCGTCCGCGACACCATGCACGATCCAGGTGGTACCCGCGCTGTCGGTTTCCACGAGACCGTTCGACGTGCCGATCCAGAGCCGGTCCTTGAGGCCGCTGTATGTCAGGGCGTGGATCTCGTCACTCGGCAGGGGAGGGGTGGAGCCGGAATACAACCTTACCCAGACAAGCCCGTCCGTCGACCAGGCGACCCCGGCATCGGCGGTGCCCACGACCACGATCTCGTCGATCATCGCGATCGCCGTGATCCGGTCGCTCGGCAGATTGGAATTTTGCGTATCGAACACCTCCCACACGTCGTTCGTATCCCGATAAGCCAGCCCCCCCCCGTCCGTGCCGATCAATTGTCCGTATTCCACGGTGTCGGTCAGGGCGATCGCCGTGACCGGGAGCGCGGGCAGGCCGGAGTTGATCTTCGTGGAGAAGGAGGAGGTCCCTTCGTTCACATCGAGGAAGACCAGTCCACCCGTGGTGCCCACCATCCCGTAGGGGCCGTGAAACAGGATCGCGGTCACTTCCTCTCCGCTGGTCACGTTTTCCCAGTCCGCATGCTGGGCTGTGAGGGTTCCGCAGATCGCGAGGAAGGCGGCAATCCGGAACGTCCATTTGATCTTGTCGGGATATTTCATGTGTATTGTATCCTTGCTATGGGTTCAATCTTTCACAGGCGGATTTCAGGCATGGAAGGAGGGGGAGGCAGGTCTTCCATGATGGGTTCGGAACCGGCGATGGTCGCCTCTTCGGTGGGTTTCCGTGAATCGGTGCCCAGTGTCATGACCGAACCGATATTCTGATTGACGGTCTGCAGCCGGTTTGCCAGCATGTCCTGCTGTGATATTTGCCGGTCTGAAACGGCAGGCTTGCGCCCGGGCGGGGGTTCCCGGCGTGCCGGGGCCATCTCGGCGGCCCGGGTCCCCGTATAGACGGCACGGCTCACAGAAGGCGGCTGGACCGCGGCGACCAACGCCAGGCTCTCGTCCGCCTTCAGTCTGGCCATGCCGAATCCGGG
>DSAP01000149.1 GCA_011046415.1 bacterium | reverse complement strand
TATGATCGGAATGCCCGTGCGTATTGAGAACGTACCGGATGGAAAGACCGGATTCCCGAGCGGCATCCAATATGGCGTCCACCTCTGCGGAAGGATCGATGACAAAAGCCTGACCGTTTGTTTCATCCCCGATCAGGTAGGAAATATTTCCGAAGCGGCCGAGTCGAAGCTGTATAATTTTCATAGGCCTCCTGTTTGCAATACAATATACAAATGGATCCGGCCATCTGAAACAATGAATGGTCTGGTATGATTTTAGCTATAGAAACATTTCGGATCAGAATCCATAAACAAGATTGCGCCACACCTGTTTTTCAGCCTCAAATAAACGTTTAGTCCATTTTGGGAAGGAGAGAAAAGATGGAGAAAAATGACCAGCACAGGTCAGAAAATATCCGCAGAAGGGCTGGATTCGCCCTGATCTGCGGGTGGATTTGCGTGTCGGCCCTGCAGGGCGCACCGATTATCATCGACCATCTTTGCACGGACATCACCCGTATCCCCGAGGCATCCATCAACCAGGCCAAGTCGTCATTGCATATCGCCTACGGCCACACCTCGCACGGCAGCCAGATCACGGACGGCATGACCGGCCTGGTTGCTTTCGCGAACGGCGGGGGCAAAGGACTTTCGCTTGCGAACAATATATTTCAGTGGAACAACGGCGGCACGGGAGGCGCGCTGGACCTGCATGATTATGCCATGGGCGGGGATGTTGGATATTATCCCGACTGGGTCAACAATACCCGGACTTATCTCGACAATCCCGCCAATGCCGACGTGAATGTCATCATCTGGTCCTGGTGCGGCCAGGCTTCGGGCTATACGGAACAGCAGATGATCGACCGGTACCTGGCCCCGATGACGCAGCTCGAAACGGATTATCCGGACGTCACGTTCGTCTATATGACCGGTCATGCGGACGGCACCGGTCTCACCGGGAATCTCCATCTCCGGAACCAGCAGATCCGGGACTACTGCGTCGCCAACAACAAGGTCCTGTTCGATTTCTACGACATCGAATGCTACGACCCGGACGGCGATTACTACGGGGACAAGTCGGTGAACGACAACTGCGACTACGACAGCGACGGGAATGGATCCCGGGACGCAAACTGGGCCGTTCAATGGCAAAACAGTCATATTCAAAATGTGGACTGGTATAGTTGCGGTTCGGCCCACAGCCAGCCGCTCAATGCGAACCAGAAAGCCTACGCAGCCTGGTGGCTCTGGGCCGCTCTCGGCGGGTGGGATACGTCTCTGTCCGTCCACATGGGGACGATTTCCGCCTCGCAGAACCGTTCGGGAGAGATCGTCATCCGGTGGACCACGCAGAGCGAAACGGATTGCGCCGGGTTTCATGTGTGGCGGAGTACGGAAAGGAACGGCGATTACATCCGCCTGACCACGCAATGGATTTCCGCCCACGGAAATTCTTCCGAGAAACACGTCTATGAATTCACGGACCGGAATGTGGAGAAGGAAATCGGTTACTGGTACCGGATCGAGGAAATCTCAACCTTCGGGGAAAGTGAATTCTTCGATCCGATCCGGAGCCGCTGGACCCTGGGCGTCCCGGCCGAATTCGGTCTGGATCAGAATTATCCCAATCCGTTCAATCCGTCGACGGCCCTCACCTATCGGCTGGCGGAACCCTGCCGGGTCGACATGCGGATCGTCGATGTTTCGGGTCGGGTCGTCCGGACGCTGGTGCATGCGTTTCAGGAGGCGAATCAGTATACCGTGACCTGGGACGGGGCGGACGACCACGGCCGGGACGTCACCGGCGGGGTGTATCTGGTCACCCTCAAAGCGGGTGAATGGGCGGATGTCCGCAAAATGACGCTGATACGGTAACGCCCGAAATGGATGTCCCCCGTCAGGGGAAGGGTGGACGGGACGCCCGCGCCCCCGTTTTGGGGATATAAAGGAAATACCGCAGTCCGTATCCGAAACAACCGAATGAAGGCCTCTGTCCGGCCCCGGATTGCCGATTCCGGGGCCTTCTCTTTGATGGTTTTCATTCCAGCGTGAAATAGAAGGTCGCGCCCTTTCCGACTTCCCCGGCCGCCCAGATTTCACCGCCGTGCAGGTGGATGATCCGCTGCACCGTGGCCAGGCCGACCCCGGTGCCGTCAAATTCATCCTGCCGGTGCAGCCGCTGGAACGGCCTGAATAATTTATCGACATAGTCCATATCGAACCCGGCGCCGTTGTCCCGGATAAAAAACACCTGCTGCCCGGGCCTGCCGATTTTGTCTGTTTCCGCTTCGGAGAGTGCCCCGAACTCGATCTGCGGATCTTTTTTCCGGGATGAGAATTTGATCGCATTGCCGATCAGATTGGCCATCATGTTCTGAAGGAGCAGCGCATCGCCCTTCGCCGTCAATCCCGGCTGGATCCGGGTTTCGGGACGCGTTCCGGGCAAAGACTCCATATGTTCTGCGACCGCCTCCTGGACCAGGGCACTCAGATCCACCGGCCGCATTTCGATGTTTCGCCGTGTGAGCCTCGCGAGGCCCAGCAGGTCGTCGATCAGGCGGGACATCCGCTGCGTGGCGCGGTGTATCCGTTTCAATGAATTCCGGCCGTCTGCGTCGAGTCTGTCACCATGACTCTCGAGCAGGATGTGGCTGAATCCGTCGATACTGCGCAGCGGTGCGCGTAAGTCATGCGAAACAGAATAGGAAAAAGCCTCCAGTTCCCTGAGCGCGTTTTCGAGTTCGGCCGTGCGTCTCCGGACGCGCGACTCCAGCTCCGCGTTCATCTGTTGAATCAGGGCTTCCGCAGCGATCCGGGCCCCGATCTCTTCGTTGAGCCGCCGGTTGTGCTCCTCGAGTTCCCGGTTGCGCCTTTCCATGGCCCGGGTCCGCGCATAATAAACGGAAAGAATCAACCCGGCGCCCAGAATCACGGTCAGCATCCGAAACCAGGCCGTTCCCCAGAGCGGAGGGGTGATCCGGATATGCAACACCGCCCCGTTTTCATTCCACACCTGATCGTTGTTGGATCCGGTCACCCTGAAGACATATTTTCCCGGATCCAGATTGGTATAGGTGGCTATGCGGCGCCCCCCCACATCATTCCAGTTTTCCTCGAATCCTTCGAGTATGAACCGGTACCGGTTTTTCTCGGGCAGGATATAGTTGAGGGCCACGAAATCGAAGGTGATCACGGAATGGTCGTGAGAAAGGATCAATTCTTCAGTCAGGCTGATGTGCTTTTTCAGGGGAGAAGACGGCGTGCCGATAAGAACGGGCTGGTTGAAAATCGTAAAATCCGTGATTAAAACAGGAGGAGGATAGGGATTTTCGACCATCGCTTCGGGACGGAAGACGTTGAACCCGTTGACGCCCCCGAAGTAAAGATCTCCCCGCCTGGTTTTCAGACACGCCCGTGGATTGAATTCATTGCTTTGCAGACCGTCGACAATCGTATACTGTTGGAACGCCGACTCATCCGGTCTGAATCGGGTCAGGCCGTTGTTGGTGCTGATCCAGAGCGTCCCCGCATCATCTTCGAGAATGCCCTTGATGACGTCATTGGGCAAACCGTCTCCCGCCCGAAAATGGGAAAAGGTTCGGGAGGCGCGATCGAACAGATCGAGTCCGCCGCCGGTGCCGATCCAGAGGCGGCCCCGGCTGTCCTCGGCCATGGAAAAGATGAAATTGTTGCCCAGGCTGGCGCCGTCTTCGGGATGGTGCAAAAAATGGACGAAAGAATCCGTTTCGTGATCATAGAGATTCAGCCCCCGGCCGTAGGTGCCGAACCAGAGCCATCCCATTCGATCCTCATGGATGACATAGACCGCGTTATGGGAGAGAGAAGTCGGATCCCGGCTGTCGTAAGCGTAGCGTTTCCACGTCCCGTCCCGGTTCATCCGGTTCAGCCCGTTGCTCGTGCCGACCCAGAACAGGCCGCGGCTGTCTTCATGAATCGCACGGATGTCGTTGCCGCTGAGGCTGGCGTGATCATTCGGATCATGGGAGAAGAGGTCCCACCGGCCCGTGCGACGGTCCCATCGGTTGAGCCCGCCGGAAAATGTGCCGATCCACAGCCGGCCTTCGGCGTCTTCATGAAGAGACAGCACCATATCGCTCGAAAGGCCCGGCCCGGCATTATTGCGACGGATCGCTTCGAACACCTCTTTCTGCCTGTCGAACCGGTTGAGTCCGCCGCCGTCCGTCCCGATCCAGACATCTCCTTTCCGGTCTTCGATCAGAGCCGTGACGGAATTGTTGCTCAGGCTTCCGGGATTCTGCGTCCTGCCGTAGTGCATAAATTTCCACAGGAAGGGGCTGGTATAATTCACCCCCCCGTAATATGTGCCCAGCCAGAGCGTGCCGAAAGGATCGGCATAGAGACATTCCACGGAATTGTGGCTCAGGCCGTGCTGGGTGTTCGGGTTTTCCGTGTAACGGTGAAACCGCATCGCCTCCCGGTCCAGAAGATTCAGGCCGCCGTTCTCCGTCCCGACCCAGAGACGGCCCTCATCGTCCTCGAGCAGGGAGAAAACCACATCGTCTCCCAGGCTGGCGGGGTCGTCCGGATCGTATGTAAACGTCGTGAATATATCTTCCGCCGCATCGTATCGGGCGAGGCCGCCGCCGTAGGTGCCGATCCAGAGGGTCTGCCTGCGATCCGCGTAGATACACCAGACTTCATTGCGGCCCAGGCTTCGGGGGTCTTTCGGATCGTGCGTGTACCGTGTAAAGGTTTCTGTCCCGCGGTCAAAGACGGAAACGCCCCCGCCCATCGTGCCGGCCCAAATCCGGCCCCGGCTGTCTTCACACACGGCCCAGACATCGTCATAGCCCAGTGTCGTCGGATCATCCGGGCTGTTCTTGTATTGGACATGATGGCCGGTTTCAGGATCGAAATGGACCAGCCCCCCGGTGTCATAGCCGATCCAGAATCCGCCTTCCCGGTCGACGATCATGTGGCGGATATTCCGCAGCCCCCATTCCGTACTGTCCGGATCGGTTAACTTATACCGGACAAACCGGTCCCGCTCCCGGTCGTACCGGTTCAGCCCTCCCCCCGCCGTGCCGATCCACAGACGGCCCCTGCGGTCGTTCACCATCGCGGTGATATGGCTGCTCGCGAGGGATGTCTCGTCGTCCGGATCGTGCCGGTAAATCCTGAAACCGTAACCGTCGAACCGGTTCAATCCGTCCTCCGTGCCGAACCACATGAAACCCAGGGTGTCGCGGATGATGCACTGTACATGGCTCTGCGAGAGTCCGTCCCTGAGGGTGAGATGTTTGAAGCGAAGATTCGGTGGCCCGGCCGGGAGCAGGGCGGCCGGGATGAAACAAAAAAAGAAGAGCAGATTCCGTTTCGCCGATTTTCCGGAACCGGCTTTTTTTGAAAATACGAGCGGCTTTTTCATCGCTGTCCGATGCGCGTGTATCCGGATCCCCGGGGAGATTCCCCACATGACCAAATATACAAATGCCGGAATTGAAAACAAGCAATAAATATGCCCGGTTATAACTTCCGGATCGTTCTCTCCGGCCTGGACATCCCCCCGGGGCGTCCGATTCACGATCCTGTACGCGGGCCGGGCTTCTCCGTCCTTCCTTTTCGGAAACGAATATTTTTCACCAAAGCGAAATTTCATCTTGACATTTTCACGTGCAGAACGTATAATAGTACATCAAGATTGGAGCATCACAATGGAATGTTTCATACACGGTTCTCACGTTTGTTTTCATCATCGGATAACGCCTTGAACGGCGGTGGGCCGCGTGTGATTTTCTGCAAAGACAGACAACGATCCTGAGCCCGCCATCCGGTGGGCTTTTTCATTTCTTTAGATTTTATTCGGATGCACGATGAGGAGGAAGTGGTTTCATGATGCGACAGAACAATAAAACCGGCAAGGCCCTGAAAATCGGACTTCCCAAGGGCAGCCTGCAGGATGCCACCCTGAAATACCTCGCCAAGGCCGGATTCGTCTTCTCCGTCAACGCACGTTCCTACTTTCCTACCGTGGACGACGACGAAATCCAGGCCATCCTGATCCGGGCTCAGGAGATCGCCAGGTATGTGGAAGAGGGGATTTTCGACATCGGCCTTACCGGCATCGACTGGGTCAGGGAGACGCGGGCGGATGTCGTCGAGGTGTCGGATCTGATGTACGCGAAGGCCACGCTGCGGCCGGTACGCTGGGTGCTGGCCGTGCCCGAAGACTCGCCCGTCCAGACCGTGAACGATCTTCAGGGAAAACGGATCGCGACCGAAGTGGTCAACCTGACCCGGGATTTTCTGGCATCCCGGGGCGTCGAGGCCGATATCGAGTTTTCCTGGGGGGCCACGGAGGTCAAGACCCCGTCGCTTGTGGACGCCATCGTGGACGCGACCGAGACCGGTTCCTCGCTGAGGGAAAACAAACTCCGCGTCATCGACACCGTCCTGTCGTCGACCACCCGGCTCATCGCCAACAAATCGAGCTGGCAGGATCCCTGGAAGCGGGAAAAGATCGAGACCATCGTCCTGTTGCTCCAGGGCGCCCTGGCCGCCGAGACCCGGGTCGGGCTGAAGATGAATGTCGCCCGCGAGAATGTGGACGACCTGGTCAGAAACCTTCCGGCCATGAAGAACCCGACCGTTTCACACCTGTACGACGACCGGTTCATGGCCGTGGAAATCATCGTCGAAGAGAAAACAGTGCGCGAACTCATCCCCCAGCTCAAGAAACTGGGGGCGATGGACATCATCGAATATCCGTTGAATAAAGTCATTCCTTAACAAAACGGGCGGTCCGGGGCGGGAATATTTCCTTGTCCTCCCTCCCCGCCATGTGCCTGTGGACGGGATGGAATCATGATCAAGATTTACAAAGACCGGGAAATCGACGCTTTCCTGGAACATCTCGGCTCCCGATCCGCCGAATCCACCGAGGAAATCCGGAAGACGGTTTCCCGGATCCTGTCGGACATCCGGACCCGGAAGGATGCGGCGCTTTTACACTACACGGCCCGTTTCGACCAGGTCGACCTGCGCCACGCCGGCTTCCAGGTGTCCATGAAGGAAACCGCCGACGCCGCCTCGTCCGTCCCGCCGGCGCTGCAGCAGGTGATCGAGGAGGCCGCGGAAAACATCCGCCGATTCCATCAGAAGGGACGCCGGGAATCCTGGCTTTCTTGGGACGAGGACGGGATCGTCACGGGCCAGCGCGTCACGCCCCTCGACCGGGTCGGACTGTATGTGCCGGGCGGACGGGCCGTTTATCCTTCTTCGCTTCTCATGACCGCCATCCCCGCCCAGGTCGCAGGCGTCCGGGAGATCGCGATCGTCTCCCCGCCCGATCGATCGGGGAAGGTGCACCCCGCAATCCTGGCGACCGCCGCTTTTTTGGGGATCGATGAGATCTATAAGGTAGGCGGCGCCCAGGCCATCGGCGCACTGGCTTTCGGCACCGAGACCATCCCCGGGGTGGACAAAATCGTGGGACCGGGAAACGCCTATGTGGCCGAGGCGAAACGGCAGGTTTTCGGACGCGTGGCCATCGACATGATCGCCGGTCCCAGCGAGGTGGTGATCCTGGCGGATGATTCGGCCCGTCCGGATTTTGTGGCCGCGGACCTGCTGGCCCAGGCCGAGCATGATCCGGCCGCATCGTCCGTCTGCGTCACACCCGATGCGGAACTCGCGGCCCGCATCGCGGAAGCCGTTGAAACCCAGGCACGCGGACTGAAACGCGGAGATATAATCGGGGCGTCGCTCAGGGACTGGGGCGGCATCCTGGTGCCGGATTCGATGGAAGTGGCCTTCGGCCTGGTCAACCGGCTTGCGGCCGAACATCTGGGGCTCCATGTCCGCGAACCGTGGGAGATACTGAAGTCGATCCGGCACGCCGGCGCGGTTTTTCTGGGCCATTTCGCACCGGAGACCGTCGGAGATTACTGGGCGGGTCCGAATCACGTGCTGCCCACCAACCGGACCGCGCGGTTCGCGTCTCCGCTGGGCACGCAGGATTTCCTGAAGTTTTCGAGTCTGATCGCCTATCCCGAATCGGCGCTCAAGGGGAACGCCGACGCCGTCATCAAATTTGCTGAACTGGAAGGACTCGACGCCCATGCCAACGCCGTACGGCAGCGCCTCGTCTGACAAGGCGCTCAACAACATCAAGCCCGAAATCCGCAAGGCCGGCGGATACACGGCCCCGGCGCAGGGGCGCGTGGTCGCGAAGCTCAACCAGAACGAGAATCCGTACGACATCCCCGCATCCTGGAAACAGGAAATCCTCGGGTGCATGGCCGGACTGGCATGGGGCCGCTATCCGGACAACCAGCCCCGCACACTTCGGGAACGCCTCGCACGCCGTTTCGGCGTCGGGGCGGATCAAATCGTGCTGGGCCACGGCTCGAACCAGCTTCTCTATCTCGCGTTCACGGCCGCCGTCCGGCCCGGCGACCGGGTCGTGCTCGCCACCCCGACCTTCAGCCTGGTCGAGACCATCGCCGGCCATTTTCAGGCCCGGCTTGTCCCGGTGATGAAATCGGACGATCTGACGATTCCCGAATCCCGCTTCCTCAAGGCCGCCGCCCCGGCCCGTCTGGTCTTTCTCTGTTCGCCGGACAATCCGACGGGACTGGAAATCCGCCCCGATTTCTTGGAATCCGTCCTCCAGGGCACGGACGGCCTCGTGCTTTGGGACGAAGCCTACGGGGAATTCGGGGGACAATCCGCCGTGCCCCTCATCGCGGAGTATCCGAACCTGATCGTGGCGCGGACCTTCTCCAAGGCGTTCGGCCTGGCAGGACTGCGCATCGGCGCCCTGATCGCCCATCCGGCCGTGGCGGCGGAGCTGTCCAAGGCGAACATCCCCTACAACCTGGACCTGTTCAGCATCCGCGTCGCGGAAAGGCTGCTCGAAGAAACGGAATGGATGGAGGACACCGTCCGCAGGATCGTGGATGAGCGGGAGAAGCTGTTTGCCGCCCTGAAGGAAACCGGAAATGTCGATCCCATTCCGAGCCGGGCGAATTTCATCACATTCCGGGTGCCGGATGCGCGAACCGTCCTCAGACGGCTGGAAGAACGGGGCGTCCTGATCCGCGACATGACGGGTTATCCGCTCCTCGGGAACGGATTGCGCGTGACCGTGGGCACGCCCGGGGAGAATCAGGCCTTCCTGAACGCCTTGGAGGATTGTTTGTCATAAACGACGCCCGGTTCCCGCCGGTCACCGTCCGGCGTCCGGGATCGATGACCCCTGGAAGGGAAAACAAGCATGAAACGAACCGCCACCATCCACCGCAAAACCCGGGAGACCGACATCACCCTGACCCTGAATCTCGACGGGTCAGGAAAGGCGGAGGTCTCGACCGGCATCGGATTTTTCGATCACATGCTCGCGGCGTTTGCGAAACACGGCCAGTTCGACCTCGTCGTGAAGGCGCGGGGCGACCTCGACGTGGACGATCACCACACCGTCGAGGATACGGGACTCTGCCTCGGTCAGGCCGTCTCGGAAGCCGCCGGGGACCGGAAAGGCATCAGCCGGTTCGGATGGGCCTTCTGCCCCATGGACGAGGCGCTTGCCCGGGCGGCACTCGATTTGAGCGGCCGCCCCTACTGCGTCTATCACAATCCGGTCAATCCCCATGTCCTGGGCGAACTGCACGGATCGACCGTCCCGGAGTTCTTCCGCGCCGCGGCTTCCGCGGCCGGCATGACTCTGCATATGGATGTGCTCCGCGGCCAGAATCTGCATCATGCGGTGGAGGCCTGTTTCAAGGCCTTCGGCCGGGCGCTCTCTCAGGCGACCGCCCCCTTCGGCGCATCGGACAACCTGCCTTCCACCAAGGGGATACTCGAATGATCGTGATGGTCGACTATCAGGCGGGCAACCTCCGGAGCGTGGCCAAGGCGCTGGAGGTCTCGGGCGGCGCGGTGCGCGTCAGCGGAGACTGGAAAGACCTGAAGAACGCGGACAAAGTGGTATTGCCCGGTGTCGGGGCCTTCGGAAGAACCGTCGAAGCGCTGCGGGAGCGCGACCTGTTCGGCCCGATCCTGGAACACATCGGATCGGGCCGGCCTTTCCTCGGCATCTGTCTCGGCGCCCAGCTGTTGTTCGAGGAAAGCGCGGAGAGCCCCGGAATTCCCGGCCTGGCCGTCTTCCGCGGAAAATGCGTCCGCTTTTCGCCCGGGCTCAAGGTCCCCCATCTGGGATGGAACCGGATCCGCCGGAAAACGGATTCCCCGCTCTGGAAAGACGTGCCGGACGGCGCCTTTTTCTATTTCGCCCATTCCTATTATTTCAGGCCGAAAGATCCGGCGGTCACGGCGGGGGAAACGGAATACGGCGGGGTGTATGCCTCGGCCGTGTGGTTAGAGAATGTCTATGGGTTGCAGTTTCATCCCGAGAAGTCCCAGAAATGGGGGCTCAAAGTGCTTGAAAATTTTGTTCGGTTATAGCAGACGGGAGAATTTCTTCCCGGATTGGACAGGAAATGATCATCATACCCGCCATCGATTTGCTGGACGGATGCGTCGTCCGTCTGGAACAGGGCGTCGAATCTTCCGCCCGGGTCTATTCGGACGATCCCTACGCGTTCGCGCAGACCTTTGAGGCGGCCGGGGCCCGGATGATCCATGTCGTCAATCTGGACGGGGCCTTCGGACGGCCCGGGAAAAACACGGAAAT
Source organism: bacterium (assembly GCA_011046415.1). Taxonomy (GTDB): domain Bacteria; phylum Zhuqueibacterota; class QNDG01; order QNDG01; family JABMRT01; genus DSAP01. The sequence goes on along the minus strand of DSAP01000149.1, from coordinate 2,769 downwards.
CATCGCCCGGCTCGCCCGCGATCTGACGGTGCCGATCGAACTGGGCGGCGGCATCCGGTCCCTGGACCGGATCGGATTCTGGCTTAACCGGGGCGTCACGCGCGTCATTCTCGGATCGGCCGCCGTGCGGGAACCGGAAATCGTGGAAAAGGCAGTCCTGAAATACGGCAACGAAGCCGTCGTCGCGGGCATCGACATGAAGGACGGCCGGGTCGCGGTCCAGGGATGGCGGGAGGTCACCGGCGTGGACGGTCTCGAACTCGCGATCCGGATGAAAACGGCCGGCCTGTCGCGGATCATCGTCACGGATATCGCCACGGACGGGATGCTGTCCGGTCCGAGACTGGACGGGATGATCGATATTGCGGAGAAGACCGGTCTCCGGGTCATCGCCTCGGGAGGCGTCGGCCGGATTGAGGACATCGCCCTGATCGCGCAACAGGCGCATTCCGGCATCGAAGGCGTCATCGTCGGCAAGGCGATCTACGAAAACCGGTTGGATATCGGGGAGGCGATTCGCCGGCATCAAGAATAAGGCCGTTCGGATCGCAGATTGATATTTCCGGATTCGTACCCGTAAACCGCGCCCGGAATAAACACATTCGTCATTTTGCTGTTTTAGGCTTTTTTAACCATTTTCCCGCGAAGGAGCATGCATCATGCTGGCCAAACGCATCATCCCCTGTCTGGACGTCAAAGACGGACGCGTCGTGAAAGGCGTCCATTTCGAGAACCTGGTGGACGCCGGGGATCCAATCGAACAGGCCCGGTTTTACGACGCGCAGGGCGCGGATGAAATCGTTTTCCTCGACATCACCGCGTCCCATGAACGCCGTTCCACCCTGATCGATGTCGTGCGTAAGACCGCGGAATCGGTTTTCATCCCCCTGACCGTCGGAGGCGGCGTACGCTCCCCGGAAGACGCGCGCCTGCTCATCGAGAACGGCGCCGACAAGGTGAGCATGAACACCGCCGCGGTTAAGAATCCGGACGCCATCACACAGATCGCGGACCGGTTCGGTAGCCAGGCCGCGGTGGTGGCCATCGACGCCAAACGTCACGACCATCACTGGATCGTTCATATCTACGGCGGCAGGCAGGCCACCGACCTCGATGCCGTCGCCTGGGCGCGTGAGATCAAACAGCGGGGATGCGGGGAAATTTTGCTGACCAGCATGGACACCGACGGCACCCGGGACGGATATGATCTGGAACTCACCCGGGCCGTCGCGGAGGCCGTATCCATCCCGGTCATCGCCTCGGGAGGCTGCGGGAATCTCGAACACATCTATGAAGCCTTCGTCGTGGGCAAGGCCGATGCGGCGCTGGCGGCCTCCATCTTCCATTACCGGAAGCACACGGTACAGGAAGCCAAGGCGTATCTGAGAGAACGCGGCATTCCGGTCAGGGAAACCGACGGCGGGTCGTGAACCACATCACGGTTCTTGGGTCTCCCCGCCACCCCGTAAAATCCTGACGGATGAACTCCGCCCCCGTCTGAAGGAATAACAGGTAGGTCCGAAATGGTCCGTTTTTTTTACGGACCTTTCGGACATTTATTCGATCCGGAATGTCCGATAGCCCCGCTGAAATGATGCGGGGCATATCGGACCTACGAAATGTTTTTCAATGTAACCCTTCAAAAACCTTTATCACAATAATCCGGAAAGGATGCACTCCCCCGGTCTTGGCGGAGGGTGGTATTCAAAGCCCAAAGCCCCTCCGCCCTCGTAGGTCCGAAATGGTCCGTTTTTATGGACCTTTCGGACATTTAATCAATCGGAATTGTCCGATAACCCCGCTGAAATGATGCGGGGCATATCGGACCTACGAAATGTTTAGCAGAAAGCGACGAAAAAACATTTTGACAAGCCTGAAAGATTGTGTATTTTTTTATCGAAACCGTTCACATATATGGAGGATAATATGTCGTCCCGTTATACTCTTGAATACTGGATCGACGAAGGATGGTACATCGGCAGAATCAAGGAAATACCCGGCGTATTCAGCCAGGGTGAAACGCTTTCTGAATTGAAAGAGAATGTGAAAAATGCCTACGATATGATGTTGGAAGAAAGTACGCCGGCTTGTCATCCTGCGACGCAGGTTCATGAAACAGAATTTGAATTGTGAAGAGGAGGAAATTCATCCGTGAACTCGTGGATACCGGATGTTTTCTGAAACGGCATGGAAGCCGTCATGACCTTTATCAAAATGCTTCAAACGGAAAGATTGCCCCCATCCCGCGCCATTCGGAAATCAAAAACAGTCTCTGCGAATTGATCAGGAAGCAATTGGGTATTCGGTGATCAGTAGGTCCGAAATGGTCCGTTTTTATGGACCTTTCGGACATTAATCAAATCGGGAATGTCCGAAATCAAGGCGGGATTCCAGTCCCGCCGTTCTGCAAACCGGGCTGTGACGTTGGAATGAAGATAAATGTCCGATAGCCCCGCTGAAATGATGCGGGGCATATCGGACCTACAAGATGTTATTCAATGTACCCCTTCAAAAACCTTTATCACAATAAGCCGGAAAGGATGCACTCCCCCGGTCGTGGCGGCGGGTGGCATTCAAAACCCAAAGCCCCTCCGCCCTCGTAGGTCCGAAATGGTCCGTTTTTATGGACCTTTCGGACATTTATTCGATCGGAATTGTCCGATAGCCCGCGGGAATGATGCGGGCATATCGGACCTACGAAATGTTTTTCAATGTAACCCTTCAAAAACCTTTATCACAATAAGCCGGAAAGGATGCACTCCCCCGGTC
>DSAP01000145.1 GCA_011046415.1 bacterium | reverse complement strand
AAGTTTGATGAGATTCCTGCTGCAAAAGACCGATACGGAAACCAGGGCCCGCGCGGGCAGACTCGTTCTTTCGCATGGCGAGGTGGATACCCCGGTCTTCATGCCGGTCGGCACCCAGGCCACGGTCAAGACCCTGACACCCGGGGAACTGGAAAACCTGGGCGCACAGATGATACTCGGCAATACGTATCATCTCTTCCTCCGTCCCGGAGACGGGCTGATCCGTCAGGCCGGGGGGTTGCATCAGTTCATGTCATGGGAGCGTCCGATCCTGACCGACAGCGGCGGGTATCAGGTCTTCAGCCTGGCCCCGCTCCGCAGGATCACGGACGAGGGCGTCCGTTTTCAGTCCCATCTGAACGGGGCGTATCATCTTTTTACGCCCGAATCGGTGGTGGATATTCAGCGGAATCTGGGGCCGGACATCCTGATGCCGCTCGACGTGTGCGCGCCGTATCCGTGCACCCCGGAGGAGGCGGCCAAAGCCAATGCCCGTACCATGGACTGGGCGATGCGGAGCCTCGACCGGTTCCGGAACACCGAACCGCCTCACGGACTGGAACAGGCCCATTTCGGAATCATGCAGGGCGGCGTGTATCCCGAAATCCGCAGGGCGAGCGCGGAACGGCTCGTCCCCATGGACTTCGACGGCTACGCCATCGGCGGCCTGGCCGTGGGCGAGCCCAAAGACGCCCTGTACGAAATGACGGATTTCTGCGCCTCCCTTTTGCCGGAGTCCAAACCCCGTTACCTGATGGGCGTGGGGAAGCCCGAGGACCTCGTAACGGCGATCTCGTTCGGCGTGGACCTGTTCGACTGCGTCATCCCGACGCGGAACGGCCGGAACGCCACGGTATTCACGTGGGGAGGACGGCTCGTGATCAAGGGCAAGGCGTTCGAGACGGATTTCACGCCCATCGATCCTGATTGCGGATGCGAGACCTGCCGGCATTTCTCGCGGGCCTATATCCGGCATCTCTTCAAGGCCAAAGAGATTCTGGGACTTCGTTTGGCGACGTTGCACAACCTGTATTTTTATCAGGAACTTGTCCGAAAGGCGAGGGAAGCGATTTTGAATGAATCCTTTGCGGAATGGAAGAGGCAATTCTTAATAAGGTATCGGATTTCAGATCCTTAGATATTTAAAAAGATTTTGACAGGATTACAGGATCGACATGATAAATTTTATCCGGTATATCTTGTTCATCCCGTCGAAAAAAAAGAAATTAACAAAACACACAACCATACACCAAGTTAGGAGGTCCATTTGAATACCGTGTTGTATTTCCTCGGCATGGCCGGCAATCCGGGCGGCGCGCAGCAGCAGGGCAATCCTCTGCTCAGTTTCCTCCCGCTTTTCGTCATCATCGCGATCATGTATCTGTTCCTGATGCGGCCGCAGGCGAAGAAACAGAAAGAGCATCGCCAGATGCTTCAGACCCTCGAAAAAGGGGATAAAATCCTCACGACCGGCGGCATCGTCGGAGAGATCGTCGGCATCAGGGAGAAGGAAGACATGCTGATCGTCCGCATCGCGGACAATGTGAAGGTGGATATGGTGCGCGGCGCCGTGGCGCAGGTGCTCCGGAAAAGGTCGGAATAGGACGATTCCATGCGCTTGGCGTTCCTCGGGACAGCAGATTTCGCCGTGCCGGGACTGGATCGTTTGTCCGCGAGTACCCACACCGTCGCCGGCGTGGTGACGGTCCCGGACAAACCCGCCGGACGGGGCCGGAAGCCGCGTCCTTCTCCTGTAAAGGTGCGGGCGCTCGAACTCGGTCTTCCCGTGTTGCATCCGGAAAGATTGCGGGATCCCGCGTTCCTCCGGACGCTGGAATCCTGGCGCGCCGACTGTTTCATCGTGGTGGCGTTCCGGATCCTGCCGCCCGAGGTGTTCCGTCTGCCTTCGAAAGGGACGGTGAATCTCCACGCCTCCCTGCTTCCCCGGTACCGGGGGGCAGCGCCGATCCGGTGGGCCCTCATGAACGGGGAGACGGAAACAGGCGTCACCACATTCCTCATCGACGCGCACGTCGATACGGGCGACCTGCTCCTCCAGTCCCGCGTTCCCATCCTCCCGGATGACGACGCCGGCACCCTGCACGACAAACTCGCCGCGTGCGGGGCGGAACTGCTTCTCGAGACGGTGGACGGACTGGAATCCGGGGTTCTCCGTCCTGTGCCGCAGCGGGGCGAGCCCACACCCGCCCCGAAGATCCTTCCGGAACACGGCCGCATAGACTGGTCACGGCCCGCCGGTGAGATCCTTTGTCAGATCCGTGCGTTTTCCCCGGGTCCGGGCGCGTTTACGGAGTGGCAGGGGCACCGGATGAAGCTGTTCGGGGCCTCCGTCCAGATTCAGGATACGGCCGTCCACCGGGAACCCGGTACGATACTCAAAACGGGGCAGGACGGCATCCTCGTCCAGGCCGGATCCGAATGGCTCCGTGTCCGGTCCGTCCAGATCGAAGGCAGGAAACGGATGGATGCCGGGGCATTCCTCCGCGGCGCGGACCTGAAGGCCGGGCAGCGGTTTGGGTAGACCGCCCGGGAAACGGGAGTCCCGATTCTCCGCGCGACGGCTCGCTGTGGATGTGCTCGTCCGGGTCTTCCGGGATGACAGTTATGCGGATGTGCTGCTCGATGCAAAATTCCGGGACCATGCCATCCCGAAGGCGGACCGGTCCCTGGCCATGGAAATCGTCCATGGCACACTCCGGAATCTGGGGTATCTCGACTGGATTCTAACCCGGTTTTACCGGGGTGCGTGGCGCCGTCTTCCGGACGCGGTCCGGTGTAACCTCGAAACGGCGCTCTATCAGATTCTGTTCCTCGACCGCGTTCCCGCATACGCGGCCGTGGACGAGGCGGTGCGCATGGCCCGTCAGGACGGCGGAGACAGGCCGGCCGGGCTGGTCAACGGGATTCTCCGGAACATCCTCAGGCAGGATGTTATGCCGGAACCGCCGGCCATCGGGGAGGATCCGGTCCGTTTTATCACGATCCGCCATTCCCATCCGGAATGGCTGGTGCGGCGTTGGGTGGAGGCGTTCGGCGCGGAACGGACCGTCCGGATCTGCGAGGCCGGAAACACGCGTCCCGGATTCGGGATCCGGGTGAATCCGATCAGGACCGCGCGGGAAACCGTCCGGGAGACGTTGGAATCAGACGGTTTCGACGTCCGGGTCTCGCCGCTGCTCCAGGAGATGCTCGTGCTCGGGAAGGCGGGGGATATCGTCCGCTCCGCGTCTTTCAGGGAAGGATTGATCTCTATTCAGGATGTCAGCGCGGCGCTCGCGGCGCGTCTCGTCGCTCCCGAACCGGGCGAAATCATCCTGGATATGACGGCCGCGCCGGGAGGCAAGAGTTTTCACATGGCGGAACTCACGGGCGACCGTGCGCGTATTCTCGCCATGGACATCCATCCGCATCGCGTCCGGAAGCTCCGGGAAACCGCGGGACGGCTCGGCCTCAAGGCCGTCCATCCCGTGTGCGGAGACGGACGGAGACCGCCCCTGCTTTTTGCAGACAGGGTGCTGGTCGACGCGCCCTGTTCCGGGATCGGCGTGATCGGACGGAGGCCGGAAATCCGGTGGCGCCTCCGGGAATCCGAAATCGGCCCTCTGATCCGGATCCAGGAGGAGCTGCTCGAATCCGCGGCGGAACGGGTCCGGCCCGGAGGCGTCCTGGTTTACAGCACGTGTACGGTACTGCACGAGGAGAACCGGATCCAGATCGGGAGATTTTGCGGCAGGCATCCGGAATTCACGAAGGAGGATGCGGCCGGGTTTGTGGATGCATCCGTGGTGACGGATGGGTTTGTCGAGACCTGGCCCGATGTGCACGGCATGGACGGATCGTTTGCCGTACGGTTGAGAAAGAGGGAGTCAAATCATGAATCGCAGCCATAACCGGCTTCAAAAGTTCAAGCAGGTGGTCCTGGGTCTTCTGAGTACGTTCGTCCTGATTCTGATACTGACCCTGCTTTTCGACTGGGTGATCATGCCGCTCTATACGAAACGCGGCGCCGAACTGGAACTCCCGGACGTGACGGAGAAATCCTTTGAAGAGGCCGGCCGGTTGCTCACATCCAAGGGATTCACCGTGGTCAAGGAGTCGAAACTCAAATTTGATCCGGTGTATCCGGCCGGGACCGTGCTTTCCCAGAATCCACTGCCGTTTTCCCACGTCAAAGAAGGAAGGCGAATCTATCTGACGCTGAGCGCGGGAGAACGCGCCGTCGAGGTGCCCCGGTTGATCGGTTCTTCGGAACGGGATGCCGAGTTCAGGCTGAAACGAGAGGGTCTCACCCTAGGCGAAGTCTTTTACGAATATTCCACGTTTTTCCCGAGCGGCGTGGTTTCGGCGCAGAGCGTGGGCGAAGGCGATACGCTCATCGAGCATACATCCGTGGACATCACCGTGAGCATCGGATCGATCCCCGGCAAATTCATCGTGCCGGATGTCATGGGAAAGAGTCTCGACACGGCCAGAAAATTGATACGTCAGGCCGGACTCCGGGTCGGCGAGATCACCTTCGAGGAGACAGGCCGGTTTGTCCCGGAGACCGTGCTGAACCAGGGCCCGGCGCCGAAAGCGGATGTGGCCCGGGGTTCCGAGGTCGATCTGGTCGTGAGCCGGCTCAGGGAGGAGGCGCCGTGGAAAGAATAAAGATTTATCCTTCGGTTCTTTCCGCGGATTTTCGCTGTCTGGCCGAACAGATCCGTACCGTGGAAGATGCGGGCGCGGACGGCATTCATCTGGATGTGATGGACGGCCATTTCGTGCCGAACATCACATTCGGTCCGGTGGTGATCCGCTGGATCCGCAGACTCACGCGCCTGTCCTGCTGGGCCCACCTGATGATCATGGAGCCGGAGAAATACATCCCGGCCTTTCACGAAATCGGCATGGACGGAATCACCGTGCATCCGGAGACCGGCCATGATTTATCCGCCCTGTCCGCCCAAATTCAAGGTTTGGGCATGAAGGCCGGGTTGGCGCTCAATCCCGAGACGGATGCTTCCGTCATCGAGCCGGTCCTCGACCGGTTCGAACGGGTGCTCGTGATGACCGTCCGCCCCGGGTTCGGGGGACAGGCGTTCATGGAAGACCAGGTCGAAAAAATCCGTCAACTCCGCCGCATGACATCCTCCCGTGCCGTGCCGTTCGAAATCGATGTGGACGGCGGGATCGATCCCGGAACGGCACCCGTCGTGGTCCGGGCCGGTGCGAGCGGTCTGGTGGCCGGATCCGCGATTTTCTCGCAGCCCGACCCCGCAAAGGCGATGGATGCGATCCGGGGCGCGGCCCTGGGCGGATCCCCGTCATGACGGATTTCTCTCCGAATATCCGGTTGCGCGACGAATTCTATCGCAAGGGCATCCATCTGGCTTCGCTCTGGATTCCGATCGGATATATCTTTCTTCCAGGCAAGACCATCCTCGCGCCGCTGTGTCTGGTGCTGACGGCGGCGGTGATCGTCGAGACCCTGAGAACCTTTTATGCGCCGTTTGAGCGGTGGTTTGAACGGATTCTCGGCAGCCTGCTCAGACCCCGGGAGCGACGGAATGTGACGGGCGCGACCACGATGCTGGTAAGCGCTGTTTTGTCCATTGTCTTTTTCGAGAAATGGATCGCCGTTTATGTGATTCTGCTCATGCTGGTTTCCGACGCCCTGGGCGCGATTGTCGGACGGTTGATCGGCAGACATCTCTACAAAAAAGGAAGAACCGTCGAAGGATCCGCCGCTTTCGCGGTTTCCGGATTCATGTTGATCTGGATCGTTCCGGATGTCCGTATCGGGATCGCCCTGGCCGGTTTATTTACGGCCTTGATTCTGGAAACCGGGATCATTAAATTAGACGACAACATCGCCATCCCCATCGGGGCGGGGATGGTGATGGAAATTCTGTACTGGACCGGCCGGGCCGGATGAGGAGCCCTCCGGATGCGCCGTTCAGCCGGCAACGGGAATGGAGCGGGAATCATTTGTTTTTGAAACTCTTTGCGATTCACCCGGTACACCAAAGAGGATGATAACGACAAGAAACGAGGATGCGCATGTCTTTCCAGTTCACGCAAAAGGATTTTCAAGCCATCGGGAAGGTGCTGGGCGGCGAATTCAGGCAGGTGGAACAGTGCCGCCGTATGGTGCTCGACAACCGGGTCGAAAAGCGCAGACTCTCCCTCGAAATCTATGCCGACATCCCCATCGGGAAGCGTCAGGGAAATCTCGTTTCAGTCTATACGGCATCCACGCATCTGCAGCTGCACTTTTGTTCGGGATTCGTGGTGAGCGAGATGCTCGGCGAGGTGACGTTCGTGGCCGAATGCGGGGATAAGCTCTCCGGCCTGATCATCGAGAAGGGGGCGGGATGCTCCCTGTACGCCAACGTGGACGCCGAAATCCTCTCCGGGGATTTCACGCAGCTCGGTCCGGAAGTCATGCTCTCGGGCATCGCGCTTTCCCTGGCGGAGACGGTCCTGCCCGGGAAATCCTGAACGGGGCGGCGCAATCCGATGGCTTCGAATCGTGGATGGACGCTTCCGGGATGGCGTCCATTTTTTTGTTGACTTTTCGATGCGATTGATTTACATTTTGTAGGTTATCCTACAAGCATGGAGGATGGTCATGGGTATAATGAGTGTGCGGATCGATGACAACAAGAGGAAAGCATTGAAGATCATCGCATCCATCGAGGGCAAGCCGATGGGCGGGATTGTCGAGGAATTGATTGACAATTATATAGAGAAGAAGAAGGCCGTGCTGTCCCGTCTCTCGGAGGCCGAGAACTTGAAAGATATCATGAAAATGTCCGAGTCTTCATTCTCGGAATGGAATAATTGTGAAGATGAAATCTTCGATGCCTTATAAACAATGGGATATTATTCTTGTCCCGTTTCCTTTTACCGATCTCTCCGCATTTAAAAGACGCCCCGCCCTTGTTGTCTCACCGAATGAATACAATCAGGGGGTGGATATGGTAATCGCATTTATCACCAGTAAAATGGATGTCATGACCAGTCCGGGAGATTGCCCGATACGAGACTGGGAAAAGGCCAATTTACCGAAACCCTCGCTGATTCGGAGGAAGTTCGCGACGATCGATCAAACGATTGTCGTCAAAAAACTTGGAAGATTGGCTGACCGGGATATCGCGTGTTTTCGGGAAATGCTGTCATACTTCTTTTTATCGTAAAAGGCGCATGTCCGGCAAATTTTGTATCCATATTCAATCAATGATAAACGATGAACCCGGAGAAACCGGATGAAAAGACATCTATACGGGCTCTGTATAATCCTGTTGTTACGTCCGTTGTACGCCGGATGTCCCGAAGCCGACACGGTTCAGGTCGAAGTACTGGCACGGACGGGTTTCAGCTGGGACGGGAATCCCCTGCCGGCTTATCCGGAGGGCGAGCCGGAGATCACCCTGCTCCGCATCCGGATTCCTCCGGGGGCGGAACTGGCGATGCACAGGCATCCCGTGATCAACGCGGGGGTGTTGCTGGAGGGCGAGCTGACCGTCCTGACCGAAGAGGGCGGGACGCTGCATCTGAAGGCCGGAGAGGCGATCGTCGAGGTCGTGAACACATGGCATTACGGCAAAAATGAGGGTCTGAGTGCGGCGGAGATCGTGGTTTTTTATGCCGGTGTGCGGGACTCGTCGATTACCGTCAAGAAAGTGAACGATGCAAATTAAGGCCTCCGTGCCCGGATCCGTCCGGATACACACGTTTCCCCTCGGGCCGCTCGAGACCAACGGATATCTCGTCACCGATCCGTCCGCGCGCCGCGCGGTGCTGATCGATCCCGCGGACGGGGGCGACGCTCTCGCGGACCAGGCCGACCAAAACGGATGGCGTCTCGACGCCGTTTTCCTGACCCACGGCCACGGCGACCACATCGGCGGCGTGGAGGCGCTCCGCAGGCGAACGGGCGCGCCGGTCTGGATCCATCCCGCGGATGCGGACATGCTCACGGATGCGTTCCTGAACCTGTCCGCGCTTCTCGGGGCGGGATTCACCACGGGGCCGGCCGACCGCTCGTTCGAAGACGGCATGGAGATCCCATTTGGCGGAGCCGTCATTCAAGTCCTTCACACGCCCGGCCACACCCCGGGAAGCGTGTGCCTCCTCTGCGGGGATGCGTTGTTTTCCGGGGACACGCTGTTCCGGAATTCGGTAGGGCGGACCGACTTTCCCGGATCCTCCGCCGGCCGGCTGATCGAATCCATTCGGCAGAAACTCATGCCGCTTCCTGCGGACATCCGGGTCTTTCCGGGGCACGGCATGGCAACCACGATCGGACATGAACGCGAATTCAACCCTTTCCTCAATGGCGCAGCCGGATTCCCTTGAGACGCTCCTGAACCGGTTTCTCGATCACATTCTCCTCCGGAAGGGGCTGTCGAACAACACGGCCGGGGCATACGCGAACGATCTCACACGCTATCTCCGGTACCTCGCGGAAGAAGGGATCCGGCATCCCGGCGGGATTACAGCCGGACACGTCCGCGCCTTCGTGCAGGCCCTCTCCGAAGCCGGGCTTTCTCCGGCGAGCCTGTCCCGCAACCTGACGTCGATCCGGATGTTCCACCGGTTCCTGATCCGTCAGGATCTGAGCCGGATCGATCCGACGGAGACGATCGATCTGCCCAGGCTTTCCCGCAGGCTTCCCGCCTTCCTCGAAATCCCGGAGATGAACCGGCTGCTCGAGACCCCGGATACGTCCACGCCGCGGGGCATGCGGGACCGCGCCCTGTTCGAACTGCTCTATGCGACGGGCATGCGCGTGTCCGAACTCATCGGCCTCAAATTGCCCGATGTCTTCGAATCGGAAGGATTCGTGCGGGTATTCGGAAAGGGCTCCAAGGAACGGCTGGTCCCGGTCGGGGCGGTGGCGATCGACCGGGTGCAGCGGTACCGCGAGACCGTGCGTCCCGGCCTGGCGCGCAAGGGCAGGGGCGGCGACATCCTCTTTTTGAGCCTGCGCGGCCGTCCCCTGACGCGCGAGGCGGTATTTCTCATCCTCAAGACTTACGTGGGCAGGGCGGGCATCGACAAACCCGTCAGCCCGCACACCTTCCGGCATTCCTTCGCCACCCATCTTCTGGAAGGCGGGGCGGACCTGCGGTCCGTGCAGGAGATGCTCGGCCATGCGGACATTTCCACCACACAGATCTACACCCATCTCGACCGCGCCTATCTGAGCGAGGTGATCCGGACGTTTCATCCGAGGGAGGCGGGGAGTTGATGCGATGACACGGATTGCGATGCGATTCCGGATCCTGCTGATATGTTTCGCGGCCGGCGGCGTCCTTTTTCCGGAAAACCGGGGCGCGGACGGATCCGGTGCCGGGAAACTCGATCCCCTGCTCCGCATGCGGACGGCCGGATACGGGCTGCCGCGGAAATGCGGGACGGAGGAACCCTTTCCCGTCCTCATCCATTTCCGGGATGAGACGGGCCCGGCCGATTGCGGCGTCGCGCTGCGCGCCGTTTTCGGCGATGTGGCGACGGCGTCCGTCACGGAGTCCGGGCTGGAACAGCTTGTCCGTAATGCGGACGTCCTACGGATCGCGTCCCCGGGGAACTGTCACGCCCTGCTCGACCGAAGCCGTCCGGCCGTGGGGGCGGATGCGGTCCATCGCGGCGAGGCCGGACGTCCTTTTACCGGAACGGGCGTGATCGTGGGGATTTACGATTCCGGAATCGACTGGTCGCATCCGGATTTCATCCGTCCGGACGGGACGTCCCGGATCCTCTTCCTCTGGGATCAGACACTCGGCGACGGCCCTTCCCCTTCCGGTTTCGGGTACGGGACGGAATATACGCAGTCCGGAATCGATGAAGAAATCGCATCGCCCGCTGAGAGGATCCGGTCCCGGGATGGCTGGGGCCATGGCACGCATGTCGCAGGCATCGCCGCGGGCAGCGGACGCGCGACCGGGAACGGCCTTCCCGCCGGCGTCTATGTGGGCATCGCGCCGGATGCGGATCTCATCGTCGTCAAGGGCGACGATTACGGGACGGCGACGGATGACCGCATCCTGGACGGGCTCGATTATATTTTCCGGAAGGCCGGCGCACTGAACCGTCCCGCCGTGGCGAACCTGAGCCTGGGGAAACAGCAGGGGCCGCATGACGGCACCAGCGTCTTCGAGAGGGGGGTGGAAAATCTGCTGGGCGGGCCGGGACGTGCCGTCGTGGTGGCGGCGGGAAACGGCGGGGACAAGCCGATCCACGCGCTGGCCGATTTCGCCTCCGTCCCGGATGACACCCTCAGGATCCTCCTGGATGTGGAAGGGAATCCGGCCGGGAATTTCGATTACCTCCATGTGGAGGGATGGTTCCCCCCGGATTCGGATTTCCGGGTCGTCCTCCGGTCGCCGGGCGGGACGTCTTTCACCGCATCACCGGGGGGCATCATTCAGGAATATTCTCCCGAGGGCGGCCTGATCTACATCGACCACACCGCGCATCCGGATCCGGCCAACGGGGACAAACGCCTCTTCATCCGGATCGCGGACCGGGAGGGGAGCGCCTTTCCTGCGGGCCGGTGGCGCATCCTGCTCGCGGGGGACGGCCGCCGCGTGGATCTCTGGCTCTATGAGACGACCGTTCAGGCCGCCTTCGCGTCGCATGTGGATTATTCGACCCTGCTCGCCGAACCGGGCAATGCACGCGGTGTGATCACGGCCGGGTCGTATACCTCCCGGATTCAGTGGCAGAGTGTGTGGGGAGATTCCCACGGTCCGGGCCGGGTCGGCGCGCTCTCGTCGTTCTCCAGTCCCGGGCCCACCCGTCCCAACTATCTCGACAACAATCCGAGCAACAAGCCGGAGATCACCGCGCCGGGCGAGACGGTCCTGTCCTCTCTCGCCCAGGGAGTCGCAACCCCTCCCGCGGATCACGATATCGCCGCGGACGGCGTGCACCGGGCGTGGGCGGGCACGAGCATGGCCGCGCCGCATGTCACCGGACTGATCGCCCTGCTGTTCGAGGCGGATCCGGATCTGACCGCGGCGCAGATCACCGGGATCCTGTTCCGGTCGGCCCGCCGCGACGCGGAGACGGGCGCGACGTGGAACGCGTCATGGGGTTTCGGAAAACTCGACGCCTTTGCGGCGGTGGCGCTGACCGGGGTCCCCCGGGCGTCTCCGGCCGCGCCGCCGGAGGACTTCGCCCTGGCGGTTTATCCGAATCCCTTCAATGATGTCGTGACGATCGTCTGCTCGGTGCCGTCTTCACCCGATCATGGGAATTCCATGACGGCGGGTCTGGCCCTCTTCGATCCGGCCGGCCGCCTGGTTTGGGAATGGAAAGATCTTCCGCCCCGGCCCGGAGTTCATGCGGTCCGCTGGGACGCGCGGAACCGGTCCGGGGAGCCGGTGGCTGCGGGGGTTTATGTCGCGGTCCTGCGCCGGGGGGATCGGCGGGAAAAGACGAAGCTGGTTTATCTGAAATAAGGAAAATTTATTGCCGTGCAGGAACGGAAGCGACGGATGTCCCCGGTTTTCTCAACCCGGGGTCTTTGTCGGTGTCACTGCGACGCACCCTGGAGGTTATTGCCATCCTCAATTGCCATCGTTAGCACCCACTGTTATCCCGCAATCTTCAGGCGGGAATCCAGGGGGGAGTTAAAAGTTGAAAGTTCATAAAGTTCATAAAGTTGAAAGTTCATAAAGTTCATCTGACCCCGGTTGCCGCGCATCTTTACCGAGAGATACCGGGTGTCTTTTTGGGGGGGTAGGGGTCTAGGGGGAAGGGCAAACACCCGGAGTCCGGAAAAGAGGGACATCCGGGGTTTGCAGGGGCTCACTTTCTTTTCTCGTTCCAGCTGAGCCCACAAGAACGAGATGAATGGAATGTTGACATTCGGCACACAGTTTTGTATATTCAAACATGATTTATAATTGGGATAATGATAAAAACCAACGCTTGAAGAAAGAAAGGCGAATTTCATTTGAGGAAATTATTCTTGCGATCGACAACGGACAACTGCTGGACGTCTTGTCTCATCCCAATCCAGAGAAATATGGGAACCAGAGATTGTACCTTGTCGCGCTGGAAGATTATGTTGTGGTTGTTCCATTCAGAAAAGAAGGCGATGAAATTTATTTAATCACTGCATTCCCGAGCCGCAGATACACAAAAAGATATTTTGGAAAGGAAGATCAATCATGAAAGCTTTCGATAAACAGGAAAAAGAACTCATGCGTTCCGTCGAAGACGGGGAATGGATTTCCGACGCAAACAACACGGCTGAAATCCGCAAAGCCGCACAGGTGGCCAGAAATACATTCACCAAGGATCGAAGAATGAATATACGAATTGCCAGCAGGGATTTATACTTGTTGAAATTAAAAGCCTTTGAAAACGGCATGCCCTATCAGACATTGGTTTCCAGCATCATACATAAATATCTCAATGGAGTGCTGGAAGAAAAATAGTTGATTCCTATTAGCCGTGACCATTGGCCCCCCGGGGGCGGGGGTTCGGATGATTGATCACCTCCCCTGATCACACCGGGGCTCAGACCCCGCGTTCCTTACGGGAATCCAGGGGGAGTTAAAAGTTGAAAGTTCGTAAAGTTCATAAAGTTGAAAGTTCATCAAGTTATAAAGTAACGGAGTGCAATGCCTTTATGCATCGCCGGTCCGGTTGCCGCGCATCTTTACCGCGCGATACCGGGTGTCTTTGGGGGGGCAGGGGCAAAGGGTGGATCCCCGACAGAGAATTTCGGGGAAGACAGGGTTGTTGAGGTTTTTGCGACAATCGTACACCCCATTTGTCCTTCCCGCGATCTTCAAGCGGGAATCCAGGGGGAGTTAAAAGTTGAAAGTTTATAAAGTTCATAAAGTTGAAAGTTCATCAAGTTATAAAGTAACGGAGTGCAATGCCTTTATGCATTGCCAGTCCGGCTGCCGCGCATCTTTCCCGCGCGATACCGGGTATCTTTGGGGGGCAGGGGCAAAGGGTGGATCCCCGATAAAAGCATTTCCCGTAGAAAGCACGGGACAGGCGGGGAAGACAGGTTTTCCGATGGTCCCAGGTTTCACAACCGGGTGCATTAGGCTTTATTCAAGAGGATCGATATTCCAGAGGGGTTGCTGTGACTGAGATCTTCTCCAGTCCTCCATCAGTTCTTGTTGATGAAGAGAAGCCCATTCCACAACAAATCCGGTAACTCGCGGAGGCAAGCGGCCTGCAAAGGCGGATAAATTTACAATTTTGGTTTTAAGAGTTACGGTTTTGATCTACCCCACCTTCCTATTGGCAGCGTAGTTTATCGATTTGTATGCCAAAGAAATGCCGTTCGAATTTTTTTGCCTGTAAAAACTATTGACGAGGAGAATGATTGGCTCATGCCTGACTATCGCCGGGTCGCAGTTTGCCATCGTAAAACGCCCTGGACCGGGAAGTTCCAGGACAGTCATCAGAGGTTGGAAAGCGGAGATGGTTT
>DSAP01000208.1 GCA_011046415.1 bacterium | reverse complement strand
CGATCCCTGCTTTCCGCTTTCCGCAACTCAAAAAGCTGGCGCGGTTTAGCAACTCCTGCATGAAATTGTTCGACGAAATCACTTTAAATCATGTTGCTTAATTGTCTCAATGACTTTGATTAACCAACACTTAATAATCTCAATCTCATTATCAGTAAATTTTCTATCTATTATAATTTTTAAGTCCCTGCCAGCTGATTTGAACAATCCTGTTTTTTCGGCACCGTCCCAAAGATCTTTTATATCTGATTCATTGACATCTAATTTTCTTAGGAAGCCGCCTCGACCCACAAGTGCAGTATAAATTGATTGTTTAAATACGGAGTTGGGGGGGTAACCATAACAGACTGCAACATGAACGCCATCTTTGTCCACATTCATGGAAAAACCTTTTGTACCCCAATGGATAGGGAGGTTATTAACCTCTCCCAATTTCAATATTTCAAAAAATACATACCTGCCATTTTCATCCAATGAATTTACAAAACTTTCTTTATCAACTGTTGGCAGTGAACTTGAAGTAATTTGTTTTAATTGTGTTAATTCTCTACCTACAACAATATCATATGACAACAGATTTTTACCGTCTTGTGTTTGGAAAAATGAAAACTCCAAACATGTAACCTTTATTCCTTTTTTCCTTAAAAATGAGGATGTTTGCCTTATCTCACTCGTAATCCTTTGACCTATTATCACTACTCGCTGTTCTTTATTAAAAGAAACTGCTTCATCTTCTGCTAATTCAAAATAGTTCTTATGATACTCGGCTATACTTAATGATTCATCGCTCATATAATTCTGAAGTATCTCTTCTAAATTATCAACATCCAAATCTGAAACGAATGAAGCATATTCTAATGCTTGGGCTAAAGTTTCTCTTGGTGTTCTATCACGTTTAAGTTCAATTGTTACAGTATTGCCTTCACGGTCGATCCCGAGTAAATCAATGAAACTGCCTAAATTTGTAGTAACTTGTCTGCCAATAATTAATAGTTTTCCGTCTTCTAGTATATCATCTGAATTGGCCTCAATCCAATTTTCAAGTATTTTTTCTTCATGCTCATTTTGGAAAGGAGTCTGGGAAAATTCTTCAAATTTACCGTTATCTTTGATACTAAATATTTTCATTTGTTACTTCCGTTTTATTAACTCCGAACAATTTAAATATAATCCAACTCCCTCCCGGATGCAAATTAATCTTTACCGGATGCATGGTGACCCCCTATCCCCGCTCACGGACAGCCTGTTCACGGACACCGGGAGGGACGGGATCAGTCCCTCAGATGCCCGCTTCCCGTCGCCACCCATTTATAGGAGGTGAGATCATTCGGCCCGACCGGCCCGCGGGCGTGGAGTTTGTCCGTTGAGATGCCGACCACCGCCCCCATCCCGTAATCGCCTCCGCCGGAGAGACGCGTGGAGGCGTTCACCATCACGGACGCGGAATCGACGGACCGGACAAATCGCGCCGCCACCTCGATGTCCTGCGTCACGATCCCGTCCGTATGGCCGGAACCGAAGGTGTTGATGTGATCGACCGCCTCCCGGAGTCCGTCCACGATCTTCACGGTCAGGATCGGCGCCAGATATTCCGTCACCCAGTCCTCTTCCGTCGCGGGTTTCATGGAGGGAACCCGAGCCCGCGTATCGGGACATCCCCGCAGTTCCACGTCTTGCGCGTCGAACGCCCGGACGAGAGCGGGAAGGAGCCGTTCGGCGCATGCGGCGTCGATCAGGAGTTTCTCGAGGGCGTTGCACACCTCCACCTTCTGGCACTTGGAATTGACGGCGACCGCGACCGCCATGTCCTCCGGTGCATCGGCCGCCAGATAGAGATGGCACAACCCTTCGTAATGTTTGATCACGGGGATGCGCGTGCCTTCGGACACGGCCCGGATGAGCGGCTTGCCGCCCCGCGGGATCAGGACGTCGATATACCGGTCCAGCTTCAGAAGTTCCGAGACCGACTCGTGTCCCGGCGTCCGGATGATCTGCACCGCATGCTCCGGGACCCCGTTTTCACGGCACACCGCGATCATCGCGTCCGCGAGCACGATGTTGGTCGAGAGCGATTCGGACCCGCCGCGCAGAATCACCGCGTTGCCGGCCTTCAGGCAGACCGAGGCCGCATCGGTCGTGACGTTCGGCCGGGACTCATAGAGGACCCCGATCACGCCCAGGGGGACGCTGATCTTCTCCACCTTCAGTCCGTTCGGGCGGACATGGCCTTCGAGCACGCGGCCGACCGGATCGGGCAGCAGGGAAACCTCCCCGAGCCGGTCCTGCATGTATCGGAAGACTTTGTCCGAAATCTCGAGCCGCTTGACCAGCGGCCCCGCCAGTCCGGACCGGCTCGCCTCCCCGACATCCCGCCTGTTGGCCTCGAGAAGGGCGGATTTGACTTCGAGCAGCTTACCGGACATCGCGGAAATGGCGCGGCCGCGGTCTTCCCCCGAGAGGGCGGACAGTCCCAGCGCCGCCCGCCTCGCCTGTTTGCCGATCCGTACAATTTCCTCTTTCATCAACCCACCCCGTCTCTGATCGACCGTCTCCGGATTCCGCGCCGGCCCGCCGGTTGTCTATCCGGACACCCTGTCCGGGAAGCGCGGGAAAGCACGGAGCCTTCCGGCTCTCTCTTATCGCTCTCTCCCCCGGATCCCCTCCGGGGTCATCGGAATGTATCGGATCGTCCCGTCGGAGTCGTAATGCAGATATTCTGCGCAAACCCGCCGTTCGTACCAGCTCGGCCCCTGGACATGATAAAACAGGATCCATTCTCCGGCGATCTCGGCGATGGAATGATGGACATTCCTGGATCCGTTGTCCATGAATACGCCCTTGTATTCGAAAGGACCGTACGGGGTCTCTCCGATGCCGTATGCCAGTTTGCCGTGCAGTTCTCCCGTCTTCGTATGGGAACAATAGGACACATAATACTTTCCGTTATATTTATGCACCCAGATCCCCTCGTGAAAATTTTCGATCTCGAGCGGGACGATCGGATCCTGCCGGGTGATCATATCCGCATTCAGCCGGACGACCCGGGGTGCGTTCTGTCCGAAATAGAGGTATGCCTGTCCGTCGTCATCCAGGAAAATGCAGGGATCGATGACGCGCGTGCCGGATTCGCCCCGGTGAATCAGCGGACCGCCCAGCGGATCCAGGAACGGGCCGTCCGGGCGGTCGGAGACCGCCACCCCGATCTGATCGTCCGCCGGATAATAAAAATAGTACTTTCCGTCCCGCCGGGCCGCATCCGGGGCCCAGGCCCAGCGGTCGGCCCAGGCGATGTCTTCGAGGCCAAAGATCACGCCGTGATCCGTCCAGTTCACCCGGTCGGCGGACGAAAAACAATGCCAGTCCGTCATGTCCCAGTAGGTGGAACCCGGAATGTCATGGGACGGATAGATCCAGACCACGCCGTCCCAGACGCGCGCGGAAGGATCGGCGTGGAAATCGGGCAGGATCGGTTTCTGGGCGAAGGCAAGGGAAACGTTCATGACCGCCCCGATCCAAATCCAGAAGAAACAGCGCATGGCTCCTCCCGTTTTGTGATGCCCGGATCCTCCGGGTTTTTCAACGATCGTGAAGCATCCGTAATCTTATAAATTTTTGGTTCATTGTCCAGAAAAAAGAACGGGGCTGATCGATCCGGACATAGCGCAATCTTCTCCCCCCTCCTCAAAACGGGAGAGCGCTGTCCCTGTCACCGATTGCCCATTGCCCATTGCGAACTGCCCGTTTTCCCATTGCCGGGTCTTTATGGAATTCATTCCGGCTAAAACCGCCACATGAGAAATCCTTCCAGCCGGGTCACCCCCCGACGATCAGCCACCAGAAACACCCCGGGCGTGGACAGCCTCCCGGATTGACGGACCAGGATCTCGACCCGCTCCCGCCGGCCGTCCGGCGCAAAGAGTACGGAAGCGTATCCATGGATCCGTTCGCTCCCGGACAGGAATGCGGACGCCGTACCCGTCAGGCCGGCCAGCCATTCCCCGTCCCTGCGGAGGAACCGGACCTCCCCCCCCGCCTGCGCCTTACCGTGGTGCCAGAGCCCGACGCCCGCTTCATCGGCCGCGCCGGGCCGGAGCGTCCAGCCCGCGCGGAACGTGGAAGACCAGCCCGGAGCCGGACGGACGATCCAGTCCGCCTCCATCCGTTTCCCCCTGAGCAGACGGGATCGCACGGACAGGACCGGGGACCGCCATGCCGCGCCGAGATCGCCCGTACACAGGGGGGTCAGGAGCCCGCGCGAATCGAACAGCCATCTCCCGGTCCGGTATTGCCCCTGCCAGGCGGAACGGACGTCCCGGCCGTCGCGTGCATCGATCCGGATGAAGCCGTTCGCGGGACCGTACCCGAACCACGCCAGGGACGCGGCCGACGCGCGCCAGCCGGACGCGGCCGGATGGCGCTCCGATTCCCACGTCCCGCTCCAGTGCCAGGAAGGAGAAAGCCTCCGGGCATGGCTCATCCCGAATGCGTCCGTCCCGCTCCGGTCCGTGCGGAACCGGACGGTCGTGGCCTGTCCGCCGTCCCGGTGCCGTCCGGTGAAATCCGCCCCGTTCCAGGATGCCGGGGAATAGCGGAGGGAGAGATTTCCGTCCCAGGGACCCCGGCCCATCCCGAACCGGCTGGTCTCACCGGATCCGGCGAGATCGGACTGATGTCCCGCCGAGACCCAGCCGTCCGCCAGGTCGCGCCGCAGCAGCCCGCCCCAGCCCAGATCCCGGCCGTGCTTCCGGAGATGAAACTGCCCCTGGAAATCGTCTTTGAAAATCATCGCCTCGGTGGAGGAATAATCCGTAAAGGGCGTCTCGCGGGTCAGCCAGAGCGTCTCATCCACGAAGAGCTGATGCCGGTGGACCCGGAGGCCGCCCTGTGTCAGCGTCCCTTCCTCGAAATACCGGACGCGATGCCCGGCCACCCGGCGTTCGAAATCGAACTGCTGGGGCAGATTCAGCCCCGGCCCTCCGGTCTGGGCGAACAGGCTGTTGAGCAGGCCGGACGCGATGCCGAAGAGACCGCCCGCACCGATGCCCGGGCCGGAGCGGGCGTCGAACGCCTCCATGCCCGCCTGCCCGAGGGCGCGGACGATCTCGTTCCGGAGCCGGACCCGTTCGGTCTGGGTCAGGTTCCGTCCCGGTTCCGGATCGGCGGAGCGTGACACCCGCTCCAGGACAGGAAGGTTCTCCCGGACGGTTTCGGTCCGGCGCACGCGTCCGCTCTGCGGCCCCATCTCGAAAATTCCGCCGTTTCGGACGGTGAACAGCACCCAGCCATTTTCCCGTCGATATGGGACGGATGCTCTGTCGAACCCGATCACGCCGGGATCGCTCCGGACCTGAAAGGCCACCCGTGTCTCCACGCCGTCTGATGCGGAGAGATGGCCGACCCATCCGGCGGGATCGAACACGAGCGAGAGCGTCACGGGCAGCGTGGAAGAGAAAATGTCTTTCCCGGCGATCCGGAGCCGCGTCGCCTCCTCGAGCGTCACGACATCCGGCTCCGGGAATCCGGCCCGCTGATAAACGGCCGTCCGGGCGTCGCTTTCCAGGACGCCGCAGGCCCAGTTCCCCTCGGCCGAGACGACGAGAATCTCCATCGGGGAATCGGAAAAGCGGACAAGCCGTGCGGTAGCCGAGACATCGGAGAAAACCGGCATGCCGGCCACGGAAACGGAACGATCGGGCGCACGCTGCGGCGCGAACAGGGTCAAAAGGCGCTGACTTTCAGAAGGGGGCAGCGCGACATGCGCGAGGGTGTGTTCCCGGGCCGGATCGGGACGGGTGTGCAGCCCGGTCCGAGCCTCGATGAACAGCGGCGCCTCGTCCGGCCGGATGAAATGGGCCCCGAGGCCGACTTCATCCCGGGTCCATCGGACGCGGTTTTGACCCAGGTCTTCGAAGGCGCCGGCGCCGTGCCAGGGGACGGCGAAATGCCGGGGCGATCCGGATTCCATCCGGTCGCTGACCACGAAAATCCGCCGTCCGGCGAACCAGACCCGGCGATGGATCACCGCGCCGCGGTACCGCGCATGGACCGAAGCCGCGGCGATGGAAGGCGCCGCGAAATAATCGCGCATCGTCCCGCCCAGCGGATCGCCCCGGACCGGATTCTGATCCGGCCCCAGGCCGTCCACCAGGACCATGTTGTGCGCCTGCGCCGAGGCGTACCACGCCCGGTTTGGATCTTCCACGCCGAGCGGGCCGTATCCGGCGTCGAGCAGCAGATTCTTCCCGAAGGCGTGAAGCGTGAACGCGCCCGGTTCGACATGATCGTGGCCGGAGAGATGCGGGCGTCCGGGTTCGCCCAGGAAGAATCCGAAAATCTCCGGATCGTCCCGGAAAACCGCCATGCCGCCGTGGGGATAGAACACGGCGGACCGGTCATCCGGAACGGAGAGGAGGGGACGTTCCGTGTAGGCGCAGAAGGCCTCGATCCAGTTCGGATCATCCTTCGGGGAACGGCCCGGATGGCGCAGGAAAAGACGCCGGACTTCACCGGATTCCGGAGCCAGACCCGCCGCGATGGGCTGATAGAGAAGCGCTTCGGGAAAGGCGTCGTCGAAATCGGGGACGGAACCGTCGGGCTTCTCGATGTCCGCGAGCCAGCGGTCGAACAGCCGGATCCGCGGATGGGACAGCAGGTTGACGCCGGCCGCGCTGTAGAGATAGAGCGCGAACGGATAGAGGCGCGAGGCGATGTACCGGGCGTAATACCCGCCCTCCCGGTACGAACCATCCGGTTCGATTTGGGCGAGCCCGGCCCGGATCTCGCCGAGCGCCGCGTCGAGCCAGACTTGAGCGCGCGGATGGTCGAGCGCCAGCGCCGCGGTCCCGATCCCCGCGCCGATGGCCACGGCATGGTTGTTCTTGGGCACGACGAAACGGTACAGCAGGAGTTTTTCGGTCTGCCCGGCCAGGCGTCGGACGATCTGTTCCCGGTCCCCGGGGGAAAGCACGGAATGGACGAGATCATAGGCCACGGCATAATGGCGTACCGCTTCGGCCGCCTCCATGAAATCGCCCCATCCGACGCCCATCCTGCCGCCTTCGAGATTGTAGACGGGACCGAGTTCGGGAATCCGGATAAGCGCCCGGACGGCCGTCTCGAGAAATACCGGTTCGGATGTGAGGAACCAGGCGAACGCATTGACCTTGGCGGCCTGGCTGCGCCGGAGTTCGTTCAGGAGGGGGGAGGCGGGATCCGGGCCGGCGGCCGCCGTCTCGAGGATCCGGTCCGCCCACTCCCGATACGGCGCGCGCCACCGCCTGAGCCGGATTTCCTCCGCACGGGCCGGGGGGAAGAGGAGCCGGGGATGCGGGCCGCCGAAAGGAATCCGGACGTCGGGCAGGGGAAGTTCCTGAACCGGCAGGATCTCGTCGATCGGCATCTCCCGGTAATTGGCCTTGAGGATCCCGGAAACCATCTCCTCACCGATCTGTCTGAGGAGCGGCGGCTGGGCCGTCTGGGCCAACGCTGATTCGAAAAAGACGAACGAAAAAAGGAAAACGATCGATTTACATTCAGCTCGCATGAGATTGAATCATCAATTTGAAATATCAAAGTGGATGGGGTGGACAGAATGGTTCTTCAAGGACCTGTCCGTCCACCCTGTTCACACCGTCCATCGAACCAGTGCAAGTAACCTTCTCCCGATTTCTCGGAATCGCCGGGAAACGCCAAGCGGCGTTTCAAATTCGATTATAGCCGCTGCATCCGTTTCACCTCGGCGATGAGCGCCGAGATGTCCGGTTCGGATCGCGGTGCCCCCCCGATCGGATCCTCGAAATCATCCCGGCCGAGCAGCGCGCGGAGGCTGTTCGCGACTCCGGCCGAAAGCGCGGCGGGATGGTATCCGCCCTCGAGCGTGAAAACGATCCGGCCGCCGCAAATCTGCCGGGCCGAACGGACGAGCGTTTCGGAAATCCATGCCTGTCCGGAACAGGTGAGTCCCAGTCCGGCCAGCGGATCGGCCCGGTGGCCGTCGTATCCGGCGGAAACCAGTATCATTTCGGGGGCGAACCGTACGAGAAGCGGGAGGATCACCTCGCCGAACAGGGCGCGGAAGCAGCCGTCCCCCGCTCCGGCGGGCAGGGGGATGTTGACGACCGTTCCGGACTTTCCGGTCTCGGCCGCCGCGCCGGTTCCGGGAAAGAGGGAATGCTGATGGGTCGACATGAAAAGGACGCGGGGGTCGTCCTCAAAGGCCGCCTGTGTGCCGTTCCCGTGATGTGCGTCGAAATCCACGATCGCGATCCGATCGACCCCGGCCTTCCGGGCGGCGCGCGCCGCCAAAGCGACATGGTTGAAAAGACAAAATCCCTTCGCGTAATCGGACATGGCATGATGGCCGGGCGGACGCACGAGCGCGAATCCGTTTTCGAGGTCGCCCCGGACAACCGCCAGCGTCAGATCGATCAGACTCCCGGCCGCGATCCGTGCGGCGTCATAGGAGAAGGAATTCACGTAGGTGTCCGGATCGAGAAACCCCTCCCCTTCACCGCTCGCGGACCGGACCCGCCGGACGTGGGATCCGGTATGATTCAGGAGAAGTTCCTCCTCCGAAGCGGGACGGGAGGATATTCTCCGGACGGCTTCGTTCAGTCCGGTCTCTTTCAACCGGCCGAGTACGGCAACAAACCTCTCCGCCCGTTCGGGATGGTCCGACCTGCTGTGTTTCAGGAAGACAGGATCGTACACGATCCCCGTCCGGGCGGCAGGATTGAGAAAAGCGATGTCGGCCGGATCAGGATATTCTGATTTCAGCATATATCCTTCTTAAAAAGACATTGTGGCCTCTGTGGACGGCACGAATCAGGCGGATATCAGGGCCCGCCCAGCACAAGAAATCCACGGATTCATCTTGCACTTGCCCTGAGCTGATCGAGGGGTCTCTTGCCGCTCGCCTCCGGCCTCTGGCCTCTTGCCGGATTCACTCACAATCAAATCAGAAGTGTCTCGGACGCGATGAACCGGCCCGCCACCTGATCCGCCGCGATACGGGCGGCGTGACGGATGGATGCGTCGGGAGATTCGTTCCGGTACAGGCGCCGGGCCAGATATGCGGCGAACAGCACGTCCCCCGCCCCGGTCGTATCCGATTCGCGTCCCGCGGGACAGGCTTCGTACGCGATTTGCTCCCCGGAGGCCAGCCGGAGGGTCCCGCCCCGCCTCCCCGAGGTGACGAGCAATTCATCGATTCCGAAGGTGTCCTGAAATGTCTCTATCTTCATGCGAAAGCGTTCGAGGATAACCGCCATTTCCTCCGAGTCGGCCTTGACGAACCGGGAGAGGCGGAGCGCCTCCGGGAGCCGCTTCGAAACGGCGGGAAAGACCCGGCCGTCCCGGATCTTGCGGACATATCCCTGTACATCCAGCGAGACCGTCTTGTGGACACGGGACAGGATGGCGAGCCATTCCGGATGCAGATCCGCGGGATGTAGCGGCCCGAGATGCACATGGGCGACGGATTTGAGAAGGGGCAAAAGCGGAATCAGTCGGACCGGATCCGCGAGACGGGGCGCCTCCTGCCGCCGCGAATCACCCGTCTGGACATTCACGAACCGTGTCGTGACCGGGGTCGGTCCGTCGCAAACAAGGATGTCGTATTGCCGAAACAAATTTCTCACGCGCCGGTCACGCGGGGCGACATTGCAGGCCGCCGCCGTCCGGATGCCGTGCAGGCGGAAAGTCAATCCGGCATAGGCGGACACCCCGCCGATTTTCCGGAAGCACGCTCCCTCTCTCACGATGGTGTCGTATGTCACCGAGCCGGCAATGATCACACAAGGCCTTTTCGTACGACGCACCGCTGGCCACTTTTCTCTCACCGGCATGATCCGACGCGATACGGCATCAACAATGATCTGAAAACCGGTTCGTGATCCATCGGAATTCAGACCATCGCGCGCCGCAGCCGGTTTTTCAGCCCCTTGATGTCCTTGCGGACCGATTTGAGCTGCTTGCGGTCTTTCGCCGCGATCGCCTGGTCGCGTTTCTTCTTGAGTTCCCGGATCTGCTCTTTGATCTTCTTCTTGTTGAGTCCGACCACTTCATGATGTTCATGCATGTCGATATGGAGTGCCGTACAGAGCGCTGCGAGCAGATGGTCCTTGTTCATCTGCGTATATCCCTGGACGGCCTCGTGCTCGATGCCCGCCGCGAGTTCCCGCAGCTCGGCCACCTTCTTGTGCTTCAGGTCATGATAGGTGTAATCCATCGGCTCCTCCTTCCGTGGGGTCTTGTGTTTCGATCTCATTCGGGGAATCGGACAGGTCGCGTCCCGCACTGACGCGCGGATTCGGTATGCGTTCCGGATACGCAAATCTGCAATCCCGAAGGGATGTACAACCGCTCCCCGGATGCCGCCGGATCATCTTTCTCCGTCCAGAGACTTTCGGGTCAAATCGCCGTAACTCGTAATAGATAATCCGTGCCCCTCAACAGGGGGCATGCAATAATCCGGCGATAACATACGCCATGCCGATCCGACCGTCCCCGAACCAAGTGGGTTTATCGGGAATAGGCCGGATTGGATCGCAAGGGAGACAGCCACATCTTATTGCCCGTCGTAGGCCTGAACTTCATCGTACTTGTATGTCAGTTCGACACCCGCTTCACGAAACAGGATCTCCGACTCGCCGCCGGCATGATACTTTCGCTCGCACACCACCCGCCGGATGCCGCAGTTGATGATCAGCATGGCGCAGACCCGGCAGGGCGTCATGCGGCAATACAACGTGGCGCCCTCGATCGAGACGCCCGTACGAGCCGCCTGGGTGATGGCATTCTGTTCCGCGTGCACCGTTCGCACGCAGTGCTGTGTCACGCTGCCGTCTTCGTGAACCACCTTCTTCATCTGATGCCCGACTTCGTCGCAATGCGCGAGACCGGCCGGAGAGCCCACATATCCCGTAACCAGAATGCGTTTGTCGCGTACGATCACGCATCCGCTCCGGCCGCGGTCACAGGTCGCGCGCGTCGCCACGATGTCGGCGACTTCGAGGAAATAATCATCCCATGAGGGACGCTGATGGGCCATGACCGCTCCGATTGGTTCCTGTCCTGTTCCCCTTTTCGTCATCGATTGCCATCCCGTCTCAAACAGGAAAGAAAGGTTTTCTTCGCCTCTTACCGTTCGCCTCCCGCCATGCGTCGGTGAAATACGATTCTCGATGTCCGGAATTACATCGGAAACAAACCACGCCTCGTTTCATGGATCACACGGTAAAATAATAAAATTAAATTTTGAGAGAAAAACAATGAAAAATATGCTGAAGTGGCTTTTCTTCCCTGAAACCGGGGACGCATCGGACCCGGGTCCCGCCCGAATAGAGACAGGCGTACAGGCCGCAATCCGCCGCGGCCTTCACGTTCTCGGCTCTGTCGTCGACAAACAGGCAAGACGCCGGCGTGAGACCGGCGTCCTTGAGGACATGCATATAGATCGCGGCGTCCGGTTTCCGCAGATGGAGTTCATGAGAATAATAACTTTTCCGGAACAGAGAAAAAAAAGAAAACCGCCGGACCAGAAAATCGATATGCATCCGGTTGGTGTTCGAAAGAAGAAAGAGTTGAATCCTGGATGCGAGCGGGGCCAACAGATCGATCATGCACTGAATCGGATAAAAAATGTCGGTCCAGGCGTGGGAGAAAAGGTCGAACGAATACCGGTTCCCGAATACCCGAAGGCTTTCGCGATAAAACAGGACATCGTCGATCCGCCCCAGTTCATACGCCCGGGCCGCTTCGGATCCCGAGAACCAGTTTAAAATTTCGTCTTCGGATTGACCGGGTAACGACGCGGCCAGTTTCCGGACTCCCCTGAGGGAATCCACCCCGATCAACACACCGCCCAGATCAAAAATTGCGGCCTCGATCACCGGTTTGTTCCCGGCGCATTGAGCCGACGGCGGTTTTGATCCCCGAACCAATCCGGCGTCACCGGATGACATAAGCGCCGGCATGAGAAAAAAATCACCCGTTATACATCATCATTCACGGAAACCGTGAATTTAGCCAGCATTTCCTGCTCGCTCTGCGCCAGCCGTTCGAGACGTTGCGCCATCGTACTGGCTTCCTTGATCTGATCGCTCATCTCGCCGGTCGAGACGTTGACCGCTTCGACTGCACCGGCGTTCTTCTCACTTGCCGAGGCGACGCTGTCCATGGCGGTGCCCACCTGATGTGAGAATTTTTGCATCTCCGTGATAGAGGTTGCAATCTTCTGGAGCCGCTTCTGGTCGACCTCGACTAGATTTCGGATTTCACCCAGAATCTCACTCGCCTGGTCGGTCTGCTCCGCGGATTTCTTCGCCCGCTTCAACCCGGTCGACATCACCTTTTCCACCTGTCCGATCGAGGTCTTAACCGCGTAGACCAGTTCCGTGACCTGCTTGGTCGCTTCCGCGGTGTTCTTGGCCAGTTTCCGGATCTCCCCGGCCACGACCATGAACCCCGCCCCGAACTCGCCGGCCCGTGTGGCCTCGATGGCCGCATTCAGAGAAAGGATATTGACCCGGGAGGCGATGTCGTCGATCAGATCGATGATGACGTCGATCTGATCGCTGTGTTTGCCGAGTTGCCGGACGATCTCCCAGGTCTCGCCCACCGAATCCTCGACGGTTTTGATGCTGCGCAGTGTCTCTTTCATGGCGTCGGTACCCGTCGTGACCGCTCCGGCCGTCTCTTCGGCCGCCTTGGCGCTTTTTTCCGCTTCGCGGCTGACCTGATCGATGTGGGTCAGCAGCGATTCGAGCGTCTCCCGCGTGCGTGACACCCCATCGTTCTGTGAGGCGATGCCTTCGGACACCCCGTTCATCGACTGGTTGATCTGCTCGATGGCCAGGCTGGCTTCGTAGGTGCTGGCCGCCAGGCTCTCGCTCATCTCCATCAGCATGCCGGCCTGCCGGGTGATGGTGAAGATGAGGCTCCTCAGACTCGCGGGTTCGCTGTTGGAGATGATGACGGGAATGCCGCGCTTCACCGCCGTGTTAATGATGGGTATCATCGCGTTGTTGGCGCTCACCATGGCGATGCCTGCGGCCTTCTCGTCGATCTGTTTCTCCAGCGTTTCCAAAAATGCATTGAGGATAAATGTTTTCTGCCGATGGCATTCTTCGGGGACGATCCATTCGGCCTGACAGTTGAATGCCTTCAATTTCTCACATGCTGCAAGCGCGCCCTCCTGTACAGGTTTCCAGAAATCGGAATCGTCGCGTCCGAGTATGACGAGCCGCAGGGGCCGGGTTTGGGGATTGGGTAGCGGTGCGGCGAGACGTTTCAGGGCATTCTCCGACTGAATCATCCCGCGTCCTTCCTCCCAGAAATCACGGTAGTTGTCACCCGTCACGACATCCATCCGCGTCAGCAGGCGCGGCACCTGCGGCGTCCATCCGGCGACGAGATGGTTGTACAAATGGATCAGGGGATCATGGCCCTGTGCGTACGGATCCTGGCCGAGAGTGGCCGTGATCACGCCCCTGGCCAGATACCGCATCGTCTCGTCCGTGAGGTCGTGGCCCACGATCTTGACCTGTCCGGTCCGGTTCGCCTCGGCAACGGCCCGCGCCGCACCCGGCGGCGTGGCCCCGTCGGTGACATAAATGCCCGCCAGCCGCGGGAACCGCTTGAGCGTCTCCACAAAATGCCGATAGGCATTCTCGACATCTTCCTGGCTCTCATGCAAATCGACAATCTCCATATCCGGATATTTTTGCCGGAGGACGCTTTCAAACCCTTTTCTCCTCAACTCGAGTCCGGAATGCTGAAAGGATCCGGAGGAAATTGCGATCTGTCCCCTGCCGCCGACGGCCTCT
>DSAP01000133.1 GCA_011046415.1 bacterium | reverse complement strand
TTTTTAAGTCATTAAATATCAATGGACCACGACAGTTTTTAGGCATTCAGGACAGCGAAAATCCATAGTAACACGACTCGTTTTTAAGAGGGCTATATAACCGAATCAATAACATAGGTTTAACAGCTTATTTTTTCACCTAGTACTGTCGAACACCAGCTCAGGTGTTTTTGGAAAATTCTCACGTGTTTTTCTGAATATCTCACGAGTTTTTCGGAAAATGTCCTGTGTTTTTTAAAAAATCTCACGTGTTCTTGGAAAAATCTCACTTGTTTTTTTGAAAAACACGGTTTATTACCCCTGCATCGGGAAATCTGCGCCTCCATTCAGAAGACTTAACCCACGCAAACAACTTCACATGAACCGGTAAGGCGTGAGTGCCCCGCCCCTTCCTGGTTTGTTTTTTCTCTTTTGAACGGCATTTTCTATTCACAATAAATAATGGAGGGCAAAACGTAAGGAGATAAAATTTTTCTGTAGTTATAACTTTTTTTTCTGTAAGTACAACTTTTTTTTCCGTAGTTATAACTTTTGAAAACGTAGTTACGATTTTTAATTCTGTAGTTACACAATTTTTTTCTGTAGTTATAAAACGGGGCTGTCATCGATAACTATTCCTAAAAAGATGCCCGACAGAAGATTTCGGGCATGACCCATGGGGGGTGAAGAGATTGCCCGTGAAAAACTCCGTTCGGTCAGGATCGCGACCCAGGACGGGACTCTTTCCCTTCCGATCTTCGAGGCCCGGATTTTCGAAAAGGCCGGATGATGAACCGGTTGTTATGGAAATATCACGGGTGCAGACTTTCTCTTGAAAAAAATCATGCGTCGTTTTTTGCTTGACATTGGTTTCGTTGTTTTATATTATAAATCCGATGATATCCCATCCCGATTCATTTCTTATTTGATCCTATCGAAATCATTTCTTACATTTCCAACCGATACCCGCTAAACATCCTGGCCGGGTAAACCCCGATCCTGGGAGGAAGAAAATGGAATCCGTCCGGACACTCGCCGGAATGATCGACCATTCCCTGTTGCATCCCACCCTCACCGACGAACAGCTCGAAGCCGGCTGCGCCCTGGCGAAACGATACGCCACCGCCTCCGTGTGCATCAAACCCTACGCCGTCCCCCGGGCCGCGGAATGGCTGGAAGGATCCGTCGTCCGGGTCGGCACGGTGATCGGATTCCCCCACGGCAACGCATCCCTGGACATCAAGGTGAATGAAACCGAACGGGCCTGCCGGGACGGCGCCGTGGAAGTGGACATGGTGGTCAACATCGGCCGGGTGCTGGGCGAAGACTGGGCGTATGCGGACCGGGAAATCCGCGCCGTGCTCGCGGCCTGCAGGGACCGCCGGGCCGTGCTCAAGGTCATCTTCGAAAACGACTACCTGAAGGAAGACCGCTTCAAAATCCGCCTCTGCGAAATCTGCCGCGAGGCGGGCGCCGATTACGTGAAAACCTCGACCGGATACGCCTTCGTGAAAGACACGGACGGACGCTGGGTTTCCCGGGGCGCCGCGGACGGGGACCTGAAACTCATGCTGCGCCACGCCGGCCCGGCGATGAAGGTGAAGGCCGCCGGGGGGATCCGCACGCTGGACGACCTGCTGCGGGTCCGGGCGCTGGGCGTCTCCCGCGTCGGCGCCTCGGCCACGGAAAGCATCCTGAAAGAGGCCCGGGAACGATTCGGGACGGATCCGCCCTGAATGATCCCGTCCGGAAGGCGAACGGAAAGGGAACACCCTGATGACAAGGAGGAAAACGGATGACTGACAGGAAGACCGCCGTCATCGGCGCCGGGTTCATGGGACCCGCCCACACCGAGGCGCTGCGCCGGCTGGGCATCCCGGTGGCCGGCATTCTCGGCGCGGACCGGGCCGAATCCGAAAGCGCCGCAAAAAAGCTGGGCATTCCCAGGGCGTACGGGAGTTACCGGGAAGTCCTCGAGGACGACGTCCTCGCCGTGCACCTGACCACGCCCAACAAGTTTCATTTCGCCATGGCGAAGGAGGCGCTCGAGGCGGGCAAGCACGTGCTCTGCGAGAAACCGCTCGCCATGACGTCCGCCGAAACCGCCGTGCTCGTGGAGCTGGCCCGGAAGACCGGACTCGCCGCGGCCGTGAATTACAACATGCGCTTTTACCCGCTCGCCGTGGAGGCGCGGGAACGGATCCGGTCCGGCGAACTCGGCGAGGTCTATTCCGTCGTGGGCAGCTATGTGCAGGACTGGCTGCTCTATCCGACCGATTACAACTGGCGCGTGCTGGCCGGGGAAGGCGGGGCGGTGCGGGCGATCGGGGACATCGGCACGCACTGGATGGACCTGGTCCAGCACATCACCGGCCTGAAGATCGCGGAAGTGTTCGCGGATCTGAAGACCGTCCACCCCGTGCGCAAGCGGCCCAAAGGCGAGGTCGAGACCTTCTCCGGCAAGGTGCGGGAAATCCGGGCGACCGAAGACGTGCCCGTCAGTACCGAAGACTGCGGATCCGTCCTCTTGCGCTTCGACAACGGGGCCCGGGGCTGCCTCTGGGTCTCCCAGACCACGGCCGGGAGGAAGAACTGCCTCCGCTGCGAGATCGCCGGATCCGGCGAAGCCCTCTGTTGGGACAGCGAGACTCCCAACGAATTGTGGATCGGCCGGCGTGACCGGGCCAATGAACGGCTCCTCAAGGATCCCGGCCTGGTGTCGGAAGCGGCGCGGGCGGTGATCGGATATCCGGGCGGCCACAACGAAGGCTACCCGGACACCTTCAAACAATCCTTCCGCGCCTTTTACGAGTTTATCGCGGGGAACGATCCCGGCGCCGAACCCGGATTCGCCACCTTCGCCGAAGGGCATCACGAAGTCGTGCTCTGCGAGGCGATCCTCAAAAGCCACCGGGAAGGATGCTGGGTCAATGTCAAATCGTAGGGAGGAAACATGGACAGGATGCAATGGATTTTCTGCCTGGCGGCCGCCGTGTTGCTGACCGGATGCGCGGGAAGCGAGAAACCGGCCTTCACCGTCCGCCGGGGAACGAACATCTCACACTGGCTCAGCCAGAGCGACCGGCGCGGGGAGGCGCGCGAGGCCTGGTTCACGGAACAGGATGTGGCCTTCCTCGCGGGACTCGGACTCGACCACCTCCGCATCCCGGTGGACGAGGAACAGCTCTGGGACGAGGCGGGCGAGAAGGAACCGGAGGCCTTCCGTCTGCTCCACGCCGGGCTGGAATGGTGCGCCCGGCACAACCTCCGCGCGATCGTGGACCTGCACATCCTGCGGTCTCATCATTTCAACGAGCCCGTGATCCGGCTCTGGACGGATCCCGCGGCCCAAGACCGGTTCGTCCGGCTCTGGCGCGACCTGTCGGAGGAGCTGAGGGGATATCCCGTAGACAGGGTGGCCTACGAGCTGATGAACGAGGCGGTCGCGGACGACCCGGAAGACTGGAACCGGCTGGCGGCCAGGGCTTACGCCGCGATCCGCGAGAACGAGCCGGAACGCGTCATCGTGATCGGCTCGAACCGTTGGCAGATCGTCCATACCTTCGACGCCCTGAAGGTGCCTGAAAACGACCCGCACCTCCTGCTCAGCTTCCATTTCTATACGCCCATGCCCCTCACGCATTACAAGGCGCCCTGGTGGCGAGACGGCGGGGAATACGCAGGACCGGTCCGGTATCCCGGGAGGATCGTGAAGGAGGACGACCTGGCCCCCTATCCCGAAAACGTCCGGGACGCCATCCGCGGGGACAACGGATTCTATACGCGCGACAGCCTCGAGGCGCTGCTGGAGAAACCGCTCCGGAAACGCGCGGAGACCGGGCTGCCGCTCTACTGCGGGGAATGGGGCTGCCTGCCCACGGTTCCGGAAACGGACCGGCTCGCCTGGTATCAGGACATGGTGACGATTCTGGAAAAACACGGCATCGGCTGGGCGACGTGGGATTACAAGGGGGATTTCGGCCTGATCGACCGCGAGGGCAGGCCCGTGGAAGAACTGATCGCGGTGCTGTTGGATCTGTGACGGATTTTATCTTGACGGGATAGTTGAAAGTTCATAAAGTCCATCTGACCCCGGTTGTCGCGCATCTTTACCGCGCGATATCGGGTGTCTTTTGGGGGCAGGGGCAAAGGGTGTATCCCCGATAAAACCACTTCCCGTAGAAAGAACGGGACAGGCGGGGAAGACAGAGTTTTGCATTACTCGAAATCCGCCGGGAAGTCGCCCCTTCCCTCCTCCGTGTCTCCGTTTTGCCGGTTGTTGCGTTCCCGGTTCTGACGATTGAAGGCGTACCGGATGTTCAGCATGACCTGGGGCGCCTCTCGGGTGAAGCGGCTGGAGGAAGAAAAATCCGGCCCTTCCGAGGAGAATTCAAATTTCCCGGTGCGGAAAACATCGCGGACCTGCAATGTCAGCGTGAGGGATTTGTCGAAAAATTCCTGTTTGACGGCCGCGTCCGCGGTCATGAAGCCTTCCCTGCGTCCCTGCGCCGACACCGTGGGGCTGTTGTAGCGCCCGTTCACCTGGATCTGGGTCGAAGGGCCCAGCCGGAAGACATTGTTCAGCCGGGTGGTCCAGTTGAAACTGCCGCGCGAGAAGGGCTTGTCATAGAGGACTCCCTCGATCCGGTACTCGTAGAGATTCCCCATCAGGTTCATGTTCCACCCTTTCATCACGTCCATGTTGAGCATGAGCTCGCAGCCGAGGGCATAGTCGGTTCCCACGTTCTCGACCGAGTGAAGCGTGACGTCGGCGTCGTATACCGACCGGACCCGTTCGACCTTGTTGTGATTGACCCGGTAATAGACCTCCGAGGACAACATGTTCTTCCCCACATGGGTCTGAAATCCGAGTTCGTAGGAATCGATGGATTCCGGTTTCAGGGCGGGGTTGCCGATCCGGACGTTGTAGGCGTCCATCCAGGTCGGGAAGGGTTCGAGCTCCCAGCCGCGCGGCCGGGAGATCCGCCGGGTATAGCTCGCCATGAGCTGTCTGTGGCCGCGGGGAAATTGATAGGACACATGCCCGGTCGGGAAATAATCCCATTCATCGAGTGAAAACGTTTGATCCGCCCTGGGGAGTTCGATGATCCGATACGTGTACTCCCCGCGCAGACCGCCCTGATATCCGAACGGGCCCAGCTTTCCGGAATAGGTGGCGTAGAGGGAATGGATGTCCGACAGATAGTCCGTCCGGTGCGCAAAGTCCGGCTGGTCCACATACAGTCCGGCCGCGGGATCGAACATGGCAAGCCCGGTGATGTCCCGGGACCGGTGAAACCGGCTCTGGTATCCGGCCTCGAACCGGTCCTCGCCGAGCGGGAGGGTATAATCGACCTTGGTGCGCAGGTCTCTGGACGGCCCGTCCTCCGAGGCCCTGCGTCCGCTCTCGATCCGTTCAGACGCATCCAACAGTTCGTCGGTGTTCTTTTCACGTCCGTCCCGTCGGCTCAAATAAATGAGGGTGGCGAGCTCGTGGCCCCGGGCCGGGAACCGATGGAGCCAGGACAGACTCGCCGAGTAGAAGGTGTTCGAACGCGTCCGTTCTTCCAGGCTGGTGTAGAAGAGCGGATCCGGATCCCTGTACGTCCAGGCCCTGAAATCCTGTTCCGAACCCCCCCCGAATCTGCCCTTCCCGATCCGGGTTTCGAGGTTGAACAGGTCCCTCTCCGCGAGGTTGTAGGAGAGTCCGCCGCGGAATCCCGTGGAGATCCGGCCCCTGCGCGAGGTGCCGTCGGAATGGATGTACGAGGTGATTTCCTCATGTGTGGTGCGGTTCTGCGATTCGCGTGTCCCGTCGAACATGAAATGGCTGTAGTCGAGGCCGAGTACCACGCCGAGACGGTCGGTCTTGTTTTCGGTCAGGATGTTGCCGCCGTATTTGTCCCCGAGCCCGGCGTCCAGATTGAAGAGGGCGCTGCGTCCGGACCGTTGGTCTTTCTTCATGACGACGTTGATGATGCCCGCGGTGCCGTCCGGGTTGTATTTCGCCGAGGGGTTGGTGATGATCTCGATGTTGTCGACCGCGCTGGCGGGTATCTGGCGTAACGCATCCGCGGCATCGAGCACCGTGGGCCGTCCGTCGATGAGCAGCTGAAAATTGCCGCTGCCGCGCAGGCTCACATTCCCCTCGATGTCCACGGTGACCGAGGGCACGTTCTCCAATACTTCCGTCGCGGAACCCGAAACCGCGGTCTGCATCTGATCCACGTGAATGACCTTCTTGTCGATTTCATAGGTCATGACGGGTTTCTCGCCCTCGACCCCCA
Source organism: bacterium (assembly GCA_011046415.1). Classification (GTDB taxonomy): domain Bacteria; phylum Zhuqueibacterota; class QNDG01; order QNDG01; family JABMRT01; genus DSAP01. Next base: position 7,808 of record DSAP01000133.1, on the reverse strand, counting down.
CGCCCTCGAGCAGGAGGACCGCCTGCCGGAGCGAGATGCTTCCCAGGTCCTGAACGGGCTGATCCGCCGAAAGAACGACGCCCGTTCTCTTCTCGGCTTCGAACCCCATGAACCGGACTTCGAGATCGTACCGTCCCGGACGGATGTTGTCGAGACGGAACCGTCCTTCCCTGTCGGTGATGGTGCCGGTGACCTGGGTGTCCGTATCCGGTTCGAGGATCAGGATGTTGGCGTATTCGACGGGCGTATCGAGAGGCCCGGTGACGACCCGCCCGACGACCCCGACGCCGCGGGGACGGCGGGATTCCTGCCCCTGGATATGTCCTGTAACCATCAGTAAGACTGCAAAAAGAAAGGCGGTTTGACGTGTCATCGGTTTCTTTTCTCCGGGATGCGTGATTGGAAACACCGTGGATCCGCGCGGGATCGCACATCATAAACACATATTCAACGCTTTTTCATGATGCAGGTTTCGCAACCTGTCATTTTTTACAATTCCACACGATTCCGTGACATTCCGGAAAAAAAAACAAAAAAAGGAGATTGGGATTGCATCGGAAGAAAATAATCGGGATATTTCAGGAAAACGGATCGTTCCCGAGGAGGTGCCTGATGGTGCGTATTCTGATGCCGCTTTTTTTCCTGGGCCTCGGCCCGGTGTTTGCTGACGGATCTCCCTGTCCCGCGGATGTCATCGACACATCCGAGGGGCCGCTTCGGATCACGATGATCGGCCACGCCAGCCTGATGTTCGAATTCGACGGCAGGGTGATCCATGTGGATCCGTTTACCCGGGTGTCGGATTATGACGCTCTGCCCCGGGCCGACCTCATCCTGATCACGCATGAACACGGCGACCACTGCGACCCGCTGGCCGTGGAGAAAATTTCCAAGGCGGAGACGGAAATCATCCTGTCGCGGGCGGCTTTCGACAGACTCGGATCGGGCGTGATCCTGGAGAACGGGGACACCGCCACGGCATCCGGAATCCGAATCGAAGCCGTGCCCGCGTACAACATCCGGCACAAGAGAGACGGCGGAGAACCGTATCACCCCGGAGGCCGGGGGAACGGATACGTCCTCACGTTCGGGGACAGACGGATCTACATCGCCGGGGATACGGAAAATATCCCCGAAATGAAGACGCTGGAAAAGATCGACGTCGCCTTCCTGCCCATGAACGTGCCGTATACCATGACGCCGGAGATGGTCGCCGATGCGGCCGCAGCCTTCCGCCCGAAAATCCTCTATCCCTATCATGAGGGGGATACGGATCCGGACAGGCTGATCCGGTTGCTGGAAAACGAACCGGATATCGAGATCCGAACACGCAACCCCCGTGAAAATAATCCTTGACTTGATCCGGCTGTTCCATTATTTTACATCCGTGTCTATCCGCACTTTCACGAAGCGGGTTTTTTTAAAAACGACTGTGTGTACGTAAACATATCGATGACGACGATCAGGCACATCGCAGAGATTGCCGGTGTTTCCATCGGCACGGTGGACCGGGTGCTTCACGGCCGGGGCAAGGTCGCCCAGGCCACCGAAGCCCGCGTCCGGCGCGCGATCGCAGAAACCGCCTACAAGCCCAATGTCTTTGCACGCACCCTGAAGCTCGGAAGGCGTTTCCGCTTCGGGGTCGTCATGCCGTATCCCGAACAGGACGGCGGATACTGGCGGCTCCCCCTTCACGGCGTCGAAAGGGCGGGGAGGGAACTCGCCTCCCAGAAAGTCGAGACGATTCCCCTGTTTTTCGACAAATACGGAGACGGCCTTCCCGGGGATTTTTTCGGACGGATTGCAGACACGAAACCGGACGGGCTACTCGTCGCGCCCATCCTGACCCGGCTCTTCATCGACTTTTTCTCTTCTCTCCCGGACAGAATCCCGTATGTGTTTTTCGATTCCGACCTTCCCGGCCTTCACCCGCTCTGCGTGATTACCCAGAACGCCCACCGGAGCGGCCGTCTGGCCGCAGAACTGTTGTCCAAAATCATGCGGGAAGAAACCGAGGTGGCCGTCGTGAAGGTCATGCCGGATGATTATCACCTCGCGGCACGGGTCGAGGGCTTCCTGGCCTACATGGCCTCGGCCGGGCGTCGGGCCCATGTCCATGAAGCCGAAATCGGAAGGGATCCGGACAGCATTCATCGTGTCCTGTCCGTCTGCCGGACGCGCTATCCCCGTCTCGGCGGCCTGTTTGTCACGAACGCCCTGACCTACCGGGTCGCCCAGGCCGTGGACAGGATGCAGATGCATCCCCGGCCCGCACTCGTCGGATATGATCTCATCCAGGCCAATGCCGGGTGGCTGCAACGGGGCGGCATCGATTTCATCATCAGCCAGCAGCCGGAAATGCAGGGCTACTTGGGCATTCGCCAGCTTTACCGGCATGTCGTGCTGAACGAGCCCCCGGATGCGAGGGTGTCCATTCCGCTGGATATCATCACACGGGAAAACATGTCACGAAACACGGAAAATCCAGACAAGGAGGGATGATGCTTGATCGTTCAGCGTGGGGAAAAATCGGAACTCGGGAAATATTCCTGTTCACCGTTTCGAATGCCCGCCGGATCACCGCGAAAATCACCAATTACGGGGGAATTCTGGTATCGCTCGAAGTCCCGGACAGATTCGGAAAAACCGGAAATGTTACCCTGGGTTATCCCGACCTGGCCGGATACCAGGCGGATTCTTTCTTCATCGGCGCCACGGTGGGGCGTTTCGCCAACCGGATTGCAGGCGGCAGGTTCTCCCTGAACGGCGAGACCATTCAACTTCCCCAAAACAACGGCCCCCATCACCTGCACGGCGGACCCCAGGGGTATTACAAACGGGTCTGGGATGCCGAGGGCTTCGAGAAAAACGGAGCCTGCGGCGTTATCCTCACCTATCTCAGCGCCAATGGAGAAGAAGGGTATCCCGGAAACCTGCACGTCAAAGTTGTTTATACACTGACGGATCAGGACGAACTGCGGATCGATTATGAGGCGACGACGGATCAACCGACACCCGTCAACCTCACCAATCATGCATACTGGAATCTGGCGGGAAAAGGAACGATCCGGGATCACACGTTGAAACTGTTTTCATCCCGCTACCTCCCGGTCGATGAGACGGCCATCCCTGTCGGAAAGCCCGCGCCGGTCGCCGACACCCCGATGGATTTTCTGACGGCGAAAGCCATCGGACGGGACCTGGCCAAAGTTCCCGGCGGCTTCGATCATTGTTATGTGCTGGACGCTTCGGATCAGGCGCTCGCCCCGGCAGCCAGACTCAAGGATCCGCAAAGCGGCCGCATTATGGAAATCCTCACGACCAAGCCCGCCATCCAGTTCTACAGCGGCAATTTCCTGGAAGGCGTTTTCCCGAAACACGGCGCGCTCTGCCTCGAGACCCAATATTATCCGGATTCGCCGAACCGGCCGGATTTCCCGTCCTGCATCCTGAGCCCGGGTAAGACCTACCGGCAGACCACCGTGCATCGTTTTCAGGTGGATGTGTAATCAAAAGGAAACCGGATTTGCACCGAAAGGAAAGGTTATGCCTGAAGATATTTACGTAATCGGACTCGATTACGGCACGGATTCCGTGCGCTCCATCCTGGTTCACGCCCTGACCGGGGAGGAGGTGAGCACCGCCGTGTACGACTATACCCGGTGGAAGGCGGGGAAATATTGCGATCCGGCCCGGAATCAATTCCGTCAGCATCCGCTCGATTATATCGAAGGGTTGGAATATACCATCCTCGAAGCCGTCCGGCAGGCGCCCGCCGGGACGGCACAAAAAATCAAAGGCATCGCGGTGGACACGACCGGTTCCACACCGGTCGCCGTGGACGAGACGGGAACGCCCCTCTCCCTCTTGCCCGGTTTCGAGGAAAACCCCGGCGCGATGTTCGTCCTGTGGAAGGATCATACGGCGGTCGAGGAAGCCGGGGAGATCAACGCGCTCGCGCGCTCCTGGGGCGGGACGGATTACACCCAATATGAAGGCGGGATCTACTCGTCGGAATGGTTCTGGGCCAAGATCCTTCACGTGCTGCGGTCGGACGAGAAAGTCCGCAAGGCGGCTTACTCGTGGGTCGAGCACTGCGACTGGATTCCGGCGCTTTTAACCGGCGTCCGGCACGTGGAGGACATGAAACGGGGACGCTGCTCGGCCGGCCACAAGGCCATGTGGCACGCGTCCTGGGGCGGACTGCCTTCCGAGGCGTTTCTGGTGAAACTGGATCCCCTGCTGGCCGGACTGCGGGAACGGCTGTACGAAGAAACGGTTACCAGCGATGCCGCCGCGGGGACGCTGGCGCCCGAATGGGCGAAGCGCCTGGGGTTGGGCGGGGATGTCGCGGTCAGCGTCGGCGCGTTCGATGCCCACATGGGCGCAGTGGGCGGCGGGGCAAAACCGTTCTACCTGACCAAAATCATCGGGACGTCCACGTGCGATGTGCTGATCGCACCCATGGCGGATTTCGGAGACAAGTTCGTGCGCGGCATCTGCGGCCAGGTGGACGGCTCCGTGATTCCCGGCATGCTCGGCCTGGAGGCCGGCCAGTCGGCCTTCGGTGATATTTACGCCTGGTTCAAACAGGTGCTCCTCTATCCGGTCGAAGAGATCGTCGGATCGAGCAGGCTGCTGGATGCCGGGACCCGGGAAAAACTCATCGCGGAAACATCGGAACGATTGATCCCGGAATTGACCAAAGCGGCGGAACAGATTTCCGTGGAGGTATCCGGCATCGTGGCGATGGACTGGATGAACGGCCGCCGCACGCCGGACGCGAATCAGCTCCTCAAAGGCGCCATCACGGGACTGAATCTGGGTTCGGACGCCCCGAAAATCTTTCGCGCACTCGTGGAAGCCACGGCATTCGGCGCGCGACAAATCGTGGACCGGTTCGCGGAGGAAGGGGTCCCGATCGAGGGCGTGATCGCGCTGGGCGGCATCCCGAAGAAATCCCCGTTCGTCATGCAGGTGCTGGCCGATGTACTGAACCGCCCGATCCTGGTGGCCCGCTCCGAACAGGCCTGCGCGCTGGGCGCCGCCATGTTCGCGGCGACCGCGGCGGGAATTCATCCGACGGTCGAGGCGGCTCAGGAGGCCATGTCGAGCGGATTCGAACATGAATACCGTCCCGACCCCCGAAACGCCGCGGTCTATGAGGAGCTATACGGGAAGTATTCCCGTTTGGGCGCCTTCATCGAGAAAGAGACGGGATCATGAACCCGTACCGAACCCTGAAACAGGAAGCCTGGGAAGCCAATATGGATCTTCCCAGACGGGGTGTGGTGATCTATACCTTCGGGAACGTCAGCGCGCTGGACCGGTCCCGGGGTGTGCTGGCCATCAAGCCGAGCGGCATCCCCTACGAGGAGCTGAAGGCGGACGACATGGTGGTGGTGGATCTGGAAAACAGGGTGGTGGACGGAAAACTGAACCCCTCTTCGGACACCCGGACCCATACGGTTCTCTACCGTCGCTTCACCGCCATCGGCGGCGTGGCGCACACCCATTCCTGCTATGCCACGGCCTGGGCCCAGGCCGGACGCGCCATCCCGGTTTACGGGACGACCCATGCGGATCACCTGGCATCGGACATTCCCTGCACCGCGATGATGGTCGATTCCGCCATCCGGGGCGATTATGAGGAGGAAACCGGAAACCAGATCCTGGCGGCGTTCCGGGATCTCAATCCGGATGAGGTGCAGATGGCGCTGGTGGCCGGACACGGTCCGTTCACCTGGGGCGACAGCGCGGGCCGGGCCGTGTACAATGCCGTGATCCTGGAGGAGCTGGCCAAAATGGCCTACCTCACGGAACGGATTCGTCCGGACACGCCCCGGCTGAAACAGACACTGATCGACAAACACTACTTCAGGAAACACGGCCGGGATGCGTATTACGGACCCCCCAAATCGGTGAAGGGATGATGAAGGCGGCGATGCTCACGGCCCCGGGGCGGATTGAAATCCGCGAAGTCCCCGACAAGCCGCTCCGGGCGGACACGGACGTGCGCATCCGGATCGATTTCGGAGGGATCTGCGGATCGGACCTGCACTATTTCCGGACCGGCCGGATCGGCGAACAGGTGGTCGCCGGCCCCCTCGTCGTGGGCCATGAATGCACGGGCACCGTCCTGGAAACCGGGAAGGCCGTCACCGCGGTCCGTCCCGGAGAGCGGGTGGCGGTTGAACCCGCGGTCTCCTGCGGCCGTTGCGATCAGTGCCGGACCGGACGGCCGAACACCTGCCGCCGCGTGCAGTTCATGGGGTGTCCCGGACAATTGGACGGCGCCCTGGTGGAAAACATCGTGATGCCGGAGACCAACTGCCTGCCGCTTCCCCCGGAACTTTCATCCGGGACGGCCGTGTTCTCCGAACCGGTGTCCATCGCGCTGTATGCCTGGCGGTTTCTGAAGGGTCTGGACATCCGGACCGTCGGCATCCTGGGCGCCGGCCCGATCGGCCTCGCCGTCCTCATGGCCGCGCGGGAGCGGGCAGGCGTCCGGGCGCTTGTCACGGACCCGCTGGATGCCCGTCTGTCGGCGGCGAAAGCCCTGGGCGCCGACTGGACGGCCGGTCCGCAGGAGACGGATGTCCCGGACGCGCCCGAAGAATTCGACGCGGTCTTCGAGTGCTGCGGCCGGGAAGAGGCGATCGCCCGGGCCGCCCGACTTTTGAAACCGGGCGGACACCTCGTCATCGTGGGCATCCCCGAGACGGAATTTTTCCGGATCGACCTGCATGGCCTCCGCCGCGACGAAATCACCCTGTACAACGTGAGGCGGCAGAACGGCTGCCTGGAAGAGGCGATCGGTCTTTGCACGCGCCGCAGGAAAGAAATCGACGGGCTGATCACCCATTCGTTTCCGCTGGACGCCGCGCAGCAGGCCTTCGACCTGGCGGAAGGCTACCGGGACGGGGTCATCAAGTCCGTAATCCGGATGCAGGGTTGAAACGTCAACACGGCAAAAAATTCGTTAAGAAAAGGCGCAAAATGGAAACAAGAAATTATTCGATAATTCTTGTGATCACAGCGCTTCCCAATCTCATTTTGGCTGGACTGAACAACTCTCCTGTTTATGGATTTGGGATAGAAGTGGGTGTTGGACATAACCACTTCTTGAGATCCACGCCTTGTGGCATTAAAACGCCTGGAGACTTCGTTGCCGATCGAAAAGAGACGTATTTTACCCCAACCATTCGTGTGACCTGTCTCTTCAATCTGTCAAACAAATTTGATATGCAACCTTTTATGGGTTACAATCGTTTCGGAGGAAAAGGGAGTCGTGATATCTATTCTTTCGATGCGCTTGAACCGGGCATCTTCACCCACTATCGATACGCAAACCTGTCTTTTGGAATAGGGGCTAAAATCCATCGTATTTTACGCGTCCGATACCAGCGTTCATCATATCATGCGGATCGTACGGATTGGTTTGTCGAATATTCGAAAAATGTTGGCGCAAGAGTCTCTTATTCATTCAAACATATAAGTTTAAGCCTGGAATCATGGTTTGGTATCAATGATTTGACAGACGGTCTAGTAGATTCGGCCACTGTTTATGAAAATCATTATAGGATCATAGTCGGCTGTTATTTCTGACGCCAGACAACAAGACTCGGATTTGTGAGAAAACCTTGGAAATCTTATGAAAGGAAACATCATGCAGAATATCCCACAAGTCAAGCTCGGCATCGTGGCGGTCAGCCGCGATTGTTTCCCGATCGAACTTTCCCAGAAGCGCAGGGGCAAGGTGGTCGAGGCCTGTCAATCCCGAAAGATCCCGGTCGTGGAGATCCAGA
>DSAP01000153.1 GCA_011046415.1 bacterium | reverse complement strand
TATTTCTTCAACGAGAGCGGCGCCGATGCGCTGGCCGTGGCCTACGGCACCTCCCACGGGCCCAACAAGGGCAGCAAGGGCGGGCTCGAGAAACTGGCGGTCTGGATCGTCGAGAAATGCTATCAGGGCATGAAAGCCTACGGCCAGAACGAAGATCATTTTCTCGTGAGCCATGGATCCTCCACCGTGCCCCAGGAAATCGTGGCCGAGATCAATCAGATGGGCGGAAACGTGCAGGGCGCGGCCGGCATTCCCATGCACAAGATCCAGGAGGCCGTGAAGGCGGGCATCCGGAAAATCAATATCGATACAGACCTGAGGCTGGGCATCACGGCGACCTTCAGGACATATTTCACGGAGAACCCCGGCGTCGAATCCACCTCATCCGACGTGCTCGCGCCGATCAAGAAGGCCCTGGATGAAAAACGCGACGCCATCGATCCGCGGGACTATCTCAAGGCGATCGACGTGGAATTGCTGCGCACCGATCCGAAGGGAACCGCCCTGGAGGAAGTCATGCTAATGGTTCAGGACCGAATCGCGGGCCATGTCGAGATGTTGGTGCACAAGTTCGGTTCCGCGGGCCTGGGCGGCAAGGTCGAACGGATTTCGCTGGAAGAGATGGCGAAAACATACGCCTGACCCGGGCGTCACCGGGCGTATTCTTGTCTATGACGGAAGATTCACCACGGCTGCTTCTTTTTGATATCGACGGCACGCTGATCCGTTCGGCCGGCGCCGGGCGCCGGGCCATGAACCGGGCTTTCCAGGAGGTGTCCGCGCGGGAAACGGATTCGACCGGGTGGAGATGATGGGACGGACGGATCCGCTGATTCTGGACGAAGTCCTGAAGTCCCACGCCCTTTCCGGAGACGAAGAGCGGATCGGCCGGTTCCGGGAAACCTATTTCAGGATCCTCCAAGAGGAAATGGATATGCCTCAGGAGGGGAAGCGTCTCTGCCCGGGGATTCAGCCCCTCCTTGATGCGCTTTCCAGAAATCCCCGGATCACCCTCGGACTGCTGACCGGAAACTGGCGCGACGGCGCCTATATCAAACTGCGCCATTTCGGGATCTACGGACGGTTCGAGCTGGGCGCATTCGCCGATGATTCGGCGATCCGGACGGATCTGGTTCCCGTTGCGATGGAACGGTTTCATCTCAGGAAGGGATTCCGGGTCGCGCCGCACAACGTGGCGGTGATCGGGGACACGCCGCTCGACGTGGCCTGCGCCAAACCCCATGGCACATCGACCCTCGCGGTGGCCACGGGCCTCCATACGGTCGAAGAACTCCGGAATGCGGGACCGGATCATGTCTTCTCCGATTTCGGCGATACGGAATCCGTCCTCCGGCTGTTCGAGAGTTTCCCGTCCTCCCGAAATCCCGGATCCGGATGAGGACGCGATTCGCCCGCCGTTGCCTCTCATTCCGCCCGCATATCCCCATGGAGACCGTCCGCCCGGAAATCCCCGGACAAACACAGGGGCCTCACGTTTACGCGGTCCGCCGCCGGGATTTTTCACTTTATTTTATGGGCATTCTTTTCTATATTGAAAAAGCTAAACGCAATGAGATTATGAGGCATACATGCTGCGGACACGGACGGTGATCGCGCTGTTAATGGGGATGATCGCGCTTCAGATTCAGGGCGCCGGACAGGGCGGACTGACCCTCATTTCATCCACGACGGACGGCTGCGAGTTCCTCTTCGAGCCTGAAAATTTCCGGATGACCCCGATCGACCTCGATGGAACGCCGTATGTGCGCGTCGATTTTGAGGAAGCCTCTTTGGAAGGGGATCCGGGCGCGCCTCAGATCCCGGTCCGTGTCGTGGTGATCGGCCTGCCGCCGGAGGGCGGGGCGGACATCCGGGTGCTGACCGCGCCGCCCGTGCCGCATACAGACGCACGGATCCTGCCGTCTCCGGACGTCCGCCGTTATGAAGGCATGCCGGTTCAGGTCTATGAAGAGGGCGAGGCATACCGGTCCGCCGAGCTCCTTCCGGGTAAATCCTGGGCGACGGATGCGCCGGAAATCTGGGGTTCACAGCGCATCCTGCGCATCCGCCTCTATCCCGTGCAGTTCGATCCGGCCTCGAACCGCATCCTCCGGAGTCCCAGGATGTCCGTCCGGATCCGGTTCGACCAGGGCGGTCGGGCCGGTACTCCACGCCCCCCCGCGGCCAATGAAGCACTGTACCGCACATCCGTCCTGAATTATGAGACGGCCCGGGCGTGGCGCCTGCCGCCCGCTTCCGGTTTGGAGAAAACCGCCTGGACGTTCGGGCCCGGCCCCTGGTACAAGATCCCCGTCACCCAGGAAGGCCTCTACAAGGTCACCGGGGCTTTCCTGAAAGACCGGGACATCCGGATCGGCGACATCGATCCCCGCACGATCAAGCTCTTCAACAACGGGGGACGGATGCTGCCGCGTCCGATCGATTCGGAGCGGCCGGAGGCGCTTATCGAGACCCCGATTCTCCTGTCCGGTGGGGAGGACGGATCCTTCGATGAGGGAGACTATTTTCTCTTTTACGGCAAGGGGGTCACCGGATGGGAATTCCTTTCGCCGGAGGATGATTTTTTCCATTACGGAAACATTTACACCGACCACAACGTGTACTGGCTCACCTTCAACGACGGCGTGGACGGGAAGCGGATCGAGACGGAAACGTCCCCTGAATCTTCGGATGCAACACTGCGCACCGTCTTCTGGGACCGCCTGTTTCACGAGCAGGATCTCTACAATCCCAATGACGGCGGGATACACTGGCTCGGCCAGGTCTTCAACCGGGATATCCAGAGCCGCTCGTTCGATGTCTCCCTGACCGACCTGGCCCACACGGATTCGGTCCGGTTCAGGATACAGGTCTGGTCCACGGACGCCGGCGCCAACCGCTACACCGTGCAATGGAACGACCGCGACATCGCGAATTTCACATTCGGCCAGCGTTATCACCGGGGCGAGACGCCGGTGATCCATGCGGCGCGCACGGACCGGAATACCCTGACTCTCGCTTATAATCACACCAACCGGCTGGCCGAATCCTATCTCGACTGGTATGAGGTGCATTATCTCCGGAAGCTCAGGCTGGAGAACCAGCGCCTCCCATTCACCTCTCCCCGCCGGCCCGGCCTGTACCGGTACCGGATCGAGGGCCTGCCGGATGACGGCCTGATCCTCGATATTTCCGATCCATCCCGGATCAGGCGGATGGCTTTCTCCGCGGCCGGCGGAGACAAGGAATTCACAGCTTCGGTTTCCGGGTCACCGGCGGTTTATTACGCGGTGACACCGGACGGATTCATGACGCCGTCATCCCTGGAATCTCAGACCCTCCCGGATCTTCGCAATCCCCGGAACGGAGCCGATCTGGTGATCATCGCCCATGCCGATTTTTACGAACAGGCCCGGAGGCTCAAGGCGCACCGGGAATCCTTCTCGGGGCTCTCCGTGGTTCTTGTCGACATCCGGCATGTCTTCGACGAATTCGGCTGGGGATTATATGATCCGGTGGCGATCCGGGATTTTATAGCCTGGGCCTGGGCAAACTGGTCCGTACGACCGGCCTATCTGTTGCTGTTCGGCGCAGGGGACTACGATTACCGGAATATCCTGGGGAAAACCGATAAAAACTGGATACCGCCCTTCCAGGAAGACGGGTTCGGCATCGCCGGCGCCCGTGCGACGGATGACTGGTATGTCATGGTCGCGGGAGGGGACCGGCTTCCGGATCTGGCCGTCGGCCGGATTTCAGTACGATCTTCCGATGAGGCCCGGATCGTGGCCGACAAGATCATCCGGTACGACGCCGCACCCGACCGGGGGGTCTGGAGAAACCTGATCACGCTGGTCTCGGACGATGAAGTCACGCCCAGAAGCACCGCAGAATGGTTCCACATGGAAGCCACGTTGCGCCTGGCGGATTCCGTCATCCCGGCCGACTACAACATCAAGCCGATTTATCTCACGGATTATCCGGCCGAGATCGTGTTCGACCGGCGCCGAAAACCCAGGGCGCAGGAAGATCTCGTCTCACAGATCAACCGCGGCACCGCCTTCGTCAATTTCGTCGGCCATGCCAACGAAGAAGTCTGGACGGACGAACGGATTTTCGTGCGCAGCGAAGACCTGCACAGACTCGAAAACGGCGAGAGGCTTCCGGTCTTCTATGCGGCGACGTGTTCTTTCGGCTGGTATGACAATTATCAAAAGTCCAGTTTCGGTGAAGATCTGGTCACCGCCGAAGGCGGCGGTGCCGTCGCCGTGATCGCCGCGTCGCGGGATTGCCAGGCCAATTACAACGAGATACTGAACCGGAGGTTCATGCAACGGGCGTTTCCATCCGAAGGGCCCGTTCCCAGGCTCGGCGACGCCCTGCTCGGCGCGAAGATCGAATCGCGGCACGGGGCCAACGACGAAATGTACCACATCCTGGGCGACCCGGCCCTGATACCCGCGACCCCCCGGTACCGCGGCGTCTTCACGGAGGTTTCGCCGGACAGTTTCATCGCCCTGCATGTCCAGACGGCATCCGGGCATATCGGGAAGGACGGAGCCGGGTGGTCCGGTTTTCAGGGATCCATCGCGCTTCAGGCCTTTGATTCACGCCGGGAGGTTACCTATACGATGGCGAACGGCCTCCAAAAACAATATACCCTGCCCGGGAACACGATTTTCAGGGGCGAGGCGCGTGTGGAAGACGGCCGGTTCACCTCCGCGTTTATCGTGCCCAAAGACATCACATACGGCAGCGCGCAAGGCCGACTCAGCGGCTATCTGTACAATCCCGATTCGGACGGGTCGGTTTTCATGGACGGCATCCCGATGGGCGGGGGCGGCGAGATCACCGATACCCGGGGACCCGACATCACCCTGATCTTCGAAGGCCACGAGATGTTCGTGAGCGGCGGTCTGGTCGACGCGAATCCGCGGCTTGTGGCGGTCATCGCGGATGACAAAACCGGTATCAACATCACCGGCGATATCGGCCACAAGATTATGCTCACTATAAATGAATCGCCGCCGGTCGATCTGACCGAGTATTTTCAGTATGATGAGGGCAGTTACCTCAAGGGAAGGCTGACTTATCCCCTCACCGGACTGGCTCCGGGCCGCCACTCACTCACGCTCAAGGCCTGGGACAACGCCAACAATTCCGCCACCCGGCATATCGAGTTTGAGATCGTCCCGCCGGGAGAGATCCGCATCGAAGAGGTGCTCTCTTACCCCAATCCCATGCAGGATCAGACCCATTTCACCTTCCAGATCAACCGGGACGCCGAAATCGACATCAAAATTTTCACGGTCAGCGGGCGGCAGATCCGACATCTTTCACGATTGTGGGGTCAGCCCGGATTCAACATGATCCCCTGGGACGGCCGGGATGAAGCGGGAGATGCCATAGCTAACGGTGTCTATCTCTACAAGATTACCGCCAGGACGCATGAAGGCGGCAAGACCATCAGCCGGTCGGAGATCGGGCGCCTGATTGTGATGCACCGGTGATCGGCAGATCGGATGTCCCGTTTTGAATATGACGCAGGATGCTTACTGGACGCTGGACGGAGAGACCGGTGCCGAGATGCGGGTGAAAGGGTCCCGGTTTATCGGATACGCCTCCTCCGTAGACAGCCCGGAGGAGGCCGACGAACATCTCCGCGTCATCCGGAAAAAATATCATGGCGCGACTCACCATTGTTTCGCCTACCGCATCGGGACGGATGGAGAGATTTTCCGTCGGTCCGATGACGGCGAACCTTCGGGCACCGCGGGAAAGCCCATACTCGAAGCGCTCGCGGGGCGTAATCTGACCGACGCCCTTTGCATCGTCACACGATATTTCGGGGGCGTCAAGCTTGGCACGGGAGGGCTGGCCCGTGCATACGGCGCGTGCGCGGCGCAGACGCTGGATGCGGCGAAGGTCGTCCTGAAACACATTCATGTTTCCTTCCGGATGATATTTCCCTACGACGCGACCGGCACGGTGATGTCCCTGCTTTCCGGGGCCGGCAGCCGGATTATCGAAACGCATTACGGTGAAGACACGGAAATTCTGATCCGGGTCCCCCGCGCCCTGGCAGAGGACCTCTCCTTTCGGCTCCGGGAGGCGACGGGAGGCAAGGTCACCCTTTATCCGGTGACGGGAGGCGGTCATTAGTCTGGCGTTTCTCATCCTGTTGATCCTGTTTTCAGCGCTGTTTTCGGGGTCGGAGACGGCGCTCACCGCGGCACGCCCCATTAAACTGGAGATCTGGGTCAAGCGGCGCATCCCGGGCGCACGGAGGACCTTCGAACTGGTCCAGCATCCGGACCGCTTTCTCATCGCCACCCTGATCGGCAACAACCTGGTCGTCGTGGCCGCCTCTTCACTGATGGCCCTTTATCTCGATCCGTATCTCGGGGGATTTGCGATCACCGCCGTCAGTGCGCTCATCCTGCTGTTCTGGGGCGAAATTCTTCCCAAAACCATCGCCTCGGATCGCGCGACCTCACTTGCGGTTCCCGCCGCGCTTTTTATCCGGGTGTTCTCCATCCTGGTGTATCCCGTCATTCTCGTGACCCGCCGGATCATGCGGGGGATGTTCCACCTTTTCGGGCTTCGCCCCGGACAGGTCGAACGGATTTTCAGCCGGAAAGACATGGCCCATCTGCTGGATGAGGGACACAGAACCGGTGTGGTCGATGCAAACGATCACGATCTGATCAGCCGGCTCATATTACGCAGCGAGAGCAAGTTGCGTGAGATCATGATTCCCAGAACCGAGATGGTCGTCGCAGGGCTGAAAATGCCAATCCCGGATCTCATCGTCCTGTTTGAGAAAACCGGTTATTCCCGGATGCCGGTGATTGACAAGGGGCTCGACGACGTGGTGGGTCTCGTCACGGTCAAGGACGTGGTGATCGAAAAGCCGAAGGCGGTCGGTGAAATACTCCGCGATGTGTTTTTTGTACCGGAGTTCAAACGGGTCGCCTCTTTCCTGAATGAAATGCAGCAGAGGCGGATCGGCCTGGCGATCGTCGTGGACGAGTACGGGGGCACGGCGGGACTGGTCACGATCGAAGACCTCGTAGAGGAGTTTCTGGGAGACATCCAGGATGAATTTGACGATGAATCGAATTTGTACAGGGAAGTCGGTCTCGGACAGATTGAAGTGAAGGCGCGCGTGGATGTCGATGAACTGAATGCGCAATTCGAACTGGGATTGCCTTCGGGAGATTATCAGACGCTTTCCGGGCTCATCATGGCCAATATGGGACGTATTCCCAAACGCGGGGAACGTATTCATGTGAAAGATTGTACGATCACCATCCTGTCCGGGACACGGCGCAATATCAACTGGGTCCGTATCGTGCGCGAGCAGGAATCCTGATATTTTTAAAAGCGCATATTCCGCTTGATTTGCTGCCGCAGTTTTTTTAGGTTCTTATGGTTCAACAATCGATTTGGATCCCTTCGAATTCTTCATCAGGAGACGGACCATGGCGGACTGCAAAAATCATCAGAAAAACCTGACCCAATGCAATTGTACCTATGAACCCTGTTCGAGGAAAGGATACTGCTGCGAATGCCTGCATTATCACCGCCGGATGAACCAACTGCCGGCCTGTTTTTTTCCGGATCACATCGAACGGACTTATGACCGGTCGGTCCGGAAGTTTATGGAAACCTCACGCTGAGAAGACGGAAACCCTTTTTATCCCGTTCAAAAATGATTATATTTTTCCGGACGGAAACTGCTGGAGAGACTCATGGATCTCGGACTGAAGAATAAAGTCGCACTCGTCGCCGCATCCAGCCGCGGACTGGGCCGGGCCGTCGCCTGGGGACTGGCCCGCGAGGGCACGAAACTGGTTATCTGTTCCCGGAACAAAAAAGTGCTCGAGAAGACGGCCGACGAGATACTCCTCCAGACCGGCGTGACGGTCTTTCCCCTCGCGATGGATTTAACCAACCGGAAACAGATCGACTGGCTCATGGAAGAGACGCTGGATTTATTCGGGCGGGTGGATATACTCATTACGAATAACGGCGGTCCCCCGGCAGGCCGTTTCGAAGACATAGACGAGAATGACTGGCGTTCGGCCGTTCAGACGACACTCATGAGCGCGGTGCGGCTTTCGAAGGCCGTGCTGCCGGGCATGCGGAAACAGAAGTGGGGCCGGATCATCCATCTGGCGTCGATCACGGTCAAACAACCGATACCCGATCTGTTTCTTTCGAATGTCCTGCGTCCGGCCGTGGCCGCCCTGGCCAAGTGTCAGGCCCTGGATTATGCCAGGGACAATATCCTGGTCAACGCGGTGTGCCCCGGATATATCATGACCGAACGCGTCCACCAGATGTTGAAGGAGAGGGAAAAAGAGACGGGCAGGACATCCGACGAGGTCCTGTCTGATCTGGTCACGGATATTCCCCTGGAACGGATCGGGACACCCGAGGAGCTTGCGAATCTCGTGGTCTTCCTCGCTTCCGAGAAAGCCGGCTACATGACCGGCGGATGCATCCTGGCGGACGGGGGGCTGTATAAAGGGATGATGTGATGTTTGTCTCCGGTTTCAAAACGGCTGAATCAGAACGACAGGATTGGCAAGATCTTCTTATTGCTCTCAGGATTAACCGGAAAAAGCCCGATCTCAGGCAGCCTGCCAACCATTGCGAAGAAACAGGGAAACCGTGGTGCAAGAGACCCAAAACATTATCATCCCTTCCCGGATCGTCGAGATCTGGCAACGGATCGTGGACTCCATATCCGACCTGCTGTCCATACCGAGTGTCATGATCAACCGTCTGGCCCCTCCGGAGCTGGAAGTGTTCCGTTCGAACAGGGGTCACGACAACCCATTTCCTTCGGGGACTTTTACCCATCTGTGCATCGTGCAAGAAGATCCGTGATGACGGGGGGTATTGGATTCAGATCGAGAACTATATCCGGGACCATTCCGAAGCGCGTTTCAGCCATGGATTATGTTCCGATTGCGCGAAAACCCTGTATCCGGATGTGGATTTCCCGGAGTAGCGACAAGAAGGGGCGGGAGAAAACCCGTTTCCGTCCGGTCGCGATAAAGCAAAATTCGTTTCTTGTTTCTGTTCCTTGCGACAGCCTGAGCCCATCGTCTTAAAACAACGCGTAGATGAACGGCGCGATGGCCGATCCCTGGGTCAGCACGATCAGCGCGCCGAGCAGCACCAGAAAAAACACGATCGGCGCCAGCCACCATTTTTTACGGACTTTTAAAAAATCCCAGAATTCGGCCATGATGGACATCTTGGACATACGGATTCTCCTTGTGTCGGTCTTAAAATTGTTTTTCATAATGGCTGCGGTCATCGTCTTCGGGTACGGATAACCAGTAGGAAGACGCGGAAGCTTCCGGTTTCATGACCAGATAGGTTTTCCCGAAAAACCGCGAGACGAGGCCCATCGGCGTGATGATCACAAAAAAGACGAGACCCAGGATGACCCGGGTCATCACCCAGCCCATCACGAGGCCGAGATACGAAAAGAGGATAAAAACCGGTTTTAACACCAGGGGGATCAACGCCGCGGTCGTGAAGAATACGGCCGCGACGCCGAAAAAGTAAGGATACAGCGTCCGGCCTTTCAGCAGCTGCACGGAAGCGATGAGACAGAGAATCACGCCGACCGCCACGCCGAACTTACGCCATTCCCGCCTGTCGTTGAATTTTACCTGATCCATATCCAGTCCACTAATCCAGTTCAAAGGTTTCTCGCCAGTCGATGTCGTCATTCCACGCCGGCTGTTCTTTCTTGTCCAGAAGATACGGGCCCAGCGCCAGATAATCCATCTCGGTGCGCATGAAGCACTTGTAGGCGTCCATGGGGGTGTTGACGATCGGTTCGCCCCGGACGTTGAAGGAGGTGTTGACGATCACCGGGCAACCGGTGATTCCGTGAAACGCCTTGATGAGTCCGTAATAATCCGGATGGGTTTCGGCATGCACGGTCTGAATCCGCGCCGAATAGTCCACATGGGTCACGGCCGGGATGTCCGACCGGACCGCATTCAGTTTCTCGATACCGAACCGCCTCGTTTCTTCTTCGGACATCTTTCGGCGGCGCCCGGCGGTGACGTCGGCCACCAGCATCATGTAGGGACTCGGCCGGTCGATCTCGAAATAATCCGAGACGGCTTCGCCGAGCACGGACGGTGCGAAGGGGCGGAACGATTCCCGGTATTTGATTTTCAGGTTCATCTTTTTCTGCATTTCGGGAGACCGGGCGTCTCCGAGTATGCTCCGGGAACCGAGCGCGCGCGGACCGAATTCCATGCGGCCCTGGAACCAGCCGACGACATTTTCCTCCGCGATCAGCCTGGCGACGGTTGCGTACAGGTCCGGTTTTTCCAGCCGCCGGTGAGGAATCCCATGTGCCCGGAGGAAACGTTCGAGTTCCGAATGCGAATAGGAGGGTCCCAGATAGGACCCGTGCTGCCGGTCTGCTCCGGCCGTCCGCGGATTGTCCAGATAATCATGCCAGACCGCAAGGGCCGCGCCGAGCGCGCCGCCCGCGTCGCCGGATGCAGGCTGCATCCACACATCATCGAACAGGCGTTCCCTGAGTATTTTGCCGTTGGCCACGCAGTTGAGGGCGACGCCGCCCGCGAGACAGAGATGCCGGGCCCCGGTTTCTTTTTTTGCATGCCGTGCGATGCGGAGCATGGCGAGTTCGGTCACGTCCTGCACGGAGCGGGCCAGGTCCATCTCTTTCTGGGTGAGGAGGCTTTCCGGCTTTCGGGGCGGCCCTCCGAAAAGCCTGTCGAAACGCCGGTTGGTCATGGTGAGACCCGCGGCGAAGCTGAAATAGTCCATATTCAGGCGAAAGGAGCCGTCTTCCCTCAGGTCGATCAGGTGTTCCAGTATCGTCCGGACATATTTGGGTTCGCCGTACGGCGCCAGCCCCATGATTTTGTATTCGCCCGAGTTGACCTTGAATCCGGTGTAATAGGTGAAGGCCGAATAGAGCATGCCGAGCGAATGGGGGAAATGGATGTCCCTGATGAGCCGGACACGGTTGCCTTCACCCATGCAGATGCTTGTGGTGGTCCATTCGCCCACGCCGTCCGCCGTGATGATCGCCGCCCTGTCGAATGGGGACGGATAAAAGGCGGATGCGGCATGCGAGACGTGATGTTTGGAGAAGAGGACCGGCCCCTCATATCCTTCCAGCGCGTCGTGGATGTTGCTCCGCGTCCAGAGTTTCTGTTTGACCCAGAGCGGCATGGCCTTGATGAAGGACGCAAAACCCGACGGGGCGTACTGAAGGTAGGTTTCGAGAATGCGTTCGAATTTCAAAAAGGGCTTGTCGTAAAAGACGACATAGTCCAGGTGTTCAGGGGTAAGCCCTCCCTCCTTCAGGCAATAGGCGATCGCCTGTTCCGGGAAGCGGAAATCATGTTTCCTGCGTGAAAACCGCTCCTCCTGCGCGGCGGCCAGGATGTCTCCGTCGCGCACCAGGCAGGCGGCGCTGTCGTGGTAGAATGCGGAGATGCCCAGAATGTTCATATCAGCGGTGTCCCGTATTTTTTTCTGATCCGTTCAGGTTGTTTTCGCACGGCCCCCGAGTCCCGCGACTCAGTCGCCGGGGTGCTATACAGCCTCTATCCCAAGCCGATGAATCCATACGATTTCAGAATAAAGAGTCCCGCCGTGATCGTCACGCCCGCGGCGAGCGTCGAAATCAGGACGATGTTTCCTGCGAGCTGCGCGTTGCCTTCCATCGTTTTGGCCATGATGAAACTGGATATGGCCGTGGGTGAGGCGAAGAGGACGAACAGCGTGCCCAGTTCGATGTTGCGAAATCCGAGCCAGACGGCGACCGGAGTCCAAACCGCGGGGATGAGGATCACCTTGACGACCGATGCGGAAACGGCCAGACGCGAGGCGCGTTTCACCGCCTCCAGATTGAGAGACCCGCCGATGCCGATCAGCGCGAGCGGCAGGGTCATCGCGGCGAGACTCGCCGTGGTTTTTTCCACCACGGCGTGGACAGGAATTCTAAAGATGGAAAACGGGAGACTCACCAGCACGGCGATGATCAGCGGATTTTTGAGGATGCGCATCGTGGTGTCAAGCCAGTCGATTCGGTTCTCTTTTCGGGTCGTCATGGTCAGTACGCCCACCGACAGAAGGTTGTACAGGGGCATGATGAATGCCAGGATCACCGCCGTCACGCCGAGCGATGCCTCGCCGAATACATGGACGTTAACGGCCAGGCCGACGATGGCGTAATTCGATCGAAATGCACCCTGGACATAAGTCCCCAGATCCTGTCCGCGATGAATCTTCCGTGCGGCCATGGACCAGATCGCCGCGACCGTAAGCAGTATGGAAACGACGATGAAAATGATCTGCTTGGGATAAAAAATGGTAAAAAAGTCCACATTCGACAGCCTGGAGAAGACCAGTCCCGGCAGGGATACAGAGAATACCAGGTGTGAGGACGCATGGACGAACCGATCGTCGATGAACCGGATCCGCTTCAGGAAGATTCCCAGAAATGCGATCAGAAAGACCGGGGCGACCGATTCGCTGATGAGCAGAAAATTTTGCATGAAATATAATAGAGAAATTTGGGGATAATTTCAATCGAAAATTGAAGACGATGGATTCCGTTGCCCGGGGAAAAAGAGAAAGCCCCTTTTTTCCGGTCAGGAGGGGCTTTGTCTTTTTTAGAATTTACCGAATTTCAGGGTGATCGCGGCGGAGAGTCCGCTCAGATCCCCGGCCTTGAGGCCCGGCATGTCGAGTTCGGAAACAAACCGGTAATGGGCTCCGAAGCCGATCCTGAAAAACGGCGTGACGTTGAGCTCGACATTCACGCCGGGTTCCGCCACGAAAATCGCGTCGGTTTCGACGGTGTTTGTTTCGTCGTCAAACCGGGTTCCGTTGATTTTCTCGTACAGACGGACACCACCTGCGCCGATCAATGCCTGGAAGGTGAGGTGAACCAGCCTGTCCGAAGCGGCGATGTACTCGATTTCGAGGCCGCCGTAACCGAAACTGTAAAACAAATCGGCATCCCGCCGGGAAGCGATTTCATTCACCAGGCCGTACCCCCCGCCGCCCAGCACGAACTGATGGTTGATGATCCAGCCGCCGCGTCCGCCTACAAACACGCCGCACTCATCGAGTACGTTGCCGAATTTCACGACCGGCCCGCCGAAACCGCCGTGTTGGATATCGCCGCTGATCAGGGTCTGTTCCCGGGCAAAAAGTCCGGACGCCCCGATCAAAAACAGGACCGGCATCCATTTTTTCATGCGATCGCCTCCTCGTGTTTTAAAATGCACCCCATTTTTGGTCTCCTTGAAGATAATGACTCGGGCAGATGAAACGAAACATCCGCGCCATCTTCTTCTGCCGCTCCATTTTCGCGCGGTTCTCGGCATGCGTCTCCGCGAAGGCTTCTGCCGTTATTTCGGCGAACAGTTCTTTTGCGGCCCGGCTTCGTTCTTCCTGGGAGGGATACTGATTCCTGATTTGCCGGAGTTCATCCGCATCGAGCCAGAATCCGCCGCAGCGCGGGCATTCGTCCACCTCGATTTCCCGTTTGATGCTGGCGAAATGCCGCATCATCACCACATCCCCGCATCGGGGACAGTTCCTTCGTTTTTCCAGATCGATCCGGATCCGCGGATCTTTGTCAATTTCCAGCAGGGCCTCGCCCGCCGTTTCATGAGGTTCGTCCATCTTCTGGAGTTCGAGGTGATCGAACCAGATTCCGCCGCAGCCGCCGTCGCACACATCCACGGTGATACCGCCCGTCTCGCGCTCCATGAGTTTTTTTTCACAGACCGGACATTTCATGATGTCTCCTCCAGCGAACGAGTTGGACTGTTTTCATTACGGAATCGAAATCGCGATTGTTTCATGAAGAAGTTACGGATTACATGGCAAAAATGCAACAGGCGTTCTCACCCTGCGATGTTTCCAGGGCAGTGTACGAAAGGATTTTAACAGGAGGATATTGACATGCCTCGCTGGCATTGGGGTCGATGATCCGGCTCATCTTCCGAGGTGCATTTTACGCGTGAGGGAGAGCCCGCCGGATTCGAGCCGGTAGAAGTAGACGCCGCTGGCGACCCGGCTTCCGGCGTCATGGTTTCCGTCCCAGACCACCG
>DSAP01000101.1 GCA_011046415.1 bacterium | reverse complement strand
CTTTTGATACAGCCCCTTTCCTGAGATAAAATTCTAAGATGATATTCCCCCCCTGAAATCATCTTCCGGGAAAACACGATCACGTCAAGATCCTTACAATGATCCTTGATTCCTTCGCTTGTTCTTGCTATCTTTACAACGAGCATGAAAATTGCCCGTCACTGGACCGGACTGAATGCCCAGGCGTGTCACAGGCATTTCCCGCACTTTGCATTCATCGCCCTTTTGGGGAAATACAATTCGCTTGGGAAAGCCGGGAATTCATCGCATCCGCAGAAGAAAGGGGAAGAATTTGAAATACCGGCCTAGTGGGGGGGGATTATTCTGCCTGTCCCTCCTCTTACTCGCCTGCAAGACTTCGGACGATCCGGATCGGAAAGCGCATGTTTTTTGGAACGACGCCCTCTCTCCGGAGAAAATCGGCAGACGGATTTCGGAAGACCTGATCCAAAGGCCCGAATTCATGATGTACATTTCGGATCACTGCACGGCCGTGCATTACGCGGAAGCCTGTGCGGCTTTCGGCGCCGCGCGGCTGGCCGGCCTGACCGGCGATTCCCTGATGATCGGGAAACTCTCGGAACGGTATATGCGGGTGATCGAGGAAGGCGTGGTGAATACGGCCGGCCACGTGGACGCAAACGTCTACGGCATCTGCCCGCTGGAACTGTACATGCAGACCGGAAACCGTGTCTTTTTCGACCAGGGCATCCGGCTTGCGGACATCCAGTGGGAGGATCCCGGACCGGACGGACTGACCCGTCAGGCCCGGTACTGGATCGACGACGTATGGATGATCGGCGCCCTGCAGGTCCAGGCCTACCGCGCCACGGGCGACGCGGCCTATCTCGACCGGGCCGCCCGGACGACCGAAGCCTATCTCCGGAAATTACAACGACCGAACGGGCTTTTTTTTCATGGCGAAGACGCCCCGTTCTTCTGGGGACGCGGCAACGGCTGGGTCGCGGCCGGCCTGGCGGAATTGTTGTCCGAACTGCCGGAAAGCCATCCGCTTTACGCCCCCGTCCTGGACGGATATCGAAAAATGATGGAGGCGCTGTTGCGATACCAGTCGGAGGACGGCATGTGGCGCCAGCTGATCGATATCGAGGAGGCCTGGAAGGAGACCTCCTCGACCGCCATGTTCGGTTATGCCATCTCCGTGGGTGTCAACCGGGGACTTTTGTCCCGAAAGACCATTGAACCGTCCTTGCAGAAAGCCTGGCGGGCCCTCGTCGGATATATCGACGCGGAGGGAAGGGTGTCGGAAGTCTGCGTGGGCACGGGTCAGAGTCTGGATGTCCGGTATTATCTGGACCGCCCCAGGACGACCGGCGATTTCCACGGCCAGGCCCCGGTGTTGTGGTTCGCATACAGTTTGCTGGCCGGCAATCGCTCATGACGTGGAGGAACTCATGAAAAGAAGAATCGTAAAGACGCTTGCCCTGACCGTCTGGATCTCCGTAACCCTGACCGCCGGCACTCCGGTCCGGATCGATATCGGGAACGTGAAACCGGCCATATCCGAATACATATACGGACAGTTCATCGAACATCTGGGACGTTGCATCTACGGTGGACTCTGGGCGGAAATGATCGAAGACCGCAAATTCTATTATCCCGTCACGGATGATTTCGATCCCTGGGCCTGGGCTTCGGATCCCTTCTGGAATACCGGGCCCTACCGGTACCTGAATGCCTCGCCCTGGAAGGTGATCGGACCGGCCGGTTCGGTGATTATGGATTCGGCCGATCCTTATGTGGGCGACCACACCCCCGTGCTGATCCTTCCGGGCGAGGGCGTGGAAGTCGGCATCAGTCAGGACGGGCTGGGCGTGGTCGCGGATAAAAAATACACCGGGAGGATCCTCCTCGCCGGGGACGCCGAAGCCGCCCCGGTTTCAATCCGTCTGGTGCTGGATGAGGAAACGATTCTGACCCGTGAAATCTCCGGGATCCATCCGGAATACCGGATCCACGACCTGATATTCAAAACGCCCGTTTCCAGCGACAGCGTGCGGATCGAGATCGCCGCCTCAGGCCGGGGAAGACTGAAAATCGGGACCCTCTCCCTGATGCCCGCGGACCATATCCGGGGCTGGCGGAAGGATGTCGTCGCCCTGCTGAAGGAACTGGATTCACCCATTTACAGATGGCCCGGGGGCAATTTCGTGAGCGGTTATAACTGGCGGGACGGCATCGGTGAACGCGACCTGCGGCCGCCGCGTAAGAATCCCGCATGGAAGGGCGTGGAGCACAACGACGTCGGCATCCATGAATACATGGAGCTGATGGATCTGATCGGCGCCGAGCCCTTCGTGGCGGTGAACACCGGCCTGGGAACCGTGGAAGAGGTCGCCGAGGAGGTGGCGTACTGCAACAGTCCGGCCGACTCTCCCATGGGACGGCTGCGGGCGCTAAACGGCCATCCCGAACCCTACAAAGTCACCTGGTGGGCCGTCGGAAACGAGATGTACGGCGACTGGCAGCTGGGTCATATGCCGCTGGAAGACTATGTGAGGAAACACATCCGCGTGGCCGAAGCGATGTGGGCGGTGGATCCCGGCATCAGACTGATCGGCGTGGGTTCGGTGGGCGAATGGTCCGAAACCATGATGAAGGAGGCGTCCGGCCACATGGATCTGATCAGCGAGCATATCTACTGCCGGGAAATCCCGGACGTCACCGAACACGCCCTGCAGCTTTCCCGGGAAATCCTTCGCGTGGCGGATGCCCACCGCGTATACCGGAAAACCATCCCCGGCCTGGCGGAGAGGGACATCCGGATCGCCATGGACGAGTGGAATTACTGGTACGGCGACTACATTTACGGTGAATTGGGGGTGCGCTATCACCACAAGGATGCCCTGGGCGTCGCCATGGGATTGCATGAATTCTTCCGAAACAGTGATCTCTATTTCATGGCGAATTATGCCCAGACGGTCAATGTGATCGGCTGCATCAAGACCACGACGACGGATGCCGCATTCGCCGCCACGGGCCTGCCCCTGAAGCTCTACCGCCGTCATTTCGGTGTCCTGCCGGTGGATGTGTCGCATGTTTCTCCCGTACTGGATGTCGCGGCCGCCCTGACTGCGGGCAAGACGGCCGTCACCGTCGCCCTGGTGAATCCGGCAAATGAGGGAGAACGGGTGCGCCTCGATTTCGGAGACACCCGGGTCGGCACGGAGGGGAAAATGTGGATGATCCATCACCCGGATCCGCAGGCTTATAACGAACCGGGCCGTGAACCGGCGGTGACGATACGGGAGCAGGGCCTTTCCATGAAAGACCACACCCTGGATGTCCCGGCATTCTCGATCGTCCTGGTTCGTTTCGGGATCGAATAACTGGTTTCCGGTTAAGGATTGAATCCACGGATTCAATCGGAACCGTCGCCGAAGATTTAACATCGGATTTCCGGATACATCATTGAAAATCCGCCCGAGATCCGGCATTGAAAATCTCCTTGTTGAGGAAGCGCTGCCATGAAGAAAACGGTTTTCATGATCGGGATCGTCTGGATCGGTCTGTGCGCCCTCCGATGCGACAGGAAGCCGCCCGAGGAACACCTCATAATCCGGCCGGAATCTTTTCCGGAAACGGTGGTATTACCCGCCTTCGGTTGGGAGAAGGCCATCCGTGTCCGATTCGACGCCGAAAGGGACAGCGCAAAGGCCGTCTTCCTCGGAGAGGAACTCGCCTCCGCGCTGACCCGTCATCCCGCTCTTTTGGTACTCAGGGAAACCCACCCCCCCGCCACATCCACGCAACCCGGCTACGAACTGACCGGCTCCGTGAAAAAAATTGGGCATCGTTTCGAGATGACCGCGGTGGTGACCGACCGGAACCAGCAAATCGTCTCCGATCAGAATTATCTGGAGGCGGAGGAAAACCTGTTGACGGCCGTCGAAAAGATGCGTGCACGAACCCTGGCGGCGCTGGATCCCGACCGGCCTGCGTCGGCGGTCCCGGGCCGCCCGGTATCACCGGACGCGCTCGACCGGACGGCCCGGGCCCGGCTGCTTCTCGGAAAAAAGACCCGCACGGAAAACCGGCGCTCCATCGCCCTGTTCCAGGACGCCCTGCGTCTGGATTCGACCCTCGTACCCGCCCTGACCGGACTCGCGGAGGGATACCTGCAGATTGTGGAAACGGGATGGGAGAAAAACCGCGTCTTCATCCAGCTTGCCCAGGCGGCCGCGCAAAAGGCCGTACAGATTGCACCGGACGATCCCCGGGGACATCTCCTGATCGGGAGATGTCTGGCCGCATGGGGTGATTTCCGCCAGGCGGAAGCGGCGTACAGAAAAGCCCTCGATCTGAATCCGAACCAGATGGCGCCCTGGGCCGGCCTCGGACGGATTTACGCCCGGATCGTACTCTATGAACCCGCGCTGGCCTGTTATGAACGGGCCCTCGAACTGGATCCGGATCAGCCTGATGTCGCGATCAGCCGGGCCCTGATGCTGATCGGGATCCGCCGGTATCGCGATGCGGAGACCCTGCTCCAAACGGTGATCCTTAACCATCCGGATCGCGGAGAAGTCCTGACGTATCTGGCCCTGGCGCAGACCTATCAGGGACGGCTGGATGAGGCCCGCCGGTCCCTGGGTGAGACGGCCGATTCCTCCCCCCTCGCCCGCGCCGTCCTCGCCATGATCGAGGCCAAATCCGGAAATCTCGACGCCGCCTTCGGCGAGGTGGAACTCGAAGTCAAACCCTTCCTGCACGGAAACGGATCCCTGGCCGTGGCCGCGGCCGCGGTGTATGCGCTGCTGGGACGCAACGGCCTCGCCGTTCACTGGCTCGAAGAGGCATTCGAATCCGGATACCGGGATTATGTCTGGCTCGCCAACGATCCGAACTTCGATGGGGTCCGCAAAGACGACCGGTTCAAACGGCTTCTCGAAAAATTCAAGGCGCGGTGGGAGGACGACATCAGGCGCTACTTCGGGATGGCCGATTGAACGCATGATATCCGCAACCACCCAAAACTCATTCGAGGGATGATTGGACGGTTGAGAATCCGCAGACAGACCAGGAGGGAGGGAGGGACGGATGGCGACGAAACGAAGGAAAACCCCGGCACTTCGGCCCGTCAGGAACAAGAAAGAAGATCCCGATTCCTTGTCGGCCGAACGTATCCGGAAGTCCGAACAGAAAACTGATCTGCAGAAGCGCATCAAGGATACGCGGAAGGAGAGCGAATACCTTTATCATGATTTGAGCCATAATTTTCCGGCACTGGTCTGTGAATTTTTGCCGGACAGCACCCTGACCTATGTGAACAGAGCCTATTGTGAATACTTCGGGATGACTGAAGAGGAACTGATCGGGCGAGCTTTTCTGGACCTGATCCCGGAAGTGGCGAGAGAAGGCGTGAAGACGCAATACCTGTCCCTGACGCCGCAAAATGCGACGAAGGTCTATAACCATCAGGTGATCAGGAACGGAGAAATCTTCTGGCATGAATGGCATGACCGGGCGTTCTTCGACGCGCAGGGAAAGGCCTTGAAATTCCAATCCATCGGGTTTGACATCACCGAACGCAAACAGGCCGAGAAAACACTGCGGGAAAGCGAGAACATGTATCGGACCCTGTTCAACCGGTCCGTCGAGGGGATTTATCTGCATGATCTGGAAGGCCGCATCCTCGATGCCAATCAGATGGCCTGCCGGCAGTCCGGATATACGAAGGATGAACTCCTGAAACGGACTGTTTTCGATCTTCATCCGGACAACACGGACAGGACGGGTATTGTCGGTCAATGGAAACGGTGGGATCCGGAGCAGCGCTTCACCTTCGAAGCAACGCATCGGCGCAAAGACGGGACCCCCTTTCCGGTCGAAGTATCGACCGGAAAAATTCACTACGAAGACAAGGAGATCCTGCTGGCGATCGTCCGCGATATCACCGAACGTAAAAAGATCTCGGAAGCCCTGAAATCGAGCGAGGAGAAATTCCGGTTCCTCGCCGAGAAAATGGGGGATATCGTCTGGACCCTGGATCTCAACCTGAAGACGACCTATGTGAGCCCCTCGGTCACGAAGGTGCTCGGATTCACGCCGGAGGAACGCAAGGCCCAGGCGGCCGAGGAAATCATGACCCCGGAATCCCTGGCGCACGTGAAGGAAATCCTGACGAGGGAGATCCTGCGCGAGACGGCCCGCGACGCAGATCCCGATCGTTCGATTAACGTCGAGGTTGCCTATTACCACAAGAACGGTTCCACGATCTGGCTCGAGAACAGCATCAAGGCCCTGAGGGATGCATCGGGGACGCTGACGGGCATCTACGGCGTATCCCGGGACATCTCCGAACGCAAGCGGGCGGAGGAACAGATCCGGAAGGACCTCGAGGAGAAGACGATCCTACTCAAGGAAATCCACCATCGCGTGAAAAACAACCTGACCGTGATCTCGAGCCTCCTCAACCTGCAGGTCAAGAAGATCAAGACCAAACAGCAGGCCATCGAAGCCTTCGGGGAAAGCCGTGACCGCGTGTTCGCCATGGCGCTCGTCCATGAGAAACTGTATCAATCCGAGAATTTCGCCCATGTGGACATGCATTCCTATCTCAACGACATGGTCAGGCAATTGAGTTCGATCTATCGCATCTCGGGGAATATCCGTCTCAGACTCGAAATCGAGAACGCCGTCATCGATCTGAACCGCGCCATTCCCTGTGCGCTCATCCTGAACGAACTCATCACCAATGCGTTCAAGCATGCCTTTCCTCCGGACAGGAGCGGGGAAATCTCGATGGTCTTCCGGCCCTGCGGGAACGAGGCATACGAACTCATCGTATCGGACGACGGAATCGGACTGCCTGCCGGTTTCGATCCGGAAAGTTCCGATTCGCTCGGTCTTCATCTCATCCGCCTGCTCACGGTCCAGATCAACGGCGAATGCACCATCGGCCGGGACCGCGGCACATCCTTCCGGATCCGGTTTCCGAGAAATCCGTAACCCCCGTTTGATCAAAAGGATTGAGAACCGGGAGTCCAACATGCAAACTCGCATCCCGCTTGTGAATCTGTGTATCTGTGCTCTCGTCCTGATCCTGCCGAAAACCGGAAAATCCGAGACCGTGACCCTCGTCCGGTTCGGATCGACTCCCGGGACCACGACCTTCGGGCTCGAAGGCTGGGAAACCCTCCTCAAAAGTGGTTCACTGAACTATACCGCGCGGGGAAACGGCGGTCTGGTCGCGACCGCCGACCCGGGAGAATACGGGGATTTCCGGGGCGTGCGGGGAACGCCGCGCCGCTTCTTTAGGGGCGAACGGATCGCGGTGACCTGGTACAACGATTCGGATGAACCGGTCTCATTCACGGCGCGGATCAGCTTCACAGACGCAGACGAACCGGATGAATCCGGGGCGGACGGCCGCTGGTACACCATGCGCGGCTTTCAGGACTATCGCCTCACCTACTCCGAGATTCTTCCCCGGCAAACCGCGAAAACCGTCTTCCACATCGCGGACTCCGGCGTGCACAGGACGGACAGTGTATATACGCTCGTCAACATCAACCTTGCCGTCGAATGGGGATCGACCTATCAGAAGCGATTCCTGATCTGCGAACAGATCGAACTCCGCACCGACGCCGATGTCTCGCCGCCGGAAAAACCGTCGGGTCTGACCGCCTCCGTCCTCTCCGATTCGGAAATCCGTCTCGGATGGAACGCGCCGGCGGACGATGTGGGCGCGGTCGAATACCTCGTCTACCGGGACGGCGAGGTCGAGGGATACGCCCGGGTCACGGAACACACCTGCGTCTTCCTCGAACCGGCGACGGAGTACACCTTCACCGTGACCGCCCTGGACGCCGCGGGCAACGAAAGCGCGCATTCCGATCCGGTCCGGGCGGCGACGCGGGCCTTTCTCGGACGGGAAGATCTCATCCACCCCGCCGGGCTGGACTATCTCGGGGCCTTTTTAGTACCGGAAGTCTTCGCCTGGGGCGGCGAGGCGATCGCAACCAATCCACACGGCGACGGGGGACGGGAGAATCCGGCGGACAATTTTCCCGGCGCCCTCTTTTTGACCCACCTCAACCAGCCCGAGAACGGATGGGTCGGGGAGATCGACATTCCGGCTCCCCGAATCCCGCATGGAAAGGATCCGGACGGCCTGAATCAGGCCGCCATTCTCAGGGCGCCTGTGAATATCCGTCCTCCGAACGTGAATGCATGGGATTTCGTCGATGTCTGGCGCACGGGGCTGGAGGTCGTCTCCGGTGAAGCACGGCTCTACAGCACGTGGAGCATCCATTATACCGTGACCGGTGAGAAACACGCCTCGATCAGCTGCTGCAACATTTCGGATCTTTCGGGAAGTCCCAGATACGGCGCATGGTTCCTCGGAGATCCCGGCCGAACCCCGATCGACGCGATGATGGGTGACTGGCTGTTCTCACTCCCGCAGGAATGGGCCGACGCCCATTGTTCTGGAAGAACCCTCGTCACGGGACGATGCCGGGACGGCGGGCTCAGCGGACTGGGCCCGACCCTGTATGCCTTCTCTCCGGTCGGCAGGACTCCGCCGCCCGCCGGACAGTCCCTGGATTTGACGACGCTTCTGGAATACGGTCCGGTCGATGGATACCTCCCCGACGCCATGGCCGGATACAACCTGGCGGACGACTGGCGCGACGCGGCGTGGCTGTCTGCGGACGGGCGGGACGCCGTCTCGGTCATCGGGAACAAGGCGCTGGGCGACAACTGGTACGGTTATCACGGCGAACGGATGCGCCACGACTGGGTCATCGCCGATCTGCCCTGCCCCGATTTCTGGGAAACCGACCCGGACGGCAAAGGCTGGCGCTCGCATACGCGGCAGCCCATGATCCTCTTCTACGATCCGCAGGATCTTGCGGCCGTCGCCGGCGGATCGATGCCGTCCGGCCGGCCTCAACCGTATGCCGCTTTGCGAATCCCGAAAGAAATATTCTTCGGGATCGATCACGAAATCTTTTCCGCGGCATGGGATGCGGAAAACCGGATCCTGTATGTTACGGAATTCGTGCGGGAACGAGATGGACGGCTTATCCTCCATGCGTGGAGAATCCATCCCGTATCGACCGCGGCCGATGCGGACGCGAAGCGCCTGCCCGATTTCCGGCTTTTACAGAATCATCCCAACCCCTTCAATCCGTCGACAACCATCCGGTTTAAAGTCAAGAAAACTGGTTTTGTGAACCTGAAAGTCTTTAATGTAACGGGACAGGAGATCGCCGAACTGATCAACGAGCGGAAAAAACCAGGGGAGTACCGCGTGCCCTTTGACGCCTCCGGGCTTGCGACGGGACTCTATTTGTATCGGATTCAAATGGATGAATATCGGGATGTGAAGAAAATGATTCTGTCGGATTGAACGAAAAGCGGTCTTGGAGTTAATCCGTCAGGATTTTATGGGGCGGCCGGGGGGAAAAGAATAAAAGGCTGACGCCTTAACTCCAGAAAAAGAGTTTAATCAAGGAAATTGAATGTCGAAACCGACCCGCGAATATATTTACGGCATAAACCCCGCCTTCGAAGTCATCCGCGCCGTGAAACGAAAAGTCTATGAAGCCTTTCTGGATGAAACCCGGTTGGATCAGCCGCGGTTTTCGGAACTCGTGGAAATGCTGGAAAATAATACCATCCCGGTTCGGCGGGTGGACCGGCGGCGCGTAAACGACCTGGCGGGAAACAGGGATCATCAGGGCGTCGTCCTGAAAACCGGAATTTATCCTTATCGGAAATCGGACGCCCTGTGGAGCCGGCCGCGCATCCTGCTGCTGGATAACGTGGAAGATCCGCACAATGTCGGGGGCATCCTGCGCAGCGCCGAAATCTTCGGATTCGATGCCGTGCTGCTTTCCGAAAAAGGCGTGCCCGAAATCTATCCTTCCGTCGTCAAGGTCTCGGCCGGCGCCACGGAATATCTGGACATCGCGAGAGACGCCCCGCCGGAAAGCTATGTGCGCACGGCCCGGGAAAAAGGATACCGGATCATCGCGCTGGACACCTCCGGACGGACGGATATCCGGTCTCTGCCGGACGGTTCCCCGGACCGGTTGATGGTGGTGATCGGGGGCGAGGACCGCTCCGTCTCCCCGTTCGTCCTGGATCATGCGGACCATGTGGTCTCGATCGGACAGAAAGGCCGGATCAACTCCCTGAACGCGGCCATCGCCGCTGGCATCGCACTGTTCGTCCTTCAGAAGGAATGAATGAAAACGGGAGAATGAATCTGATTATCTGATATTCGTTTTACCCGGGAAGCGGAACCGGAATATTTCGAGAGGTCACAGGACTTCCTGAATCTTCGCGTAGAGCAATTCCTTGGGATACGGTTTCCCGACAAAAGAATGCCTCCCTTCATCCAGCACCTTTCTGACACGCGGGTCATCATCCCTGTGGCCGGACGTGAAGATGATTCTGGATTTCAGGTTCCGTCGGATGCGTTGCGCGGCTGCGATGCCGTCGGTCTCTCCCGGCATGTCTATATCCATGATGATGACATCGGGACGGGTCCGACAGGCCAGGGTGATCGCATCCTCTCCGTCCCCCGCGATGCCTGCGATCGCGTACCCGTTCATTTCAAGATGATAGGCCAGTTCGGTCGCCACGATCAGTTCGTCATCCACGACGAGGACGCTGTGAAGCGGCCCCGAATATGCCATTTTTTTTTCGGGATTCATCGCCATATATTCCTTTGCATAGGATCTTTCCGACAGCATGGTCATGTTCATGGTTTTTCCCATTAATATAATTAGAGGGCCGCTGATAACCGATCCCCACAGCGGCCCTCCGGGGAGAGTGGGATTCATCGATCAGAACACATTTTCATCCTCCGGATCGGGAGAGCCGTATCCTTTTGCATGACTCTGTCATCCGCATTCCTGTCCTTGTTCCTTTTGATACTGTAGGCCGTCTCCTTCCAGGGAAACACGCGCCGGCATGATTCACACTTGACCAGGCATCCCATAATCTGATCGATCGCGTAGTTGTAAGCCTTGTTGCAGCGTGGACATGTGAGTTTCATGGCCGGCCTTTCCTTCCTGGATGAAATCCTTTCCTGCTTTCTCCCAAAACAACTTGCATGCCACACCGGATCCGGCGATCACCGTTTTTCTTTACCCATTGATCCTAATTAACTTAATCGCATCCGGGGTGGGAATTCACATGCGGGAGAACGGGTGAAAACACGCAAATGCGGCGCCGGGAATTGGGTGATTCGACACACCGGGATCCCGAAACCTCCGGCCACAAAGGAAGAAAAAACGGATTTTCAGGATAGTGTTAGAAACGGATCGCTTCGGTCCGGTCCCTGAAAAGACCGGTGGCCACGAGACCCGATCGAAGCGGTTTACCGATGATGACGGATTTTCGTCACGGCGCGGTGTCTTTTGCTGTCAGGCTGGCCATGTTGATCCGGTACACCTTCTCAAGATCCCTGAGCCTGCGCCTGACCTGAACACCCCGCAAGGCCCAGCCTGTCATCAGGCCGATGACGAGTGAGAGGATGAGGCAGAACAGGATTTCAGAAGCGAGAAAAATCATGGCAGTTTCTCCTCGAACAGAAATTCGACGCGGTGCGCCAGTGAATCGGTTTCGATGAATGAATCCGGCCGGTACGGGCCGAGTCCCCGGACCGAAATACGGGCCGGATCGCATCCTTTCTCAATCAGGACCTCGCGTACCGCTTCGGCGCGCCTATCACTGAGCCTAAGGTTGTATGCGGGATCGCCCCGCTTGTCCGTCCATCCGCGGAGGGTGAGATGGATTCCGGGATAGGATTTCAGCACGGACGCCACCGAATCGAGCAGGCCTTCTGAAGAAGGATGCGGGATCGCGCTGTCCAGCCCGAAAAACACGTGCCGTCCCGCGAGGCGCCGGATCCGTTCGATTCGGACGGAGTCGATCCCGGCGCGGAATTCCAGGGTCAGTCTCCGGATTCCGGGGATGCCGGACAGGCGGTCTTTCAGGCTGTCGATCCGTCCGGCGTCCGGGACGATTCCGTGGATCTGCACATCCCGCCCTTCCGCGAGAACGCCGTATTTCCGGACGTCGAAGGCCCCGAGCGTCACCCGGCAGGAGGATTCCAGTTTTATCGGAATGGATTTCAGGTGATACGTGAGACAAAACACCGTGACCGCGGAGAACAGCAGGACGCCCCGTATGAGGATTCTTCTCGTTTCCCGGCGCATGGGTCGACTCGGGCCTATTCCAGGAGTTTGTGTTTTTCGAGCCGGTACCGAAACGTGTCGCGGCTCATTTTGAGGAGCCGGGCCGCACGACTCTGATTCCCCCGGGCGCGTTCGAGCGCCTGTTTCAACAGCCTCCTCTCCAGTTCCTCGAAGGAAAGGCCTCCGTCCGGAAGCGTCTCCACGGTCTGGACCGGTGCATCCTCCCCGGTGGATTGAAGCTGGATGTCCCGCGAATCGAGGGACGGATTTTCAGTGAATATCATGGCGCGTTCGATCACATTCCGAAGTTCCCTGACATTGCCCGGCCAGCGGTACCCCTTCAATTTGTTTTCCGCCTCCGGCGTCAGGCCGGCGACCGGTTTTCCGAATTCCCGTGCATACACCTGGATGAAATGGCGGGCGATCCGAATCACGTCGTCTTCCAGATTCCGGAGCGGGGGGCAGTCCAGGGTGATCACCTGGATGCGGTAATACAGATCCTCACGGAATGATCCTTCCTTCACCATGGATCTCAGGTCGCGATGGGTGGCGGCGATCAGGCGAAACCGGGTGTTGATCTCCCGGATGCTGCCCAGCCGGCGGAATTTTCGCGAATCCAGCACGGTGAGCAATTTGGCCTGGAGATTCAGACGGATGTCTCCGATTTCGTCGAGAAACAGCGTGCCGTCGTCGGCTTCCTCCAGCAGCCCTTTTTTCTGGGAAACGGCGTGGGTGAAGGCCCCCTTCTCGTGGCCGAACAGTTCGGATTCGAGAAGCGACTCGGGAACGGCCGCGCAGTTGAATTCGACGAAAGGCCGGTCCCGAAGATCGGTGGACAGATGGATCATGCGGGCCACCAGGCTTTTCCCCGTCCCCGTCTCTCCCCGGATCAGGATGGTGGAAGAGGGAATCGCGGACAGCTTTTCGATGGTATTTCTGAGCCGGACCATCGCCCCGGATGACCCGATCAGACCCGCGGCCAGAGCCGCCTGTTTCTCGTTGAGCAGGCTGCGCATCAGCCTGATCTCGAAGGATTGCTGCTGCACCCTCTGAAGGATCCGCGCCTGTTCCGTCTCGTCCGACAGGACGACCAGGACGGGTTTCTCGGGATCCCTGGTGCCGACGAGGACGAGGCGGAGATACAGGATGTCCGGACTGGCCTCCCTGGCGATGTATTGTAGGGTAAAGGAGGTCTTTTCCCCGCTGCGCAACGCCTTGAGGACCTCTTCCAATCCGACCGTCTCGGGAAGCACATCAAAGACCGGAAGGTCCTGAAGGGAAGGAGACGAAGGATGCGTCTCCCGGAAGCGGGCATTGGACCGGACGATCCGAAGCTCCGGATCGAGGAAGGCATATCCGGCCTTCAGGGCCTCGAGAAGATGCGATATGGAAACCAGCCCGTCCATGGACTAGGCCAGCATCCCCTCGGCCAGGCCGATGAAACTCTCTTCGACACTCAGGCCTGACTTCGCGCTCGTGATGAATACCGGCCGGGATATTTCTCCCGCGATTTCTTTCAGTGTCTTCTCATGCGCGGCGATTTCCTGCCTTTGGATGAGATCCGCCTTGTTGCCGGCGATGACGACGGACGCCCCGGGGTTAATCGCGAGGAAATGATCCATGATCTTCTTCGCGTGGGCGAAGGTATCGGGCCGGCAAAGATCGGCGACGATCAAGGCGCCGGAGGCCCCGGTCCAGTAACTTTCGTGCTGGATCCGCCCCTCTTCGGTGCCTGCGATGTCCCATATCATGAAACGGTACTGATGGGGTTTCCCGTTTTTTTCGATGGGAGGCAACACCTTCTCCGTGACCTTCACGCCGAGGGTCGTGATGTAGTCGTCGCTGAACAGGTCGTGCACGAACCGGCGCACGAGGCTGGTTTTGCCCACCCCGAATTCTCCCCGCAGACAAATCTTCTTATTGAACATCCGCGCCATGCTTTCTGTATTTCTGGATGAGCCGGTTCAGGATGGGACTGACGCCCTGGAATTCTGCCGTCTCTCCCTGAAAATCGCGAAGCCGTTTG
>DSAP01000015.1 GCA_011046415.1 bacterium | reverse complement strand
GTCCACATAAAGGTTCCGTACTTTTCTTTGGCGCAAAGAAAAGTACCAAAAGAAACAGGCCTTTTTGCACGCCCGGCGCTCAGGAAGATTTATTGGACAAATGCTTAAGAATGAGTCCGCCCAACCACTTCCTTTTGCCATTCCGCCTTCGCCGGAATGATGCCCACCCCTTCGTTGAAGCCGGGGAATGTCAAGACTCCACTGGCTGCAAAAAGGCCGAAAAGGACGACAGTCTGTTCCCGGCCTTCGAAAAATCTCCGGCCCGGAAAATGACGGGACGTTCACGTCCGATCCGCCTGAGGCGGATGAGTTCAATTCCTTTCTTGTCTTGAATAAACGACCACCGGCAAAGCCAGTGGTTTGCAAAGATCAATCAGATAACGATGAATGGGTATCTGAAACTTAATGATGACCCACTCAAAACAACAGAAACCCAAAATTTCCCGTCAGCTGCCCCGCTTCGATATACGCAAAACGGAATGGTTTTCGAATTTACATTTTATTATCCTCTCCTTTTTTCCGGGAGAGGATTGCGGTAAGGGCTCCGAATAAATCCGAAAATCGATGGGAGCTGAGCAAACTACTTCATCAGCAGCATCCGCCCGACCTGGATGGATTGATGGGTCGCCAGACGGTAAAAATACAATCCGCTCGGGAGATCACCGGCATCGAATGTCACCGCATACCGGCCCGCCGCCTGCACATCCTGGACGAGGGTCCGGATATGCCGGCCCTGTACGTCCATCACATCCAGCGTGACCTTCGTTTTCTCGGACAGCCGATAACCGATCACCGTCGACGGATTGAACGGATTGGGATAATTGGGCTCGAGATGCATCGTCCGGGGTGATTCTGCGATTCGATCCGCCGCGGTCTTGGTCGATGCCACATACTCCCGGAGCCAGACCAGGGCCGGCCGTTCATCGCCGTTCTGTTCGACCAGGTAGGCGCCTTCCGTATTGCGCCACAAACCGGGCCTCCAGCCCCACAATGTCACCCCGATGACGGCGGGATGCTCCCAGATCACCGGGAAAATGCGCCGGTAATCCGTCAGCTGAATCGGATCGGTGGGCCCGTCGATGTCCAGTTCGGTGATCTGTATCGGGAGGCCGGTGCCCGCGAGGGTGTTCAGGTTGGCGTTCATCAGCACCGCGGAGCCCCGGGTCGAAAAGGCGTGACCCTGGATGCCGATGCAATCGATCAGATCCTCGGCCTGGAGCAGCCGGATGATCTCGAGATACCGGTTGACGTTGTTGGTGCTGCCGATGATGCCGTATTCGTTGATCATCAGTCTGGTCGTAGACGGAAATATCTCGCGGGCCATCCGGAATGCGTTCAGCACCCAGTCCCAGCCCGTCTCTCCGGTGCCGCCGAGTGCTTCGATATAATCACCGTTCGTGGGGCCGGCGGGCGGATCATGGAGGGGTTCGTTGACAACCTCGAGATAATCGATGTCCGGATACCGTTCGGCAACCGCCTCGAACCATTCCCGGATTTCCGCGAGTTGTTCCGCGGGTGAATGCGCCAGCGCCTCGATCCAGCCGGGCTGCTGATTGCCCCAGATCAGCACATGAAACCGGAACGGAAAACCGTTGTCCTTGGCCAGATGGTAGGCGGCATCCAGCCCCCCCCAGTTCATGGCATTACGGGTCCCCTCCACACTGCCCCACTTGCCGGCATTTTCCGGAGTGACCTGGTTCCAGTAAGACGCAAAATTCTGGGCCTGAGGCGTGCTGTAGGCGGATCCGAGAAATTTCGGGTGGCCATCCGCCAGCGGCGGCCCTTCCCAGATTTCGCCGGGCAAATGCCCGGATCCGGGTTCTCCGTTCTCCAGGTTGCCCACGGTGTAATAGAGATCGGCCCGGCCGAAGGCGAACCGGTCGATATCGAAGCCGTCTTCACGCCCTCCGATCTGGAAGACTACGGTCAGTTCCCCTTCTTCAACCTCAAATGTGGTCGCCGGGGCGTGATAGGAATTCTGAGACAGATTGACCCATTTCCAGACCCCTTCACCCAGCCCGCCCGGTTCATGGACAATATGATCGGGGTTCGAAAATCCCGCGACCTGAAGCTGATTGGCGATAATCCAGTCGTCCGGGTTGACGGGATCCTTGACACCGAATCCCCTGGCATAGAAGAAACTGTCATCATCGAATCGCTGCGGTCCGACCCGGATACGCGCAAACAGGTTGTACGTGTCGGCCATTGGGAAGGTCACCTCGTAGGTGACGATGCGGCTGTCGAACCCCGGGAAGTTCCAGACGGCCGGCGTATAATCCCCCCCGTCGGTCTGGATTTGGACGAAGGTGATATCGTCATCCTCGAGGACCGCGAAATCACTCCCGATTTCGCCCGATTCGGCCTCAAACAGGATCGGAACCCTGGATGCAATTTCAAGCTGCCTGTCGATGATCCGCAGATTGTCGAGGTAAATTGTGTTCCCCGTGTTTGCATCCAGGCTGAGATGAATAGGCGCCCTCGCGAGGGTCTGCTGATCGGTGATGGTGAATTCGAATGTGAATTCCCGCCATTCTTCATGCGAAAGATTCGCGGGACGGAGAACGCCGTATTCATTATAGGAATAATTCCCCACGGTGAAATTGACCTGGGCTCCCGGCCCCCCGGACTTCGCCCAGATCGAATACAGATAAGTCGTGCCGGGGGTCACCGGGATATTTTCGGCAACCACCTGAATGCTCCACGGGTTCGCACCCACGGCGATGACATCAACCTTCAACGCCTGATTCCCGTGCTGCACCACATCCTCCACGATCTCGAAAACCGGCGCCGGATCGACCCCGTCTCCCACATTCAAAACCCATCCGGGGACGTCGTTTTCCGCAACCGGCCCGGGCACGGCATTCTCGAAACTGCCGTTCGTGACGAGCTGGGCATAAAGGAGTCTTGTTGAAAAGGTGGTAATCAACACAAGCAGGAAAAAGCGTGATGACCTCCTGATTCTCTCATACATGGTTTCCTCCTTATTTATTTCAGCAAAGTCATTTTCCTGATCGCGGAATACCGATCCGACTCCAGCCGGTATACGTATACACCGCTTTCGAGTCCCCGTCCGTCGAAAAAGGCGGTATACTCTCCGGGATGTCTCTTTCCCTCGAACAGGATCGCCACCTCTTCCCCGAGCAGATTATACACCTTGAGCGACAGGAAACCCGGTTCCGCGACCGTATAACGGATCTGTGTCACCGGATTGAAGGGATTGGGATAATTCTGGCCGAGCCGGATGCTTTTCGGATGGAGGACATTTGCGATCCCGGCGGCCGTGGAAGTCTCTTCCAACCCCTCGATCGCGGCGGTCAATGTCTCGATGGCTTCACCCAGGGCGTCCGGGGCGGAAACCGAGGACGAATAATTCCGGTCCATCGCATTACGGGCCGAGATCCTCGCGTCCGCGAAGACAGACCACGATTCCCCGGTGTAATCGTCTTCCTGTAATGCAGCCGCGTGCGACAGGAGGGAATCCAGCCGGTTGTACCGGATGCCGACATCCACGACTGCGTAAAACGCCGGCTTGCACTGGTTGCGGGCGTCCCAGAGCGAGGAAGACTGATTGGTCTTGAATGTAAATTGATCGTTCAGGCCGTCTTTGGAAACGTTGATGATCTTGCCGCGGCCCGAGAAGTAACTCCGCTCGACGAAACATTTGAACAATTGGGCGTACTGATTCGCCTGCGAAGCCAGCACGGAGGCGGATGGATCGGCGCTTCCGGTCGTGACATCCAGTTCGGTCACGGCCATTTCCGTACAGATCGGATCGAATTTGTTGTAGGATGCGATCCATTGCGCCGCGGTGGGCGTATTGAGCCCGTCATGGTCCTGCATGCCGATGCCGTCGAGAAAGCCCGCCTCGTAAATCGGGGCGCAGATCCGGACGATTCCGTTCGCCTTGGCGGGATTGTGGGTGTTGTAATCGTTGTAGTAGAGTTTCATCTGGGTCTCGCCGTATGCGGCGGTCCACTTGCGGGTCAACTCGAACGCCTTCATGATATAGCCGTTGTCCCCGAACGTCAGGTACCATTCGCTTTCCTGGGTCCGGTCGAGGCCGTTTTCGTTGACCGCCTCGTTCACCACATCCATCGCGGAGAGCATTCCGGGCCAGTTCTCATGAAGCAGCCGGATGACTTCACCGATGTAATGATCCATGCGTTCGATCATCCTCTCCCGGGTCAAACGGGTTCCCGTCGCGGAGTATCCTGTCCGGAAGAAGGCGGTACCGGGCGTCTGATTGTGCCAGACCAGCGTGTGGCCGCGGAACGTGAATCCCTGCCGCCGCGCCCAGTTGAGCTGGGCGATCAGGTTGCCGTTGAATCGCACCACGGGACGGACATCGACTGAATCCCTGTCTTCCGGAGAGGCCGCCTGAAAGGCAGCGGCACTGGCGCCGATGTCCACGGTGTTTTGGGGCTTCATGTTGTTTCCGGGGGACATGCTGTTCATGTGGAATCGGATCAGGTACCCGCCGTTCGGGGCGACGACCGCGGATTGACCCGGCACATACGGATCGCCCGGAAGCCCGATATGGGGATAGGACAGGAGACATCCGAAAGTAAAATCCCCCCCGTAGACATCCTTGATCGCCGGGACATCCGTCTGAATCCTGTCTGTCTGGGAAAAAACACCTGCCGAAAAAAGGATGAATAATCCTGGAAGGATATTTCTGAATTGAATATTTGTTTTTCGCATCGAACACCCGACTTCATTTAATATGATTCAATCTTTATCATCCCACCCGATCAGGAAGAGATTGAGGCCCCCTGTTTCAAGCCACCCATCGCATGCCATCTGTTTTCAACAAGCCAGTTGACACAATACCTGCTTTCTGTTTCTTGAATAAACGACCACCGGCAAAGCCGGTGGCTTTTGATTGCGGCCAAAGGCCGCGAGCAAAAGAAGGCACGTTTAGTGCCGACCAGTTTATGATCGTGAACCACTGGCAAAGCCAGTAGTTTGCAAAGATCAATCATCCCCGAGAAACAAAGCAGCCTGTCCATGAACTACGGACAGGCTGCTTATGGATTCATGAATCTGTGTTATCAGGAACATCTGATAACGGACAACACCGCATTACAACCCCATCATTTCATGAGCATCAGTTTCCTGAC
Organism: bacterium; assembly: GCA_011046415.1. Classification (GTDB taxonomy): domain Bacteria; phylum Zhuqueibacterota; class QNDG01; order QNDG01; family JABMRT01; genus DSAP01. The sequence goes on along the minus strand of DSAP01000015.1, from coordinate 9,240 downwards.
GCTGACCTGATCTCCCGCCTTGAGTTTGTAGAGATAAACACCCGAGGGGAGATTGGCGGCGTCGAAGTTGACTTTGTGATACCCGGCATTGAATTGACCCTTTGCCAGCTCGGCGACCACCCGGCCGAGCGCGTCATAGATGACCAGACTGACTTCGCTGTGCTGAGGCAGGGCGAACTCGATGGTCGTGGCCGGATTGAACGGGTTCGGGTAATTCTGGTTCAATGCGAATTCAGCCGGTATCGCCTGTGCATCCGGCGCATCAATCGACGTCACCCATTCAGGCAGTTCGATCGGATCGCCCCGGTCCACATAGACGTCCATCAACTTCAATTCAGTCGCCGTCGCCCCATTGCCGAGTGCGATGTTGAAGCTGTTGAACTCGTGGGTGACGATCGGATCGTGCACGTCGGTGAGCCATCCGGCGAAGGTGTAACTGTCGTCGGCATTGGTGATCAGGTACCGGACCTCGGTGTTTCCGTCTTCCAGCAGTGCGAATGAGAATGCGAAATCGTAGAGACCCGCGCCGGCCTCTGCGCCTTCCGGATGCTGCAGGTCGGTACCGATGACGTAATCATTCGCGCCGTTGGTGCTGATCCACGGCCTGTCGACCACCGCACCCACGGTTCCCAGCTGGCCGATTCCCTGCCAGTTGGTCAGCTCGTTCGTGCCGCTGTGAGGCAGGAACAGATAACCGAAATTGTTGGTCTCTGCGCCGGTCCAGGCGTCATCGACCAGATCGCCCGCGGTTTCACTGTAGAACACACCCATGCGCAGGGAGCTCCATCCCACGAAGCCGCCGTCGACGAATTCCATCTGACCGGTGATTCTGAGCGCTTCGTCCGTTGACGGCTTAACGACGTCATCGAATTCACCGCGGAGGGCCGCCCAGTCTGCCGGGGGTGTGTCCCCTTTCATGCCGGCATTCCCGGCAAAATCACCCTCTGCAAATTCCCAGCCGCCCATCCGGCCGCCGATAAAACCCCAGTTGCCGACATAATGCGGAGTAAACGGTGCTTCCGGGATATCAAACGGAACGCCCCGGTCCACATGGACGTCGATCACGTTGAAAGCGCGCATGTCCGCAGCGCCTTGGACGGCGAAACAGACGCCGTTGAATTTCGTCGTCACACCCGCGGTGTCGGTGACGATGCCGCCGTACCAGTAACTGTTGTCTTCCTTGACCATGTAGAAACGGACTTCGTTCGTGCCGTCACCCTGAGGCTGTACCGAGATGGCCCAGTCGTAAAGCCCCGCTGAGAATTCGGCGCGCGGCGGCTTCTGATCGATCACACCCAGGGTGAAAGCGCTCCAGCTGCTGATCCAGTTGCCGTCGACCGTGGCACCCTGCGTGCCTGCACCGGATTCGAAACCCCAGCCGACCTGATCGTTCGTCCCGCTGTGGGGCGTGAACATATACCCCTGCGCCGGGCTTTCCGTTCCGGTCCACAATGCGGAATCCGTATCGGCGTTGACCAACTCGCCGGGATTGGTGTGATTGAAAACCCCGTAACGCAGAGCGCTCCACGAGGAGGGGCCCGCGCCTAAGAATTCGATCTGTCCGGTGACCAGGATCGCGTTCTCCTCGGTCGCATACACCTCATCGTCGAACCCGCCGCGGATCGCCGCCCAGTTTGATCCCACGGGTGCGTCGCCCGCGACACCCGCGTTGCCGGTGAAATCACCGGGCACGAAGTGCCAGCCGCCGGTCCGGGTGGGGCCGGCGTTGCCGATGAAGCCCCAGTTGCCGACATAGTGCGCAGTAAACGGACGGTCGGGGAGGTCGATCGGATCTCCCCGATCAACCCTGACTTCCAATAAATTAAACTGACTCATGGCAGTCGTGATGCCGTCTCCGATGCCGAAAGCAATGCTGTTGAATTTTGTGGTGACCTGCAACGTATCATTGGCGATGCCGCCGAACCAGTAGCTGACACCGTCTTCGTGGACCAGGTAATAACGGATTTCGTTCGAGCCGTCTGCGAGAGGCTGCACCGAAATCGCGAAATCATAGACGCCGGCCACGATCTCCGCGAGACGGGGAACTTGCGGGTTCACCGCAAACGGATAGCCGTTGTTGCCCCAGGTGCTGTTCCAGCCCCCGGCATTATTCACCATCCAGACCGTGCCCGCGCCGCCGGCGCCATTGGACATATCGGCATTGCCGGAGACCGGGGTGAACTGGTATCCGGAATGACCGCTGCCGCCGGCCCACATCGCAGAATCGGTATACTGATGATTCAGCGTTCCTTTGTCGGGTTGATAGGTCAACGCATAGCGAATCGGACAATAGTGAGAACCCGGGCCTTCACCGACATATTCCAACTGGCCCGTCACAATAATCGCTTCTTCTGTGGTGGCTTCAACATCCATCCAGAATCCACCGCGTATCGTCGCCCATGTCGCAGGAGGTGCGCCGTCCCCCATACCGGCATCGCCATCCCATGTATCTTCCGTATTCAGGATCGGCCAGCCGGAACCGCGTTCTGTCGCTCCCCAGTCTGAAACATAGAACGGTTCGAACGGGGCCGCCGGAACGTCGATCGGATCACCCGTTTCAACCGTGATGCCCATCAGGTTGAACTGACTCATGGCGGTCGTGATGCCGTCTCCGATGCCGAAACCGATGCCGTTGAATTTTGTGGTGACCTGCAACGTATCATTGGCGATGCCGCCGAACCAGTAGCTGACACCGTCTTCATGGACCAGGTAATAACGGATTTCGTTCGAGCCGTCTTCGAGGAGATGGACAGAAATCCCGAAATCATAGACGCCGGCCACGATCTCCGCGAGACGGGGGGCTTGAGGGTTCACGGCAAAAGGATAGCCGTTGTTGCCCCAGGTGCTGTTCCAGCCCCCGGCATTATTCACCATCCAGACCGTGCCCGCGCCGCCGGCGCCGTTGGACATGTCGGCATTGCCGGAGACCGGGGTGAACTGGTATCCGGAATGACCGCTGCCGCCGGCCCACATCGCAGAATCGGTATGCTGATGATTCAACGTTCCCGGGTCGGGTCGATAGGTCAACGCATAGCGAAGCGGACAATAGTGAGAACCCGGGCCTTCACCGACATATTCCAACTGGCCGCGAACGATCACCGCCTGTTCCGCCGTCGCTTCGACTTCATCGAAGCCGCCGAAAATGGTCGCCCATGTGGCGGGAGGGGCTCCGTCGCCCATCCCTGCGTCTCCGGCCGGCGTCTCCGCCGTATTTAAAATCGGCCAGCCGGAACCGCGGTCTGTGGCGCCCCAGTCGTCTACAAGGGCTTGTGCGTAGACGGATGCGCCGACCAGCAGCGTAATCAGGATTACGCTCAGTACTCGTTGCTTTTTCATAATCCCTCATCTCCTTATACTTGTTTGCCTGGTTTGAACTTTCTTTACAGATTTATTACCCAAAAAAAACCATTCACCACCTCCTTCGATCGAATAAAATGGTCCTGTTCCGGTCACACCAGGTATTGCAAACCGGGCGTGGCCGGAACAGAAATCTTACCTGATTATTTCATGAATGTAAATTTCTCCGTGAGAGAAACGTCTCCGGACTCCAGCCGGTAAAAGTAGGTCCCGCTGGCCAGCCCTGTGCCGTCAAAGGTCACCTGATGCTGTCCCGCCTGTTGGACACTTTCGACCAGTGTCGCCACTTCCTGTCCGAAATAATTATACACTTTCAGAGTCACCTCTCCGGCCCGGGGTATCTTGTAATGAATCTGGGTCGTCGGGTTGAACGGATTGGGACTGCAGCTGAGGCTGAATCCGGAAATCAGGTTGCTCCTGCTTCTTCCGGGTCGAACGGAGGTACCGTCCGGCGTGCCGGTTTCAAGCCAGTTGTTGATGACGGCCCATTGTTCGTCGCGCTGCGTTTCCCAGGCTTCGAGTTGATCCGGATACCAGTTCAGGTCGCCCAGCGGGAATCCGCCGATCGCCGCGGTCTGGTAGGCCGCATGATTGTAGGCCAGATTTTCCGGAAGGGGCCATTGCTGGTTGAATCCCGCGGCCGGTTTATACGACCAGTCGATGTCGGCGTGGGTGCTCCATTTGTACTCGATGAACAGTTTCAATGTGTCCACGTTGGTGGGCGGCACGATGAAATCCGGGTCCTCGTCGTAGATGGTCGCCCAGTCCACGTTCAGCTTTTGGAAGACCTTGTTGCCGTCCGCGTCCGTGGAATCGATAAAATCGATCTCATTCTGCCCCAGCATCGGAGGCGGGTTACGCAGCAGGTCGCTTTCTCTGCTCCTGATCCTTTCTTGACACCAACCACAGTTCGTATACCAGTCCAGCATCCAGTCCTGATACAGATAGGCGAGGTTGCCGATAAACAGCTTCCGGTCGTAGTCGGTAAAGGGAACTTCAAAACCCATGGAATCTACGGCTGTGATGCCGTTGATCAGGCCGCCGCCCGGGGAATTGCATTTCCCGTCCTGGAAATCCCTGTAGGTCTGACCCGCGTCACACACATCGACCGCCCGGTATCCCATCATGGCGGGATTGACAAAGATAGAGTTTGTGATCGATGCGGTTTCCAGCCAGCCGGCGGACTGCCAGGGCCATTCGATCGAATTCACCATGGTGCAGTGATTGATTTGTACATTGCTCCCGTACTCGTTCCCCTCCTGCATCACGATCCGGCTGAGATTCGTAAAGGTACAATTTTCGAAAAGGAGATGTTCGTAATGCCAGCCTGAACTCTGGTAGGGAAACGAAACCGCGCGTCCGTAATACTGGAAATGGGGATCGTTGCCGTTCCGGAAGTAGCAGTTGGTAAAAGTCCCGTTGAACTGGGTCGATTTGACCGTGATCGCACCTGCGGCCTCGGCCCCGATCTGAAAGTAGTCGAAAATACAGCCGTCGAAAATCCCGGTCTCGGGTTTGTTTTCCGCGTTCTGATTTTCGAACACGATCGAAGCGGTCATCTTGCCGCCCTGGGTATCCGTGAACCGCACCCATATATTTTTCATGGTGATATCGCCATAGCTCTGGATCATGTACTGCCTGTCGATGCCTTCTTCGGTCCAGAGGATCTGCGGCGGGGCGGAATTTTGAACGGTTTCCGGATCCGCGTCTCCGGCCCGGAGCGGTTTCGGGGCGACGATTTCCAGGTTTTGCCCGTGATCCAGATATATACTCCGGCTCAGGACATACTGCTCGTACGGTTTCAGTTTGAACACGGTATTGTTGATGGTGCCGGCCGCGATGGCCTCTTCGATGGCGGTATTCAGGGTCCCGTACACGAAACCGGATTCATACAAACCCTGGACGTGCACGGTATCCTTTTGAGCATATGCGGGCATGCTCAGACAGACCATGACGAGTAAGAGTGCCAGTTTCTTCATTTTTTTCTCCTTTTTCTTGGATCGGTGAATACGTTTTCGATTTTTGTTTTCCAGAATTCATCCGGATCAATACCGGATTCTTACTCCGAGATTGGCCGTTAAGCCGTAGTTTTGAATCCCCCTGAATCCTCCGGTGGATTGTTGAATCCAGCGGGTATTCGCATTATTCAGGTTGCTGACATCCAGGAACAGCTCGCCGTTGTAATAGGGAAGTTTCTGGCGGGCCGAGAAATCGATCCGGAAATATTCCGTCGTGTATGAATTGTTTTCAGGATACCGTCCTCCGTTGCCTCTGGCCGAGTTGTCCTGGAAAACACAGGACATCCTGGCCGAAAACCCTTTATGATCGTATCCGATATACGCGTTCAGGACATGATTGGGCTGATCGATCAGGCGTCCCGTGGATGAGCTGTCGACCAGGAAGAATACCTGCCTGGCCTGTCTCCCTTCTCCTTCAATTCGGCTCTTCACATCATAAAACGGATACCGGGTCTCGGACCAGATCCGCGCATAGTTCATGCCGAAAACCATATTGCGAAACGGCAACGGCATGTACCAGAAACTGTGCTGAAAGTCGAATTCAAGCCCCTTGACGGTCGCGTCGAACGGGTTGTTCACAGGCCGGTACACATTGGCATTCGACTTCCCGGTCGTCGGGTTGATCATCGGGGTGACCACCTGCTGACCATCGCGGATAATCTGATATCGCGGGAGGGAGTCGATCCCGGCGGCCTCCGCGAGATCCAGTTGATAATTTGCGGTATAGACGAAGTTCTCGATCGTTTTATAAAAAGCGCCGACCGTGAACAGTCCCAGTCTGTTGGAATGGAACGATACGCTCACGTCATGATTAAAGGCCTTGGCGGGTTTCAGGTCCGGGTTCCCGGTATGGACTGCGTTACCCTGGGTAATGGTAAACTTCGGACTCAACGCGTGGAAATCCGGCCTGGAGAGCGTCTGGGTGTAGGCGTACCGGATATCCATCCATTTCAGGGGAGAGTACTTCCCCTGTACCATCGGAAGCACGAATTCGTTTTGTTTATAGGCCGTGGTATCGTACATCACCTGGGACTGCGCATTTCGCATGTCCCGCGCGTTATAGGCGAAATATTCCGTTTCCATTTTCTCATAACGCACCCCGCCGATCACCATCAAATCCCAGAAATTAATCTTGGACATCGCATAGGCGGCGGTATAATCTTCCTTGTATTCATAGTCGTTGGTGAGCTGCTGATACGGCCCGTCATACCAACCACCCTGAGCGCCTGTGCTCACCTGTCTGTTGGATGCATCGAACGCCGGGTTGCCGATAATGTAGTTTAAGACCCCATCCAGCAATTCCGGATTGGCGGCATAATAAAGATCGCCATACTTGTCTTCCAGGAAAGGATCGAAAAGAGCCCTGTCTGTATTCAGAAACGTCGTTCCCGTCAATTCTCCCATGTTGTTCGTCGTGATTCCGAACTCCTGATAAACCGCCCGCATCAGGTTGGATTGAATATCCGTCCCGTCCCCGGTGGCGCTCCCATTGAATCCCAGATAGGGCGCTTCCTGGTCGGTTGAATTGGTCTGGTTGTGGAGTTGACCACCGAATTTAAAAAACCCTGTCAGTTTATCGCCAATATTTAAAGGAAGCTCAAAATCCGCCTTGTAGGAATACTTCTTTTCCTGATAGTCGTTGCTGAACAGATTCCCGCTCCTGAGAATGACATTGCTGTCACCTCTAAATTTCGTAAGCAGATAGATGAGATCCTCCGGCACTTTGTTGTCGCGGGGAACACCGGCCTGCAGGGCGTCGGTCTGATTGAAATTCAGGACGGGCAATCTGTCCGTCAGGTTATTGGAAGCGGTATAACTGGCCGACAAATCCGCTGTAAAATAAGCAAAATCATAGTCCAGTTTCAGAGAATGCATTTGCTGGTCGATGATGTTTTCGCCGAAACGAAGCTCCCAGTTCATCCTGCCGCCACTGTAATCAATGGTCTGTCTGTGGTCCGTATAATCCGAATTGATTCTCGCCAGCATATTGACAAATTTGACGGATCCCCTGGGGAGATTATAATCCAGAATTACATTCCCCCCATACCGTTTCCGGGTCTCGATATGCCTGTTGAATGAAACGGAATTGACTTTGACCGGACGAAAACCCGTGACCGGATCCCTGACTACCTCTTCGCCGGCTATCCCATAATTGGCGTCCATATTATCCGAATCCCGGTCGTACGATTCGGCATTCACCAGCGCATAGATACCCAGCTTGTCATCGAGAAAACGGCCGCTTCCGGACGCGACGGCCCGGTAGTTTCCCAGCGTGTTGCTTTTGGCCGTATAACCCTGCTGCCACAATACATTCCAGTGAAAATCCGGGGGGGCTTCCCTCAGCTCCATATTCACCGTTCCCCCGATTGAATTGGCGTTCATGTCCGGAGTCAGCGATTTGTACACCGAAATCATCCGGATCATGTACGGCGAGACCATGGTGAGATCTACGCTTCGGTCATTGCTCACACCTCCGGTAGCCACATAGACATCCGAGGTCAGGCCGATACTTGAACTCCCTGTCGAAGACAGTCTAATGCCTTCAATCTCGATGGAATTATACTTGGGCGAGAGCCCGCGGATCACCACTTTGTTGGCTTCTCCGGAACTTTGAGTCGTCGAGACGCCGGGCAGGCGGCTCAGGGCCGCGGCTGCGTTAAAATCCGGCAATTCCTGAATTCTCGCTTCGGAAACGACATTGGTGATTTTATCGGAGGCAAGCTGCTGATTGATGGCCTGTATCTGGCCTATCGCCTGGGCTGTGATGACAACCTCCTGCCCTTCGACGACAGCGGCCTTGAGTTCGATATCTTGCTGTATCGTGCCGCTCGCCGGAACTCTGATCTGGATACTGGCGCTTTCATACCCGATATATGATATTTCGAGTGTCACCGGTCCCGGCGGCGCATTGGGAATTACGTACTGACCGTTCAGATCCGCCGCCGTACCCAGATTAGTGCCTCTGATCAGGACATTGGCCGCAGGAAGCCCATCCTTGGTGTCCGCATCAAACACGTTACCCTTGATCGTCGCCCGCGCGAAAAGCGACTGGGACATCAGAATAATCACAATCCCCGACATTACAGAAAGTTTTCTTCTGCCGATATGACGACCGGCATGCAATACGAGCGAATGAATCGCCGTCCTGATTAAAATAGCTGCGTTTTTCATGATCTCTAATCCTTGATTTTTTTGTGATCAACTCACAATTATCCGTGAATGGAAGTATCGGTAATCCGCCCCTTTGAACTGACTATCACGGGAGCGACATCACCTCCTTCATTTTTTTTTTATCGGGTGAAAAAAATATGATATCATGTATGTGTTGCGGTTTCAGGGAGGGACGTGAGCGAACACGCATGAGAGACATTGAATTACCGTTTATAGCCACAGATCGGCAACCGGCTTTTTCTGAATGGATTTTGAGGGGGCCGGCCAGGTTGAGTGAACGAGCACGCAAGAATGAAATCAGACGGAATAAAAATGGTTTATGAAGGTATAAAAAAGGTTCCGGATGGATGGCTGTACCGTCTGCTTTACAATGTTTACAAACACATGTAAATTTACGGCGTTTATAATTCATCCTTATCCCCTTCTACGACCAGTACCAATCTAACACTACCGATGAATGATTGCAAGTATTTTTTAATCGTTTTCATGCTTCACCACGAAACCACCTTCTCCTTTTCCGGGAAGAGGCGATCACCGCATGGTCCGAATCACGTCTTTCAGATGCTTGCTTCATCCGAAGCACCAGGAAATTCCCCGCCAGAATCAGCGTGACCCCGGCGAAAGAGAATCCTAACTATGCATACCCTTGAAAAAAAACTAAAGAGGGTGAGTGTAATGACCGGTACGACGAGGG
>DSAP01000202.1 GCA_011046415.1 bacterium | reverse complement strand
TCCCAGGCCCACCACCACCCCGTCTCCCGCCTTCAGCCCGTAACGCGCCCGGGCGTCCCCCATATTCACGCCGATCTCGAGCGTCCCGGCCGAACCGATGTAGGCGACCGGTTCCCCGGCGGGAACGTCCGCGTAGGTGCGAAGGACCCCCCCCAGCGTCAGCCCGCCGGCGTGGATCGCGCGGACCGAGACGCCTTCCAGGAGTAAACGATCCAGGTTGGTCACCGCGTTCCCGAAACGGTCGAAATAGAGGATCGCGCCGCGGATTTCTCCGGCCCGGATTACGGGGCGGAGGATACGCCCGCGCTCGAAATCCGGAAAGGGATCGCCCAGCGCCTCAGGATGAATGCCGAGGGCCAGATGTCCGGCGAGCGGCGCGAAGATGTCGCGGCCGTGAAAGGTGGCGGAGGGATCCGGAAGGAGGAATTCCGGCCGGTCCGCACGGAAGACACGCGCCTCGGGATGCGCCTCGAATACATATTTCAGGACGCCGTCGTCCGGCGCGACAAAGAGGAAATCCCGGGTCCGGACGACCAGGGCGGCGCGGCCGGTTCCCACGCCCGGATCGACCACGGCCACGTGGATCGTCCCTTCTGGGAAATACGCGTACGCGGATTTCAGGACGAACGCGGCCTGTTCCCGATCCTGCGGCGGGATGCCGTGCGTGAGATCCACGACCCCGGCGTCCGGGCAGATGTTGAGAATCACGCCCTTCATCACGCCGGCGTATGCATCCGAAAGGCCGAAATCCGTCAGCAGGGTGATGATCATCCTGAACCCTTCCCGCCTGGAATACACCGCATCCGATACCGCCGATCCACATCCGGATCCACGCAGTTCGAGGAATAAACCAGGGAAAGTTACCGATTCGCGGCAGAGATGTCAACGGAAAAAAGACTCTAAACCCGAAACTCTCAACTCTTAACTCTCAACTCGTAACTCTCAACTCCCCTAGGGAACCTGACTCCCCCGCCCCACGTTTTTCCACCAGTAATCGTTCTTGTCGTCGACCTTGACCTGGCCGTCGAGGTTGAAGTCGCCGGACCAGTATCCGGCCCGTCCCACCTCGATCCACCAGTAATCGTTCTTGTCGTCGACCTTGATCTGCCCGTCGCCGTTGGCATCGCCCGCGAACAGGCCGTACACCCCGGGTTCGAGCAGGCAGGCGCTCGCCCCGTAGAGGCCTGACAGGACGGAGAAATCGAACACCGACGCGCCGGTTGCGGAGAGGGGCCGGGCGGAGGCGCTCATCACGCCCAGATGGTTGCGGTGTTTGAGGATGAGATGGTAATCGCCTTCGGGCGCGGAGACCGGGATCTCGTGCGTCGTCCCGTCCGTATCCACCAGCCGGCCGTCGCCGCGGAGAAAGACGCTGCGTGAGGCGAGGGTCGGTCCTTCGGGTGCGGCGCGGAGCTGGAGGAGCGCCCAGTCCACGACGCCGGAGGGGATGGCATCCGCGGTACGCGGATCCTCGGGATGCGGGGAGACATCCGGGATCACCCCGTCGGAAAAGAGCGTGGTCCGCATCTCATGGATCGCCGGATCATAGGGCCCCTCGAGGAACCCCCGGGCCGCGACCAGCACGTCGGTCTCCTGCACGATCACGGGCCGGATGCGGAAATCATAGGTGTGGGTCAGCCAGCCGCTCCCCAGATCCAGCTTGCACCGGTACGAGACATGGAAGTTTTCCATGAGCAGCCCCAGGGTGTTGCCGCTGCTGTTGTGATACACGACCACATGATAGTGCTGTCCGGCGGAAATCCGCTCGCGATGAACGTGAAAGGGAATATAATTCCAGGTATTCGGGTTCATGTCCTCCGCGGCCCGGCTCAGGGTCTTTCCCATCTTCTCGCCGGGATTTCCGGCGTCGTCGGACCAGATCTCGAACCGCACCGAATCGGTGACCGAGACCGTTCCGGAGGTGTGGATGAAAAGTCCCGCGACCGTTCCGTCGAGAGAGGGGGTAAAACGGAGCGCCGCCCGGGTCTCCGCGGAAAGATGATAGGCGTAATTGTTGTTCCACTGATCGTACACACAGATTTCCCGGCCGGGATCGGCGGTGGGATTCGCCGCCTTCATCAGGCTCAGGTACACGTCCAGCTTCCCGTACCCCCATCGAACGTTCCAGGCCGACCCGGTATGCATGTCCGTCACGGCGTTTCCGGTGATCCAGTCCCGGACCCGGGTCGAGCTCGCCGAGGGATCGAGCTCCAGGAGGAGCGCCGCGGCGCCCGAGACCACGGGCGCGGACATGCTGGTGCCCTGATTGATGACATGCCACCCGCCGGGCAGAATCCAGCTTGTGGCGAATGTCGCATCGGAAGACAGGGAAGAACCGATGGCCTGTCCGGCCGCCGTGACATCCGGCTTCTGCCTTCCGTCCCGCGTGGGTCCGATGCTGCTGAACTCGGAGATATCGTCGGATCGGTCCGTCCCGGAATAGCTCATGTTGCTGCCCGAATCGGAATGCCAGCGCCAGCGCGAGACATGGGATCCGACGATCAGCGCTTCCGCCGCCGAATTGCCGAGGGTGTAATCGGAATCGCCTCCGCCGAGGATCACGGTCTCTCCGCCGAGGATCCGGTCATACAGCCAGGCATGGAAACTCACGGTCGCGGCGGTCGGATTGGAGATGCGCAGCGTCCAGGTCCCGGAGGCCGGCGGAACCGAAGCGATCCCGTCATAAACCGAAACCCGGATCTGCCGGTCCCCGTTGATCGCCGAAATATAATTATAGAGATAGATCGTCCCGTCTTCGGTGTGGTTCATTTTCGCGCCGTCGGCGTTCTGGGTGACGGACTCGCCCCCCGGCGAGGTCATGCGTGCGTTCAGGGCCGCGCCGCCGTCCGCCCAGATCTCGAAATCGAAGTCGTCGTTGTTCGCGCCGCTTTCCGGGGTATAGGACGGAACCGTGAAAAAGATGTCGGCATATCCGCCCGCGGCGACGGAACGGGACAGATGGATGTTCTCCGCCCCGCTGTTCCCCGCGGACACGACCACCACGCGCCCGTTCCCGGAGAGGGAGAATTCGTCGATGGCCGTACTCTTCGCACCCGTTCCGTCATGCGGTCCGGCGTCCGATCCGAGGCTCATGTTCACCACGACGGGCCGGGACAGGGCCTCGGCCTTCTGGCTGGCGTAGGACAGGGCGTTCACCACATCCGTCTCGAGGAAGGATCCGTTTCCGGCCTTGACCACGATCAGGCCGGCCCTGTGTGCCAGGCCCCGGTAGCGGGCGCCGGCGGTTGAGGCGCCGTTCCCGGCGGCCGTGCCCGCGATGTGCGTGCCGTGGCCGTGATAATCCCGCTGCCGGACGAATCCGGAAGCCGTCCCGTCGAGTTCGCCCTCGATGTGGGCCCGGGTGTATTCCACGCCGTATCCCGCGCCGGATTCGGAGGGAGAGTTCTCCCCGGAAACCGGCGTCAGTGTCTGATCCCAGATGAACAGGATCCGGCTCTTAAAAGGATCGTCCGGATCCCTGAAATCGGGATGACTCCAGTCGATGCCCGTGTCGATGATACAGATGAGGACGTTTTCCCCCGTATACACGGTCTGGTTTACCCGGCCGGCATGGATCAGATCCGCGCCGGTCAGGCCGGTGGTCACGTCGTTCATGGGATACTGGATTTCACCCGCGTCCACGTAGCGGACGGATGCCGAGCGGGCCATGCGCGTCAGCTGATCGGCCGTGGCCCGCACCGTGACGAATTCTCCGAAAACGGAATGGACGGGGACGCCCATCGTGCGCAGGGCCCCGGGTTCGCGGGTATACACGATGGCGCCGTACCGGAGGGCCCCGTCCCGGTCCGTCGCGGCGGGACGGATCGCGCGCGGATGGAGCGCCGGCGCGTCCGTCCGGACCAGCGCGTGAAACCGGGGGTCCAGCTTCCGGAAAAAGCCGGAGTCGGATTGCGCGGCGGACAGGGTCGCCGCAAGGGCGAGAAAGAGAATCCCCGCAAGCCTGTGGATTTTCTTCGAATCCATATCGGCCGCCTCTTATTTGGCCAGCAAAATTTTCATGATTTTTTCGAACCGGTCTGCCCGGAAATGCACCAGGTACAGCCCGCTGGTCACGACATGCCCCGACCGGTCGGTGCCGTCCCAGACCGTCGTGTATTCGCCTGCAAATTGCCTGCCAAAATCATACCCGGTCACCGTCTGTCCCGCCAGATTGAGGATGCGGATGCGCACGTCGGACGTCTTCGGCAGATGATAGCGGATCCGCGTCTCGAGATTGAAGGGATTCGGGAAATTGGGAAACAGGGCGAATTCTCCGGGCGCCGGGGTCGCGACCGCCGTGTGGGTCGTGTCTGCGGTCGTATCGGGTATCGTCCTGTGCCACAGGGGCACATCGCCGCCTTCGGGGTCATATTCCGCGGCGACAGGCGTGATGTTGTCGTCCGTGAAGGTTTGCTGAAGCGGACCGAAGCCGAATCCGGACGTTCCCGCGGTGTCGTGGATGAAAAACCGGATCGTGGCCACGGCCCCGCCCGCTTCGCCCGGCCGCGCGCCGCCGCCGGGCGCACCTTCGTATACGGCATTGATTTGCCAGCCGTTCGGCGTTCCCGGAGGCCGGGTCAGCGTCGCCGTGAGGGAATCCGGCATGACGCGGACGATCCGCGGCGGGTGTTCGGATCCGAATCCGTACAACGCCCCTGAGGCATGGCCGCGGACATTGTGGTTCCCCAGCCGGAAGGTGTCCGCGGATGATGCGGCGCGGATTCCGAGCGTGAGATCGATATGGCCGGGATTGTCCGTGGGGACTTCCGCCGAATGGAAGAACCAGTCTCCGCCCGGATTCCCGGCCGCGGCCGGGAACAGGCCGAGGCCGATGGAAAAGATCAGGATGTATCGGACGGACCCTTTCATGGATCATTCACCCCCGAATAGGCGCCCTCGAGCATGCGCCGGACGGCCAGATCGTAATCGGATTTCGTGACCCGGCCGTCGAGAGTGATGTCGGCGTTCCGGTATGCGGGGGAGGAGGAACCCAGGTCCCGCCGGATCGCGGCCAGATCGCTGGCGAGAATCTCACGGTCCCGGTCGTCGGCATTGCCGGCGATCAGGCCCACCACGCCGGGGCGGATTTCCACACCCGGGTTCATGGAACCGGCCCCCGTCAGATCCACGCGGACGGCGGCGGTGTCGGAGAGGAAAAAGGGATACGATGTGCGGACCGGCAGATGATTCCGGTGGCGGACGATGGCCGTATACGGACCCGGAGGCAGATCGAAATGGACGCCGGGCGCGCCGGACAGTCCGTCCGTGACCTCCCCGTCCGCGAGCACGAGCGCGCTCCGGAAGGCCGCGGCCGGGCCGTCCGGATTCTTCCGGAGTTCGATGAGAATCCAGTCCGTCGCGTCTCCGGGGATCCCGGACAGCGTCAGCGGGGACCGGGCATAGGGAGAGGTCGTCGGAAGCAGCCCCTGATCCGCAAGATCCGTGCGCATCCTCCCGGTCTCCGGGTCATAGGCGCCTTCGAGAAAGACGCGGAACCGGACCCTGGGATCGGCCCCGCCGACATGGAGGGTCTGCATGGCGTCGACGTTCCGGCGGACGGCGATGCCCCCGCAGGGGAAACGGACCAGCACATCGGCCGCGTCCCGGAGGCCCAGCCCGAAATGCAGGACGGGATCGTCCTGCGCCAGATACCCGTTGCTGCTCCGGGTTTCTCGGAATCCGAGCAGTTCGCCGCCGAGCGCCCCGGCGGGATAGAGGAAGAGTCTGGACCCGAATGCGCCCGCCTGTCCGTTCGGTGCGGTAAGTTCCACCCTGAGCCACCGGTTGGGATAGAAGCTGGCATTCCGGATCAAATGGAACCGGTCTTTCTTGTCGCCCAGGGCGATGTCCATGTATCCGTCCCGGTCGAAATCGGCGAAGGCGATACCGCGCG
Organism: bacterium; assembly: GCA_011046415.1. Lineage (GTDB taxonomy): Bacteria > Zhuqueibacterota > QNDG01 > QNDG01 > JABMRT01 > DSAP01. The sequence goes on along the minus strand of DSAP01000202.1, from coordinate 8,481 downwards.
GATCCGCGCCCGTCAGGTCGCCCAGAGGCAGGGACGGACCGGGCGAGAAATTGCCCGTTCCGTCGTTGAGGTAGACGTGAGCGGAGCAGGGAAAAATCAGATCCAGATCGCCGTCGTTGTCCAGATCCATGAATCCGCCCATGTATCCGCGGATGTTTTCGAAGGTCCGGAGGAACTCGAAGGTCCCGTCTCCCCGGTTGCGATACAGATGGGCCGCGCCGTCGGCCTTCCCCGGGGACTGCCCGGTGGTCAGCAGCATGTCGAGATGGCCGTCGTTGTCGATGTCGGCCATCGTGATGCCGTCCCCGGCCCGGTGCAGTATGCCGATCTCGGACGGCGGGATCCGCTCGAATTCCCCGTTCCCGAGGTTCCGGAGAATGTTCAGGTCTCCGGTCCGGTTCGCGATGATCAGGTCGACCCGTCCGTCCCCGTCGTAATCGGTGTCGGTCACCCCCTGTCCGGCGGGCACGGTCTCGAGGATGTGTCCGGACAGGGCCGTGAACCGCATGCCGCCGTCGTTCCGGTATATCTCGTTTCTCTGATCTTCCGGCGCATCATTCGTCCCCAGATGCCCGGATACCGCGAAGATATCGAGGAGCCCGTTCCCGTTCATGTCGAAGGCGCACAGGGCGCGGGTCCGGAGATGCGTCTGATGGATGGCCGGGATGGTTGCGGTGATGTCGTCGAAATACCCGCCGCCTCGGTTGCGATACACGCTGTTGTGATGGCCCGTGAGTTTGCCCGCATCCGCGGTCGATGCATTGATCAGATCGAAATGCCCGTCGTTGTCCAGATCGGCGAAACACGCGCCGTGCGATCCGCCGTCCGGGTCGTCCACGCCGCGGGTTTCGGCCTGTTCATGGAAGCGCCTCCCCCCCTCGTTCCAGTAGAACCGGTCACGCATGGCCGCGCCCAGACTCGTGTAAAACGGCAGATACAGATCGGGAAATCCATCCCCGTCCGCGTCGGCCCAGAACACGCCGTGCGCGCCTTCTCCGGTCAGTTCGGCCCACTCTTCGGTCACGTCCTGGAAGGTCAGGGCGGAATCGGTCAGCGTGACATTGCTCGCGCCGAGGAGCCCGGCCGTGAGAGGCTCGCGCTGCGACCCGGCGAAACCGCTGGCCGAACGGTGCCAGTAGAGGCCGCTCGTGGCCCGCGGGTCCGCGACCGGCAGGCTCGCCGTGAAGAGCCGCGTCCATGCGGCGTCCGGCCGGAACCCGTCTGTCCCTCCCTGGAAGTCGAGCGCCACCCAGGTGAGCCGCCCGTCCCGCGCACGGCCGGTGCGCAGGGCGTACCGGTCTGGGTCGGCCAATCCGTCATGCAGGCGGGAGAGGGCGGGATCGTCTGCGATGAATCCGTCGGAATAGACATGGAAGTAGAAATCACAGTCCCCGAGCACGGGAGGGGACACGGCATCGCTGCGGACCTCCACATCCCATTTGAAGTGCCCGGACTCGATCCGCGCATGATGGATGCGGAAAAAAACCGGCCCGGAAAAAAGCAACCCGGCAGGCAGGATCAGAAACAGCAAAATTTTTATCCATCGCGCCATCTAAAACCCTTCAAGCCGCCTCGTCCTTCAGGACGGGACATTGCAACTTAAAACTTGTAACTTGCAACTTCCAACTGATTGTCCGCAATCCGCAATCAGCAATCCGAAATCCGCAATCCGAAATGCTTCTATTCCCCGCACGCGCGGTTCCGGTTGTTGGTGACGAAAACGACATCCTGTTCGGTGACCACGCCGTCTCCGTTTAAGTCTTCGTCGAAATATCCGCTCTCGCCGATCCGCGCCATCAGCCGGTTCCGGTCCGCGATGGTGATCAGCCCGTCCCGGTTGGCGTCGCCCGCCACGGCGGCCCATGTGCCGTCCGCGAGCCCTTTGACCGTGCCGGGATCGTGGACGGCGGCCCCGGACGCCTGGAAATCCATTTGGACGGTCTGCCAGGCCGCGAGCCGGACGGGAGCGGCCGAGGTGACGGGGAAATGGTTGCGGTGCAGGACGGATACATGGTAGCCGCCCGCCTGCACGGAGAACGGAACCGGCCCGTCGGGATCGTCTTCGGTGACCAGCCTGCCGTCGTGAAGCAGAAAGACGCTGCGTTCGGCCGCCGGTTCGCTATCGGGCGTGCGCCGGAGCCGGAGCAGCACCCAGTCGGCCGCCCCGTCCGGGATGCGGCGGACCCGGCGCGGGTCTTCGGGATACGGGGAGATCAGGGGGATCCGCCCCTGATCATTCAGCGCGGTCCGATGTACGCCCGCGGTCTGCGAATAGAATCCTTCGAGACGGATCCGGACGTCGAGCAGCATCATGTCCGGCCGGGTATAACTTCCGGGGGAATAGTAATTCCAGTTCTGCTTGAGGCGGCGGTAGAGCGGATCGTTCCATTTGGAGAGATTGACCGGGGCGAGGGAGGGCGCCTCGTTCCGGAAGAAGCGGAGGGTTGGACCGGACTCCGTCTCGTCGCACACGATCAGCTCCTCCCGCCCGTCTCCGTCTACGTCCGCCACGTAGAGGAAGGAGACGCGCACGGAGGGAATGCCGTCCCGGCCCGTGACGAAGAGCGCCTCGCCGGTCAGGGCGTCGAACACGCCCGCCTCGCCGGTGATATGGCGGGCCTTGGCCGCGATGTATTCCTTCGCCCCGCCCCGCCAGTCGATGGTCCAGATCATTTCGAGCCCTTCGGCGTTGCCGTTGTCATGGGTGTTGAATCCGGCGGGCAGCACGGCGTCGGTCCGGTAATGCGCGATGAGATTCCCGGTTGCATCATAGACCCACGGATGCTGGGAAAATCCGTTTTGGCCCTCGAATCGCGACCGGTTCCAGATTTCCCGGCCGGGACGGTCCGGGTCGAAATTGCCCGCGGCCACATTCTGGGGTTCGAAATTCTGATTCGACACTGCCGGATTATAATCGAATCCGGGGGCGCCGCGCAACTCGGACGCCTCCCTGCGCCAGAGTATGCCGTCGGCCGCGAGCAGGGTCGTGTGATACGAAGCGTATTGCCGGTCGTCTTCCTCGAGCACGATCCATTCGATTCCCTCCCGGTCGGGCCGGATGTCTCCGACCGCGATCGCGTCGAGGTGATCGATATACCGTTCCGACGGAACGACATCGATCCAGCGGTCGGGATAGCCGAGATCGGCCACGCGGGCCCGGCCGCCCTCGGTATATATCAGGTTGGCTCCGATCACCTCGTCGATTCCGTCGCCGTCGATATCCGCACAGAACGCGGGGCCGTGCGCCTGTCCCCAGTATCCTTCATAGATGCCGTTCCGGGTGTCCGCGTCCTGTTCGACGCGCCAGATCACCTCGCCGTCCTCGAGGTTCAGGGCGATCAGGCTCCGGTTGAGGTAATAGGAAATTCCGCCGTATTGCGGGGTCAGGTCCAGCGTCTGCAGGATCGCGTCGCGGTCTCCTGCCCCGCGCAGATTCGCGGCCATCACGTGGCCGAGCCGCTGTCCGGAAAGGAGTCCGGGGATCCGGTATTCCGCAAGCACCCGATCCTCCACGACATCGAAAACGAAGACCCCGTCGTAATGGTCGATCGCGATCAGCTCGTTCCGGCCGTTCCCGTTGAGATCGGCCGCCGCGTGCTTGGCCCCGCCGTTGCCGCCCGGGTGGGAGCAGGCACGGCTCCAGAGCAGCACGCCGTCATGGGTGTAGACATAGATTCGGGAATGGGAGCGGAACGAATAATCCATGCGTCCGTCTCCCGTGAAATCGGCCGCGAAGAACTGGTCGCCGATGACGATCTCGTGGTTGTTGAGATAGGGGTCTCCGGCCACACGCTCCGCGATGGGGAAGGAAAGATAATTCACGGGAGCGGAGGGGAATCCTTCCCGGGCCGGAAGCGCGAGGAGGCAGAGTCCGAAAAGGATGGATTTGGACGGAGACTTCATGGCACCTGCGACCCGATCCCCACGTTTTTCCACCAGAAATCGTTCTTGTCGTCGACCTTGACCTGGCCGTCGAGGTTGAAGTCGCCGCTCCGGTATCCGGCCCGGCCGACCTGGATCCACCAGTAATCGTTCTTGTCGTCGACCTTGACCTGGCCGTCACGGTTGGCGTCACCGGTGTACAGGCCGTAGACCCCGGCCGCGAGCAGTCTCGCCCGCTCGCCGTAATATTTGGACACACTGTCCGTGAAATCGTAGACCGTGGTGCTGTCGGCCGCCACGCGCACCGGCGCGGCGCTCATCACGGCGAGATGGTTGCGGTGTTTCACGACCACGTGATAGGTGCCCCGGAAGACGTGGAGGGGGACGCCCGCGTCCGAGCCGTCGAGGTCGATGACCCGGCCGTCGTCGCGGAGGAAGGCGCTCTGCGAGATCACCGCATCGCCCGCGGCTTCCTTGCGGAGCTGGATCAGCACCCAGTCCACGACGGAATCCGGGATCGAACCGACTTCCACCGGATCCTCTTCAAAGGGTGACTGGGCAGGCATCCAATTGGAATCGCACAGGACGGTCCGCATCGTGCCGGACGCGGCGAGATACGGCCCTTCGAGGAACACGCGGAGATCGAGACGCACCGGCGCGGGGCGGGTATAGCTTCCGGGGGAATAGTAGTTCCAGTTGTGCTTGAGGCGGCGGTACAGGGGGTCTTCCCACTGGGTCTGTTTCGGGGGATGGGGATTGGCCGCGTCGTTTTGGAAGACGAGGATCCGGGGCGGCGTCGTGGACACGTCGCACACGATGATCTCCTCGCGCCAGTCGCCCGCCACGTTCGCCACGTAGATCATGTGCGCCTGGACCGGGGGATAGGACGCGCCCGCGTCCGAGCCCGTGTGCCACACCGAAGACCCCGTCATCGCATCGAACACCCCGACGTTGCCCTTCACATGCCGCGCCTTGGCCGCGATATAATCCTTCTCTCCCCCTTCCCAGTCGATCGTCCAGATCATCTCGAGGCCTTCGTTATTGAGAGGATCGATCGAATTGAAACCTGCAGGCAATACATCGGCCATACGGTAATGAGCGATCAGATCGCCGGATATGTCGTAGACCCAGGGATGCTGTGAAATATCCGGATTGTTATATCTACCCATTCTGGACCGGTTCCAAATCTCCCTTCCAGAACGGCCGGAATCAAAATTGCCGATGGCAACATTCTGTGGCTCATAATCGTTTACAGCAATAAAATCAGTAGACCCCATTAAGGATGACGGTCTCTGTTGCCATTCAACCTGCATGCTTTCCCACGAAAACATAATCGTATAATATGTCGGATCTTTATAATTTAAATTAGATAATTTATTATAGTTGTCTTCTTGTGGAACTACCCATTCTAATCCTTTTTTTGACGGGTCAAAATCGCCGACAGAAACCGCATCTAAATGATCAACATAAGACGGTGATTCATCAACCCAATTGGACTCATAATTTTGAAAACCCAGATTATTTAGTGTTCCATTATGACCAACAAAAGAACCTCCAACTACCTCGTCCCGGCCGTCGAAATCCACATCCGCGACCATCAGCGGGCCGTGCGCCACACCCCAGTACCCTTCATAAAGTGGCGGGGATGACCTGTTTTGATTATGTCTCCAAAGTACAACACCGGTAATCAGGTCCATCGCTATAATACTACGATTAATATAATAATATCTCGAACCTTCTTGTTCGATATCAACAGTCTGGACTACAACATCACTATCTCCTTTACCCTGCAGATTCGCGACCACGATATGACCGACTTTTTGGTTTGTGCCGAGATCGGGTACCGGGTATTTATATTGAAACACACCGGTAGCGGCAGAAAAAATGTGAATGGGATTTGAAGTGTCCTCAGCATCAATCGCCACCAGCATGATTTGTCCGTTCACTTCAGCAATACCGAACTTGGCCCCACCGTTTCGATTCGGGCTCTTGATTGCCAGCGGATATTCACCCCCCATCGGCGTGCCGTCATGCTTGTAGGCATATAGATGAGTCTCCGAACGGAACAGATAATCCGGCAGGCCGTCGCCATCCACATCCGCGACCAGGAAGTCATCACCCCAGGCCGGCCACCAATAACCGTCACCGTACGGCATCTCGGCGATTTCGAACACAAACGGGTTGGTTCCGTATTCGGGGAACTGCGCCCCGCCGGAAACGACACCCGCCAAAACCATGCAGACCGCAAGAAAAACCCTTCCCCCTGATCGGCGCAGTCTACCGGGCTCCATAACACCTCTTTAAATGAACTCGTCCTGCAATGAAAGAAAGGCGGCCTGTTCGAAAACCCGTCAGGCCGCCCCGTATTCAGACATGATCAAAACTGACGCGCCGCTCAGCGCAGAATCGTCATCTTGCGCACCTGATGATGCTTCCCCGCATCCATCACGAGGAAATAAATCCCGCTCGGAACCGAATTGCCTCCGGAATCCCGGGCATCCCAGATGACATCATACCGGCCGGCCTCCTGGATCTCATGAACGAGTGTGGCCACCCGCTGGCCGATCAGGCTGTACACCGCGATCCGCACCGGAGAGGTCTCGGGCAGATCATAGTGGAACGCGGTCTCGGGATTGAACGGGTTCGGATAATTCTGGGACAGATTGTACGCGACCGGCACCGCGGACACGCCCTCGGCCCGGATCGGCCCGAAAAACGTGCTCTTGCCGTCCAGCGCAATCTCCTCGACCTGATACCAGTATTCCTCGCCGGCCGTCACCTGCCTGTCGGTGTATGCATATTCCTGCCGGCTCGAGGTGTTGCCCGCGCCCGGGATCATCTGCGTCGTCAGCCGGTTATACCGGCCCTCCCGGTCGTCGCTCCGCCAGACATGGAACCCCGCGCAGTCGACCTCGCTCTCGGTCTGCCACGAAAGGATGACCCCCCGGCCCTCGGCCGCCGTGGCCGCGATCCCCGCCATCTGCACCGGAAGCGAGGAGTCGTCTGTGTCCATCGCGACGACGGGATCGTAATAGTTGTTATCGGATTGTTTGCACGCACCTGCAGCCATCATAGTTTGATCAAATGACAGTCCTGCGCTCGTATTCGGGTCGGAGATTTCGATTTTGATATGCGCCCATTGTTGCGGGGTAACACCCAAATCCGCCCCGTAAGTCGGATCACCTGACGTGTAATCGATTGTGACGGCTAATTTTGTCGTTGTATTGTCGTTTAATTTAGGACCATCATACACAGCTCCACTGGTAACCAATGTACCCCTTGTAGCCGTGACTTTTCCGTTCGCCTCAATTGAATTACCGAATCCCGTTGTGTTATAATTAACATATGCAATACACGATCCAATCTTGGTGTTCTCAGAGGCCGCGACATAAATATCAAATTCATAATATTTTGGTGTATCGCCCGTGATTTGACCGTTTTCAAAGGTAAATACGATCCCCGCCGCGTGTGCCGCAGCCGTCCAGGCGAGAAGAACCGCCATGGCCGAAAACAGTATCCATTTTTTCATTTGACTGCCCTCCTTCAACCCGGGGTTGATTGAAAAAATCCCTCGATAATATTCAAACGAAATCCGCGACCGCTTGTTCCTGTATACTTCTATACTTCGATAGAGATGTTCTGCAACGTACGAAGCCGTATAAGCAAATATCAGGCCACGTAATTCACCGCCTGCGGCACCCGGTCGCCGAGTCTTAATCCCATAAAAAACAAAGATCCAAATCCATGGGCTCACGCCCTCAAACCGGCCGTGTGAAAAGGCGCGGCAAGAATTACCGATTCATGGTGAAATATAGCAAATGTTTACGCAAAATAAAAGGCCGTTTTCCTTTTGGAAAACGGCCCGTGTCAGGAGGGTGGAGAAACCGGAGAACCGCAAACCCGGAACCGCTTTGATCCCCCTTGTTGCGCCCCGGCAGGAGAGAGAGCCATCGTGCTGCCGGGACCAAAAGCAACTTGCGTACCAAACCGGAAATAAGACGGCAACGGATGACTCTAATTTTTTGTTATTGTGTTACTTCCAGCGTCTCATCCCGGACGGTGAAAATCCGTGGAAACTGCGCAAATGACCGGGATTCATCCAGCCGCCCGCGGAAACTTGTCATCCCATTTGTCATCCTGAGAGAGTCCGCCATAGGCGGGCGAGCGAAGGATCCGTGCCCACATAACATTCCGCAGGCAGAGATTCTTCGCCCCGCCTGCGGCGGGATCAGAATGACAATTCTTTATGAATTTTCAAATAAAATCCCCGCCGGGAGCAAGTCAGACTCACCGCGGGGAAGAAAACCCATTCATGCACATTTCCTGTTCGGGAGTCAAACTCCCTCACAGCGAAAGAAACTCTGTACTCCCAACTCTCAACTCGTAACTCTCAACTCTAAACCCGTAACCCCCTTATCCCCGCGTCGAACGGCGGCCTGAGGACGCCCTCCTCCGTCACGATCGCGGAAATCAGCACATGCGGCGTCACGTCGAACGCCGGATTGAACAGCGGCACACCCTCCGGCACGGTGCGGACCCCGAACCCCTCCGCGATCTCGGATCCGTCCCGTTCCTCGATGGGAATGCCCTCTCCGTCCG
>DSAP01000198.1 GCA_011046415.1 bacterium | reverse complement strand
GTTTTGGATGCGCATGGCGACTGCCTTTTTTTACTAACCCTCTGAGCCGGGATAAGACAAGCACCGTGCCAGGATTGAAATGATCTATTCAATCTAATTAATAACATGAACTTACAAGATTCGGATGATAATGGTGTTCCGCCCTGAAAGGGCAATTATTGCCTATTTGGTCAGATGTTTTTGCTTGGGGAAAATAATGCCGGATATTGGATGGGAAAGGCGGCGTCCGGGGAGGATGAAAAAGAAGCAACACGGAGAACACGGAAAAAAACCAAAAAAAGAAGAAGTCGGATGGCTGAGTGCGTCCGTACAGATTTCAGGGGAGAGAGATAAAAAAACCGCGCCAGGATAGTTCCACCATCCTGACGCGGCCTGAATCCTGCGTTCGGGAGATTAATCGTTCTCCAGGTAGAATTTTTTCCGGTAGCCGTCTGGAACGGCGAAGAGGTTTTCGGGCGCCGTGGAATCCTTTGCTTCGAGGAGTTCGGTGGTCATCTCGAACTGCATCCCCATCATCTGCCCGGATGCCTTCTGGAGCACGGGCACGCCCTTGATTTTTTTCTGCTCTTCCTGGATCGCCTCCAGCGATCCGGCCATGCCCGGCTGCCGGGCCATCATGGCCGTGGTGAATTTCTGATAGAGGGCCGGATCAATCCGGATGTCCTCCGTGGCCCAGACCTCGGTCGTGATGGTGCCCATGGCCATTTTCAGGGTCTGGATGTATTTCCGGCAATTCCATGTCCCGATGTTTTTCTTCTCATCCATCGGCTGAACGGTCATCTCCATCTTCATCATGGCCTGCATCATTTCCTGCATTCCGGCAGCATCTCCGTCGTCTCCGGAACCCAGCTGTCCCGCGAACGCCTCGGACAGATTCATGGGCATCTCCGAATAACTCTTCTCGGGATGGTTGATCATCACGATGCGGCTTTTTTTCAGGTCGATGATCGTCGTTTGCGTGCCCATGTCCGTCCGGATCCTGTCGTGCGAGATCCAGATTTCATGGATTTCAGTGCCGCCCGGACCGGCCTGTCCCATCCCCGGCATGCCGGACTGCGTGACCTTCTGCTTCAGATAAACATCGGCCTGCACCGATGCGATCACCGAGATCACCAACAAGACGGCCAGCAGGGCCTTCTTCATCTTCTCCCTCCTTCGTTATTGTTGGACACCGTTTAGTGAACCTTTACCTAAAATCAAAAACAGAAACGGAATTCAATTCAGGCGATCAGCCGGCCCGACGAATCTTTGGTCCCTGAGTCCCGTTTCTCATTCCGCCTTGAATTTTTCCTTCTTATAACCGGGCGGGACGACGAACAGATCGGCGGGCGTTTCCACATCCTTGACCTCGATCAGTTCCGTCGTGGTCTCCATGGTTTTTCCCATCACCTTGCTTTTGGTGATCTGCAGCACGGGGATGCCCCGGATCTTCTCGGATTCCTTCATCATGTCCCCGAGCAGCTTATAGAAGCCGGGCTGGCTCGCCATCAGGGCGGCCGAGAACTTCCTGTAAACTTCTATGTCGACATGGATGTCTTCAGAGGCCCAGATTTCGCTTTCCGAAGTCATCATGGCCATTTTCAGGGTCTGGAGATATTTCCGGCATGCCCATTCACCGATCTGTTTCTCTTCACCGGTCGGACGGATCGAGACCTCCATCTTCATCATGTTTTTCATGAAGGCGGGCAGATTCTCCGCCTGCGGGTCCGCTGCCACGGCACTCGAAAAGTCGAGCGGGATTTCCATGTATTTTTTCTTAGAATGATCGAGGTTGATCAGCAGGTTTTTCTCGACATCGAAGATGCTCGAGTGATCGCCGGTATTGGTCCTGACCTTCGTCGGCGTGATCCAGGTCTCATGAATCTGTTCGGCGTCTTTCTTGTCTTTGGCGTCCGGCTGGAGCATCCTCTGTTTCAGATACACATCCGCAAAGAGGGATGCGGTGAACAACGTGAACGCGATCGTGAAAACCATCCGCTTGCGTAATTTGAACATGATTTCCTCCTCCTGGTTGATGTTTATTAAATCCGATGGTTTCAGTTTAAGAAAACATTGTCTCATAGAAAATACTTTTTCCGTGCAACCCTCCTTTTCAATGTATCCTGACGCATCCGGGGGCTGTCCGCCTCCATAAACGGACACGCCCGGCGCGAGGATTTCACAAGGCGTCCCGCATCCCCAGGCGGTATTCCAGAATTTTCCGTTCGGGATCGAACGGTTTCAGATCATTCAATCCCAGGGTCTCGACGGCGGTCCGGATCAGGATGCGGTCCGCCACCCCTTTATCATTACTCCGCAATCCCAGATCATGGCGTCCCGCCATGCGCAGGGCCTCGAGCGGGACCAGCCCCACCACCTCGCTTCCCGTCACACGCACGCCGCGCGCGGCCGCCATTTCCGTGCAAGCCCCGAACACGACATGCGGCGGCGTCTCCCTGAAGTCCGTCAGATTGGTGGAAACCTGCACCCGTCCCTCTTCTTCGAGCATCCATCCGATCGCCCGGCAGGATTTGAAGAGGCCGGGGGTCCGCGTCCGGATGCTGTTCCGGTCCCGCCTGATTCCGCCGCTGGCGCGGATTTCTCCGGCGATCTCCCGTGCGATACGGGCATCCTTTGTATCGAGATTCACGTTATATGCGACCAGAAGGTTCCGCGCCCCGACCGAGGCGGCCCCGGCCTGGGGATTGAAGACCGGTTCTCCGAAATCCGGGAACCAGGCCGGATCTTCCAGCTTCTCCCGAAGCCTTTCGTATCCGCCGCGGCGGATATCCGCCAGCCGGCGCCGCTCAGGGCGGACCGCGGCCGCCTCGTAGAGGTAGACGGGGATGTTCAGTTCATCCGCGATGCGTTTTCCCAAAATACGGGACAGATCCGAGCATTCAGAGAGGGTCATGTCCGTCAGCGGGACAAGGGGGCAGACATCCGCAGCCCCGATACGCGGATGCGCGCCCCGGTGCGACCGCATGTCGATCACCTCCGCTGCGGTACGGACAGACCGGAACGCGGCCTCCAGCACCGCCCCGGGTTCTCCGGCGAACGTCATCACCGTCCGGTTTGCGTCGCGGCAGGAGTCCACATCCAGGAACAGGATTCCGGGGACGGAACGGATCGCCGAGGCGATCCGGCCGATTTTCTCCGGGTCCCGCCCCTCGCTGAAATTCGGGACGCATTCGACAAGTTTCATCGCACGGGTTCCGGACGGAGGATCATCCCTTTTTCTCTTTTCCGCCGAGCAGGCGCGCGGGAAGGAAAAGCAGCGCCTTGACCAGCGCCAGCAGGGCTTCCATGGCCGCGCCCACGATGCGGAACGGGATGGAGAGCAGCCAGAGGACGGGCCAGAGGAGAAACAGCAGCAGCGCGATCGGCCAGGACAGGGCCATGAGGATCGCCCACAGCATGAGAAGCAGGATGAATTTCATCTTCATTTCCTTTCCGGATAAACATGATCTCCTCCGACCCGCCATGGACGAAGGAGTGAGCGGGATCCCGTTTTCCCGCGGGACACGACGGATCAGGACTCGAAAGGGAAACGGTACCGGTTCAGGCCGCATTCGTCCCGCAGGGTGACGAGCTGCCCACGGAGCACGGAATCGATGACCACGCCCCCCCGTTCCTTCCGCTCCAGCCAGGCCAGATGTTCCTTTTCCCCCGCCGTGTAGATGCGTTCCGCGCCGGGCATCTTCCGCGACGCACGCAGACCGCGCAGGATGTCACCCGCGGTCTGCCGGAAAGCCGCCGGATCCGTGAAGGCTTCGATGGATATCGCGATGAAGAAATGGCCGAGCCGGTAAGGAACCGGATTCCCGTTTCCGTCGAATCCGGTCAATTGCTTCATAAACGCCCCGCCCTGCAGCGCGGCCGAGAGGATTTCGACTGCCGCGGCGTATCCGTATCCCTTGTACCCCGCTGTTTCTTCTCCCATGCCCCCGAGGGGTACGAGCGCGGCCGTGCCTGTGACCAGATCCCTGAGTATCTGCTCCGTATCCGTGCGGTATCGCCCGTCTTCGCCGATGACCCACCCTTCGGGTGTCATTTTTCCCAGACGGGCGTATTCCTCGATCTTGCCGCGCTGGGTGACGGAGGTGGCGCAGTCCAACACAAAGGGAAAGTCTTCGTCTGTGGGCATGCCGAAGGTGATCGGGTTGGTACCCAGCATCCCTTCGGTGCCGAATGTGGGCGCGATGGACGGACGCGCATTGGTGCCCACCAGTCCCACCATGTCCGCTTCGACCGCCATGAGCGCATAATAACCCGCGATGCCATAATGGTTGGAGTTGCGCACGGCCACCATGCCCATCCCCGTATTGGCGGCCTTGTCGACGGCCAGCCGCATGGATTCTTTTGCGATTACCTGGCCCATGCCGTTGTGACCGTCCACCACGGCCGTGGCGGGGGTCTCGCGCACGACTTCGAAACGGGTTGTCGGGCGGATCTGTCCGGTCTTGATCCGGTCTAGATAAATCGGTTTGAAGCGCCCGACGCCGTGTGAGTCGATGCCGCGTTTGTCCGAGGCGATCAGCACGTCCGCACAGACGGCGGCGTCGTCGGCCGGCACGCCGTAGCGGATCAATACATCCTTCATGAAATTCACAAGCAGATCGAAGGGGACCCGGACCGTCGCGTCCTCCATGATTACTCCCGTTCTTTTGTCCGCAATGAAATCAGGGGAAGGTTTCGGGAGAGGACGTTCTTCCCGCCTCCATCCGGAACAGGATGAATGCGGCGGCCGCCAGTCCCGCATTCTCGAGCAATTTCCAAAATCCGATGGAGGAACTGCCCGCGCCGAAACAACCGCATTCGACATCGAGTCCCCGGATAAACGCCTGGACAATCAGGATGAAAAATCCGGTCATGAGCGCCGCGTTGAGAAACGCCGCCTCACGTCTCCAGACTCCCGCGACCAGCAGGAGACCGAGCAGGGCCTCGAAGGCCGGAAGCCACACGGCGACAAACAGGCTCAACCCGGCGCCGATGACCTGGTAGTTTTCCACGGACTCCGCAAAGACGGCGGGATAGAGGAGTTTGTCCATCGCCGCGAACAGGAGCAGAAATCCGAATCCCAGGCCCAGGACCCGGCGGGCGATATATCGCCATCCTCCGCTCAATACACGTCTCCTTCCCGGACGGGATAGCCCCGGTCGAGCCAGGCCGCAAAACCCCCTTCGAGGGCGAACACACCGTGGAAGCCGGCGCGCCGCAGGGTCCAAAACGCCTTCCGCACGGCCGGACCGCGTCCACCGAAATCGTAGAGGATGAGGCGCACGGCCTCCCTCTCCGGCGGAGGCCGAAGCAGACGGACGGCGCCCGGCGGATACAGCGAGACCGCCCCGGGGACATGATCGATCCGGAATTCACCATCCCGGCGGACATCCAGAAAAATCGTAGCAGGATCTTCGAGGAGAAAGAAGGCTTCTTCGATGGATATTTTCTGCGTCGTCGTCCCTCGCAGATGGACGGCGAGGTCCGCGAGGGTGATCCCGAACGGATTCATTGCATTGGTCAGGATCCCCGCGAGCAGGGATCCTGCCGCGATGAGGGCGGATTTCATCCAGAGGGTTCTCATCGGACCACGGGTCTGACGGCGGAGGATACCGAGAGGAAAAGCCGTGGTTTCTCTTCGAGATCCGTGTCGAAGGTCAGGGTCTCGGTTTGCCGTCCGGATTCCCCGGGGACCAGTTCAATGCGCACCAGGAAAGTTTCTTCGGGAGGGATGGTGAATGTTTCCGGGATGACGCGGAATGTCCCACCCTGCGGCCTGTTCAAAGTAATCCGGATGGGTTTTTCCAATTGGCTTCCGAATTTGACATACTGGGTCAGGACCGTGTCGGGATTGACCGTGATGTGCGGGAAATTGATGTAAGAGGGGACCATCTCCAGGGCCGTCTGTATTCTGGCCTGGAGCGTCACGTTTTCGTTGGGAATGCCGGGAGTCTTGAAATGGACGATGATGTTTTTTCGGATCACACCCCTGAAACCGGTTGTGTTGAGTATGAACGGGATGGATGCCGTGTCCCCGGGCGCATAGGTGTTTCGTGACAGCTCGGTCACGGTGCATCCGCAGGTGGCCTGGATCCGATGGACCGTCACTTCTTCGTCGCCGCGGTTCACGAAAAGGATTTCTCCGCGGAGCTGTTCGTTCTCCTGCACGTCTCCGAAATCAATCCGTTTCGGGGTGAGGAATTCGACGCGTGCCCTGGAAAAGCAGGGGAGGCCGATCATCAGGATATAAAGGATAACGAGACGGTTTCGCATCAGGTCCTCCGGATCAACAGTCCATTGTATCGCCTGAAAAGTTACCAAATCCGATTCACAATGTCAAGAACCGCACATTAAGAAAAACCTGCCTGGGAGTCCCGGGGTTCCCGGGGTCCTGACAGAAGAATAAAAAAGATGTCGGCCTGGGGAGCCGGGTGTCAATCCAGTCAATCCGGACAAGATGGAATCATTGTCCTCAGAGAAACATCAGGGCCACACCGCTCACGGCGAGGAGCGCACCGAAGATTTCCCGGAGCGTCACCCTTGATGAAAAATGAGTACGGCGGGCGGGATGATTAGGACAGGCACGATCGCCATGATGGTCGCAGCCACGCCGGCCAGGGTATGTTGTATCGCGAGGAGGGAAAAGGAGACGCCGAGAAAAGGGCCGCAAAATGCGCCGAGCAGAACAAACCACATGCCGGATCCGTGACGCAGGGCCCTGGATACGTGCCCCCATTTGCCTGAAACGCTGTAGAGCAGGGTGAATCCGGCGAGACCCGCGATCGCACGGATCTGCGTGGCGGCGAAGGCATCATAGTCGCCCATGCCGTATTTGGAGATCACCAACCCACCCGCCTGACCCAGCGCCCCGCCGAAAGCGAGGAGGACGCCTGCGAGGGGGTGGGAAAACCGTAGCCTTTTTTCCCCGAATATTTCGCCCGGGGTGAGGACGACCAGCGCGATTCCGGCCAGCGTCAGTCCCATGCCGCAGAGATGATGCGGTGTCAGGTTCTCGTTCAGAAAAATCCGGCTCATGACCGCCGTGAGGGGCGGCACCAGCGCCATGATGAGCATCGCGACACGCGACCCCACCAGCACAAACGCCTTGAACAGACAAAGATCCCCCGAACACAAATCCCACCATCCCGGAAAGGGAGAGCCAAAACCAGATTTCGGGGGTGGCATCCAGCGGCAGAAACCGTCCCCTGAAGACGCCGGAATAGAGCGTGAGGAAGAACACCCCCAAGACGAGGCGGATCCAGTTGACGGCCAGGGAGCCGACCCGTGTGCCCGCCTGTTCGAAGGAGAGCGCCGTGATCGTCCAGAAGACAGCCGTGGCCAGGGCTGCGAGTTCACCGGTCTGTGTGCCCATCGAATGCTTTTCCGGAATAAAAAAATAAGCGTCAAGACGCCCGTTGAAGTGCGTATAATCCGTGTTTCACGATCCTCTTTCGTGGGCCCCGGGGCGGGGAAAAACCACCGTTTCCCCGCCGAAAAAGGATCCGTCCGGACCGATTACATCACGAACGTCAATTCTTTTTCCGGCGTGCGGCAGTCCATGTCCTGGCCGCGCACCCGGTGATCGGCGATCTCGGCCGTGGTCCCAACCGACCGGCCGAGGATGAAGAGGATGAACACGAGATCCTGGACCTGCTTCGGGTTCAGCCGCCCGGACCGCAGGTCGTCCCAGATCAACTTGAGGGCGATCACGGCCAGCACCGCATCCACGTTCACGCAGAATACATTGTTCGTGACTCCCTCGTTGAACAGCTCCCGGACCAGTTCATGATAGAAATCCAGGAACACATTGCCGATGCCCTTTTCCGCGAGTTCCCTGCGGATAAAATCCTCGCGCGGATCGGTGTTTACCTCGTTGCCTTTGAACACGGGATGGTTGATGCACGGGATGCGCTTGTAGTCCAATTCGCCCTTCTCTTTGGCCTCCTGCTTGTAATTCCGGTACGTCCTGGCCGTCCGATTGGCGAGGGCGGTCAGGTCGAGGGTCTCGGGACGGAGGGCGGGATCGGGCAAATCCACCTCCCGGAATTGTTCAAGCAGAAATGCCACCGCCTCGAAACCGTTGCCGCCATGGGCGAGGCCCGTGTTGGTCAGGAATCCGGCATAGGCCGTCGCGATATGGTTCCGCGCGCTGACCGATTCCTTCGCGCCCTTGGCCGACAGGGTTCCGGGCCCGTTGGTCACGGTGAGGCCGAGCAGATAACGGAGTTCATCCAGCTCCGCCCCTGTGGGTTTCCGGTTGAAAAGCAGGCGGAACACCGTCCCGGTGAAGTCCGCCGCGGGGGAGACTGCGCCCGGCTTGAGGAGTTTCGCCCAGTACCGGTTCGTCTTCCGGTCCGTGACGGATGCGGCCACGATACGGGAAACGGCAAACAGATAGGCGGCGGCCTCCTCAGCCACCTGCCGGTGTATGCGTTTCTCGAGCATGGGATTCCAGAACAGGTTCACGGAGATCGCGGCTACGAGGAATTCGGGGAGATCACGGACCGTGAGCCCTTTGACCTGCGCCAGGTCGAGGATATGACGGCACAGCTTCAGGGGAGGGCGGGGTCTGGCATGTTCTCGGACTTCCTCGAGCAGCGGAGCGAACAGGTCGTCCTGCTCCGGGATTCCGCGGGTAAGAAGCCGGTCGGGGATCAGGCTTTCGAGGTCCGGATTATCCTTGTCGTTGTCCTGCATGCCGAATTCACGTGCGAGATCGGTGAGCAGTCGGCTGTACTCCCTGATTTTACGGAGGAAGGGAGAATCTCCGATCCGGGCGACCTGTGACGCGATTGCGGCATTGGGTGTCGCGCCGTCGCGCACGGCATCGCCGGATTCCACCGCTTCCGTCTCCATGCGGAGGAAGAGGTTCAAAAGGAGATTCATCAACCGGATATCCCGCCTGCCGGGCATGACCCTGGCGAGTGCGTAATAGAGATTCTCTTCGAATCCATGCCTGGAGAGTTCGAGGACGGACCGGTCGTTCAGCACCGCGACATGGGTCTCGGGATCGATGCGGGAGGCCCCGGATTTGTTTCGCATGTTCTGGCGCATCACATTCGCGCCGATGTGTTTGTTAATCTCCGTGATCTGCACGTCATAAGGAGGAATCGCGCGTACGGCCGGGATCGCGAGCGCGGGGGGTAGCCTGACCAATCTGTCTTCGATCCAGGGTTTGAGCGAGAGGTCGCCGCTCGCCTCGAAGTCCTGCTTTTCATCGATTTTCCCGAACACGGCGCGCATGGCGTCCGGGATGTGCTGGATGGAGGCCACCCGCACGCCCCTTTTGCTCACCACAGGATTTTCGGGGTCGAAAACCGGCGTCTCGAAAAATTCGTCGAACCACCTCTCCTTGGTTTCGGCATCGTCACCGCTGCCGGCCAGGGCACCTGCATGGCCGCACGGCCGGGCGATCGCCGACTTCCACCGTCCGGTCACACAGGCGATGACGGGCTTGTTGAAACCGAACCGGCGTTCCCGGATCCATTCGATGGCCTGTTTCTCATAATAGCCGCCGGGTTCGACATAGAGCACCACGGCCTTGGTCCGGGGATCGTTCTGCGCCGCGTAGAGGAATTCCGCCGCGGCAAAATGGATATAGACGTCCTTGCCCGAACTGACCGCGGTGGAGATTCCGAATCCGGCCATATTCAGATAATTGGCGATGGTCGTGGTGAAATTTCCGGAATTCGAATGGATGGCGACGGATCCCTTTTTCAACGATTCCGCGGGATTGTCCCCGCCGAGCGCCCCGCCCACCCGCACCTGGTCCCAGGCATTCGCGATGCCGAGGCAGTTGCAGCCGATCAGATCCACGCCGGATTCCTGGCAGATGTACCGGCTGAGCATCGAATCGCGCACCGATACTTTTTCCGTGATGGTCACGATTCGTTTCAGGTCCTTGTTGTACCGGACGAGTTCCCACACGGCCTGGCTGACCGCGGCGGGCGGCAGATAGATGACGCCGATGTCGAATCCGTGGCCCTGTTTCATCACGTCCCGTACGCTACTGTACACCGGGATGTCGCCGATCCGCGTCTCGAGGACGCCGTGCCGGCCGTACTGGACGCCGGCCACGACATTGCCCCCGCTGTACTCGTGAGAGACGGGCGTGACTTTCCGGCTCTCGTTGCCGAGGATGTTGATCACACACACGCGCGATTTGCGGGTAACGAGCTCTTCGAGGGAATAGATTCCCACGAAATAGTCGAAGGGTTTGGTTTCAAGCTGTCTCATGACGGCTCCTGTTTTCGGGTAGATCAGGAGACTTTCCTTGCGAACTCCGTCCGGCCTTTGGCGGCCCACCAGTCGTCGATCCGTTTGGCGTATTCGAGCACGCCGATCATGGACGAATCATGGCCGAACATCCGGTAGGGGAGCTTCAGCCGCTCCAGGATGTCTTTCGCGTAAAACATCCCGCGGATCAGATTCGGTCCGCCCCGGCCGACCACCACATAGAGGGGCCGTTTGCCGTTCTTCGCCGCATGGTCGCGCAACGCGTCGAAAATGCCTTTGAAGGTGACATAGATGTCGGTGTTGTTGGCCTTGCCGCCGATCACCAGAATCATGTTGGCCCTGTCGTACCAGTGTTTGAAGACGGTCCGGCTGATGGCGTACATCTTCTCATAGGGCGGATTACCCCCGAAATCGGAGGCGAAGACCGCCTTTTTCCCGAGGATTTCCGTGGCCGCCGTGTTGGCGCCGCCCCCGAACATGAAGGGGATGATCGACCCGTCGGGATTCAGCTCGAGCACGTCGCTCTGTCCCTGATAGGTGCGCAGCCGGTTGATCTCCGATTCGAACGGCGTGACTTCGGACTGGAAGATCGTCTCGGGCAGTTCCAGCCGGCGCCATGCCGGATTGTCCTGGTCGAACGCCGCCCGCAGGTCACACGCGACCGGCACGAACCGGTTGTTTTCGCGCCGCATCCGGATGGGGTTGATTTCGAGTGTGGTCAGTCCGTAATCGTCGTAGAGGGACCAGAGTTTGGGCAGATGCTGCACCAGGGGAGAGATGTACTGTTCCGGACACGCGAGTTCGTTGAGGTTGTTGGTGAGGTCGAATGACTTGATCCCGATGAACGGATGAATCCAGACCGCGCGTTTTTTGTCCGGAGGGAGGGCCTCGATTTCGGTCCCGCCGTGCGGGGAGATCGTGAAGATGGGCTTGCGAAGGCGGGTCGAGGTGGTGATGCTGAAATAGACCTCGATGTCGGATTCGACGAATTCCTCGAACAGGATGCCGTTCGAACGGACCGTACGGCCGGCCCAGGTGTGCGTGGCGAAATAGAGCTCTTCCTTCGCCTTCATCGCGTCGGTCAGGTTTTCCGCGATGCGGATGAGACCCGCACGGCCTTTCTTGCCCACGCCCCCGTAAAAGAAGGGTTTGACCACGACCTTTCCATGCCGGTCCAGCATGGCCTGTATTTCATCCAGGGTCGCCGCCCCGGTCAGTGACCGGGCCACCGGGAATTCGACCAGTTCCAGCAGTTTGCCGCCGAACCGCAAGCCAGAAATCTGCATAGGACATCCCGAAGTTAGATGACACCGTTCTCTGCGTTCTTCCGTAATATAACCTTAAATATTCCAAATTCAAGTCTTTTCGGGGACGAAACTTCAACGGATCCAACCCTTGATAAACTTGCAGATACGTCTATTGGAAACGGCTGAACGGCAGAAAAAAAGAAACGGGCTATTAGAAATATTCCATCTTACCTGTCTGTTCCCGCCGAACCGGGGATTCCCGCAAGCGAACAATCCGAGAAAGAATCCTTGACTTTCGAATGCGGTTTTCTATATTGGAAAGGCGTCCCCATCCATTGAACGGGAGATCAATATGCGTCGCTTTCAACGCTTCGCGCTGATCGTTTTTGCCTGCATGCCACCGGTCGCGGGAGAGTCTCTCTTCCATGAATTTATTACCCGGTCCGGCGACCGGCTACTGGAAGGCGACTATGAGGTGCGTTTCATCTCTTGGAACGTGCCGAACCTTCACCTGATTGAGGACCATCTCACGTTCGGTCAGGTTAATCCCTGGCGGCTCCCGGACGAATTCGAGATCCGCGATGCGTTCGAAGCCGTGCGCCGGTCGGGTGGCCGGGTGGTCCGCATCTACACACTCTCGGTACGGCGCGACCAGGACACGCCGGACATGCCGCGTCATGTGACGGGGCCGGGACGCTTCAATGAGGAAGCGTTTCAGGCGCTCGACCGTGTCCTTCAGGTCGCGAACGAGACCGGCGTTCGCGTCATCATTCCCTTTGTGGAAAACTGGAAATGGTTCGGCGGCGTCTCGGAATATGCGGCCTTCCGCGGCAAACCGAGGGAGGCGTTCTGGACGGATCCGGAGGTGATCGGAGATTTCAAGAAGACGATCGCCTATCTGTTGAATCGCCGGAACGTCCACACGGGCCTCCGGTACCGGGACGACAGGGCCGTTTTCGCATGGGAGACGGGAAACGAACTGCAATGTCCCCAATCCTGGACCGATTCGATCGCCGCATTCATCAAGCGACTCGATCCGAACCATCTGGTCATCGACGGCTTTCACACCACCCGGCTCAGGAAGGAGTCCGTGGAGTCCCGATACACGGATATCCTCACCACGCATCACTACGAGAAAACCCCGGACGGGATGATCGGCCATATCCGGGAAAGCGCGACGCTGGCGCGCCGGGAAAAGCCGTATTTTATCGGAGAATTCGGTTTCATCGAGCCCGGAGGCGTACGCAAAGTCCTGGACACGGTGATGGATGAAAACATCGCGGGCGCGCTGATCTGGAGCCTGCGTTTCCGAAACCGGGACGGCGGATTCTACTGGCATTCCGAACCCTGGGGCGGAGACCGGTACAAGGCGTATCTCTGGCCCGGATTCGAAACCGGCGACGCCTACGAAGAAATCGGGCTCTGCCGGTTGCTCCAGGAAAAGGCGTTCGCCATCCGCGGCATGACGGTTCCTCCGCCCCTCCCTGCGGCCGCGCCCGCACTGCTTCCGATTCCGGATCAGGGCCATATCACGTGGCGCGGGTCGGCCGGTGCGGAAGCCTGCCAGGTTCAGCGTTCGCAATCCCGGGAAGGGCCCTGGGAGACCGTCGGGGAGCGGGTCCTCGAGACGGCGGTCCAGTACCGTCCGCTCTTTCACGACACAGACGCGGAAACCGGCGGGACCTATTTTTACCGCGTCTTCGCGGTCAATGCAGCCGGTCTTTCGCAGGCATCGAACATAGAAGGGCCGGTGACCGTGGAAAACCGGTTTCTCATCGATGAATTCCAGGATTTCACGCACGTCGCCGGAAAGGAAGGCGCGCCGGGCTTGAGGACGGACGCAACCAGGCAATTCAGGGAAGACGCGCACCGCATTTACGGATCGCGTGGCGACGCACTCGTCTACCGGGTCGGGGGCCGAATCAGGTCCTTCCGGATATACGCCTTTTTCCCGGCGGATGCGGCAGGTTTGGACCTCTCCGTTTCCTCCGGCGGCGGCCGCATCGTTCCCGTGGATTCGGAGCCAGTGTCCTATGATTCCGGCGGGGGCGATTACGATTTCTGGCGTCCCGTCCTGTTTCACGGATCCTGCGGCGGCGAGTACAGCCTGTTTCGCATCGCGTGGACCACGGAGGCGCAGATCGGCCGGGTCGAAATCGCTTATACGGGAGACGGTCCCTGAAATGGTTCGTCCGGATCATGCGAGAATCGGGACGGCGTGAAAGGGTAAGGAAATCTTCTCCTAACCCGATCGAGGCAGGAAGACACGCAGCGGGAAAGATCCCGTCCCCTTCACAGGAAAGGATTCCCTGTTTGATGAAATTCAAGTTGTCTCCACTGGATGAAATGGCGCCGCGCGGGAGACGCCGTTTGTCCGTCCTGGCATGCATCGCGCTGTTCCTGTCCGTCAGCGCGTGTCGGAAATCCGACCCCGTCTCTCCGGAAAAGGAAAAGGGGCTGTCGCGGCTCTCCACGTCCGGCAACCGGATCGTGGACGCAAGCGGGACCCCCGTCATCCTGCGCGGGATCAACCGGTCCGGACTGGAATACGATAAGAACGGCAACCGGATTTCCGAAGAAGAGATCCGGTTCATCTGTACACAGTGGAAGGCGCGGGTCATCCGCCTGCCCTTCAACCAGGACTGGGTCGCCAACGACCTGGATTATCTAAATTTCATGGACCGTGTGATCGGCTGGATCAACCAAGCCGGCGCATACGCCATGATCGACCTGCACTGGGAAGACACCACGGTGCGAATCCCGCCCATCCCGAACGTGCTGGCCGCGTTCATGTGGCAGACCCTCGCCGCCCGGTACCGGGACAATCCCGGGGTGCTGTACGACATTCACAACGAGGCGCACAACACGACCTGGACGGCATGGCGGAACCGGGCCGTGCAGATCATCGAGGCGATC
>DSAP01000160.1 GCA_011046415.1 bacterium | reverse complement strand
GCGGACGGCTTCGCAGGAGACGGTCCGGTTTTGGGGACGGACTCCGCGGGTGTGTCGAGCAGGGAAAGGTCGATTTCCTTCTCTTCCAATGAAAACGGATCCCAGTCTTCAACAATCCCCTTTTCCGTGGCTGCGCCGGATTCCCGGTCATCCTCCACGCGCCATCCGAATCTCGAGAGAGAACATGAACCGAACAGAAACAGGATTGATAACATGAAAGGGACTGATTTTCGCATGATCCGGTTCACTCCTTCCTTTGGAACACGTTGAAATTTACAAAATATTCTTTGACCGGACAAGCTGTTTTTCCCTGCGGGTGCGGGTTTTCAACCACCCTCGATATCATGACAAATCCATTTTCTCGATTTTACATTCTTCGAATTTCAATTCAATTTCGACTCAGAAAAATGCGGGGTCAGGATAACCACGGCCTCCGGCCGTCTTTCTGGAACCATGCAGCCATGTGAGTCGAATAAATGTGTTACTCTGCCGGCAGACGGATTAGTGAGGTTCCTCTGATGAAAAACAGGTTGACAAATTCCAGATTTCTTGTATATTTGACGGGAATCTCTTTTTTATGGATCCGAATGATGCCCCTACCCACTGCCTGAGAAACATAGCTGGACGAAAGGGGATCGCGTAAAGACTATATCATTCATAAACCTGGCGGAGGGATCGATGACTCGTAGCAGTTTGTTTTTCATCTGGTTTGTGCTGGCCGCGTTCTTCACGACCTCACTGTTCGCGAGCAACGGCACACAGATCGGTACCGTCGGTGCACGGACAACCGCCATGGGCAGCGCCACCCGCGGACTGGCCGACGACTGGAGCGCCTTCTTCTTTAACCCGGCCGGATTGACCCGGCTTTCCGGTACCACCTTCGGGGTCTCTTACGGCCTGATCTCGCCGGCAGGCAGTTATCAACCGGCTCCCTATCCGAATTATCATTTCTCTGGCATGCAGACCACGAAACGCAACCTGAAGGAACAGACCTTCCAGGTACCTGCCGTGGGTTTCTTTTTTCAACCCAGGGATCGGATCACCCTCGGCATCGGCCTGATGGCCCCGTTCGGCCTGGGCGCCCGATTCGATTTACTCCGATTGCCGTCCGGTTACGGGAATTCCGCAGCCGGCCTGTCCGACGAACATGAAACCTACAGCGACCATGAAGTTGCCTTCTTTCAACCGACCTTCGCCTACGAACTGACGGACCGAATCTCGTTCGGGTTCGGCGTCGGCTATACCGAACGCGGCTCCCTGGAAATCAATCAGTTCGGTCTGCCCCTTCTGAGCGCAATGGACCCCCGTATCAGCCCCCTTCTTTCCGTATTTCAGGGCGCCGGGGTCCTCAACCCGGATCACAGACGGCTCGTCGCGGAAACCAACCTCGAGGGGAAAGGCCACGCCTGGACGTTCAGTGCAGGCGCACTTTTCAGAGTCAGCGATGCCCTCCAGATCGGGGTCTCCGGCCGTTTCTATACACCCCTGAAACTCGAAGGCATCATGGAGACCACCGCCTATCTGCCGGGCTTGACCACCGAGACCGAGAGCGCCTATCAGGCCGCCCTGCGCGCCTTCATCGCGGCCTCCGATCCTTCTCTGCCTCCCGAACAGATAGACGCCATGACGGCGCAGAATATGGGGGCGCTCACACAGGCGATGTCGGGCGGCGTTTCGGGGTCCCGTTATTATGCGGAGGCCGATCTGCCCCTGCCCGCGACGATCGGGGCGGGAATCGCCTTCAAACCCTTCCCGCGCCTGACCCTCACCGCGGATGTTTCATGGACCAACTGGGCCGCATGGGACACCATCGAAGTGGATTTGCAATATCAGGAAACGAAATCTAAAGGGGAAATGGTCCAGGACTGGGAGAACACGATCGAGATCGCCCTGGGCGCGGAATACCGGGCCGTTGATGCCGGAAAATTCAAACTCGACCTGAGGGCGGGAGGCTACCGGGTGCCTTCTCCCGCACCGGTCTCCACCATCAATCCCACGATCCTGGATCCGAATACGCGGATCGCTATCACAGGCGGGCTCGGACTGACCTATGGCCGTGTCATGCTGTCCGTGGCCTATGAGAGGGTCACTTTCGGCGAGAAATCAATCGGCGCCGGGGAATATGTCTTCGATGCGTCCGGCGTGAATCAGAACTGGCCGGGCGTGTACGACATGAGCGCCAGTGTCATCACGGTCGGTTTGTCGGTCAGCCGATAGGTTCGGGACTATTTAAATTCAATAAAAAGCCGGATCGGACGATCCGGCTTTTTTCATTTCCTTTTGTCTCTGTCCGGGATGCGGATAACCGGGAATATTGAACTGCGCCGTCGCGGAACCCCGAATATCGATCGATCCATCCCTCCTACCTTGAAGGAACCGAGGCATGCACGTGAAGGACCTTCCACGCCCCGTCTCTGAGTCCGTACACGGTGGTTTGGGCAAACGGCACGCGAAACGTGTTTCCTTCCCCGGTCGTTCCGGTCGCGACGCCTTCGCACAAGAAAAGCGCGAGATCCCGGGAAAGAATATGGATCACCGTACGGTCGAATCGGTATTCCAGTCTCCGGAGATTCTGTACGCCCTGTCTGTACGTGCGATACGCCTCGTCTTTGGTGAGAATCAATCGGCCGTTGCGGATCATCACCCCCTCGGCGTCATCCCGGATGAATGAAAACATCTTCTCGACCTCCAACGATTCGGCCGCGCGGACGATTTCATCGTTGATGGTTTGGAGGGTCTTTTCGATGGCGACCCGTTCGGAATCGGGGAGACACGACGGCCCCGCAAACGCGGACAGAAAAACGACCCCTGAAAAAAGAACGGTCAACACAACATTTCGGACTGACACGTTTACCTCCTCGAAAGAGCGGATAATGTGGCGGTGAAGGATAACCCCTCACCGCGTATTATAGAAGAAATCAAGCCTTTTCCCCCAACTTCTGATCCAAAATAATCCCCACCCCGGTCGTCAGGATGGGAATCATCAGATACCGCAGCCCCACGCCGATCAGGTATTCGCGCAGGCCGCTTTTAAACAGTCCCACGAGCACAACCAGATCCAGCGCCAGATTGAGAAACAGCCAAACCAATCCGATCCGAATTCCTTCACGCTTGTACCGAGAAGGGACTGATTCGAAATAGAGCCGGATGAATATCATCCCGACGAACGTCATCACCACGATCATGACGCTTTTGAATAGCAACTGATGGGTGGAATGGATCGGCCACATCGCACAGCCGGCGGCGAACCCGATCACCCAGATCAGGGATCCGTACAGCCACATTTTGACCGTATTCTTCATGTCACGCCTCCGCCCAGGCCGGCATCGCATTCATGTACGAATCCGCCCGTTTTCGAAAATCCACCGTGCCGTCATTGGGGCTGAACTGCTCGAGCCAGGCCGCGATCCCCGCGCGGACCGCCTCGCGGGATTTCAGATTTCCCTTCTCGTCGGTGCAGTAGGTGCAGTATCCGGCGCCGGGGGCATCAGGCACCGGCGCGCCGCAGGACTGACAAAACGTGTTCATGACAAACCTCCCTTTTTTGTGGAAAATTGCCTTCCCTTCTGGAAGCCGTCACAAACTAATTCAGCCCCGTGACACCGTGTTGTCAGGTTTGTAGAGCGCCTGAATTTTTTCTGCCTTTCTCCGCAAGAACTCACGGATATGAGGCGGTTCGAGCACCTCCACGTGCTCCCCGTAACCGAGGAGGAACGAATAGATCCACTGATCTTCCGGGAAACACACTTCCACGTAAAGCGATCCGTCCGGTGCGGTGCGGATCTGATCGGGTTCGAAATAGTCCTCGACCCGCACACGGACGGCCGGAGAGAACCGCAGTTTGAGATGGGCCATGGTCACGCCGGAGGGATCCGGGTCGAAGGCGTCTTCCCAGGCCTTGTCTTTCTTCTCGAAGGATGCATCCAGCATTTCGGGATGATCCATCCGGGACAGGCGGAACAGCCGGTAATCCTCCCTCAACCGGCAGAACGCGAAGAGATACCAGGCGTATCCCTTGAAAATCAGGGTCATGGGTTCGGCGCACCGGACCGTCTTCTCCCCTTTGTTGTTGGAATACGTGAACCGGAGCAGCCGCCCTTCCACGACCGCCTGATGTACGGTCTTCAGGCGGTCTTTCTGCCGCTTCGTGTATCCCAGCGGCAGGATGTCGATCACCACCTGCCTGGAATAATGCGCCATCCAATCCGCCTGATGTCTCGGCAACAGACTCGCGATCTTCTCGACGGCCAGGTCGAGTTCCTGATTCTCCAGGGTGGAATTCACGCCGCGCAGCACGGAGACCATCGCCAGGATATCCTCGAACGTAAGAAACTGCCGGTCGATACGGAACGTGTCCATGATGCCGTAGCCGCCCCGGTTCCCGGAATGGGACACGACGGGAATCCCGGCCTGGTTGACGGCTTCGAGGTCGCGGTAAATCGTGCGGACGGAGACCCCGAACCGCTCCGCCAGTTCGCGGGCGGCGACCCGGTCGCGGTTGAGCATCATCATCGTGATGCCGAGCATGCGGTCGATACGCATCTCTCCAATCCTATCCTGAGCGGAACATCCTCTTCTCAACCCTTCCCCCTTGTCATCCCGCTATCATCAGGCCGGGATCTTCGCAACTTGATCAAAGATCCCCGAACAACCTTGGGTATGACAATGTTGAAGTCGGGAAATGGAACATCTGAATATGAAACGATCCTCCGAAAAATGCAATAAAAAAATGGAACCGCTCCACACTCCCCAAGACACACAAGAAAAAACTTGCCATCCTGAAACAATTATGTTACATTTAGAGTAGCTTGGGTTACATTACATGTCTTGTCATACCCCACTTAAAGGAGGAGACTGTGGAAAACAAGGCTGAAATTTTGAATCGAAACCGAAGAAAAATGCTTTTCGGAATCGTCATGGGGTTCGGATTCTGGCACGGGTCTCAAACACTAAAATCATTTTTCCCGGAACAATTCACTACGCCCGGCATATCCCTTTTCCATCTGGTCGTCATCATCCTGGGTTTAACCGGATGGATCTACTTTGTCTTCTATTGCTGTCGGATGGTTAAAATGATCGCGGTACTGAAGAAGAATATACGGCTAAACCAAACGTTAAATGACGAATTTTATCAGCAAATCCGCATGCGCTCATTTTACTACGCATTCATGGGTGTCCTCATCACCCAGGCCCTGCTCTTGCTGTTTAGTTTCTTCTTTTCCGTTTCCGCCCGGAGTGTCATCAATCTGAATATCCTTGTCTGTGTCATTACACCCATCGTCTCTTTCATCCTGCTGGATCAGGACAAATAACATGAAACTCAAAAATACGCTCAAGGTACAGCGTGCTAAAAAAAATGTAACCCAACAGCAACTCGCAGACATTGTCTGCGTGACAAGAAAAACGATCAATACCATTGAAAATGGCCGATTTGTTCCCTCCACTGCATTGGCGCTCAAACTGGCCCATGCACTGGATGTGACTGTGGAAGAATTATTTATTTTGGAAGAAGCGTATTGAAACCTCACCGGCCGGGATACGTATCCTGTTGCGATATCGATCCGAACTCAAAGGAAAAAAATGACAGAAGACACACGCTACATCCTCCGTTTGGACCGGAATTTCGCCGGCTTTTACACCAAAGCCGCCCGCATCTCGCTGCGTTCGCCCGGACTCCTCTGGCAATTTATCCGCTCGGCGCGCTGGTACAGGAAGGCGTCCCGCATCCGCACCCGGCTGGCGGAGGAAGGCGTCCGGGTTCCGCCGATCATCATTTTCAGCATCACAAACCGCTGCAACCTGAACTGCACGGGGTGTTACGCCCGGGACCTGGACAGGAAGGCGGGAGACGATCTGAGCGCACAGGAGCTGGATCGCATCATCGGCGAGGCACAGGACCTCGGCGTCCCGTTCTTTCTTCTCGCAGGCGGCGAACCGCTCGTGCGCCCGGAAATCCTCGACATCACCCGGAGGTACCGGAACATCACCTTCTTTCTCTTCACGAACGGCATGCTCATCGACGACGCGATGACGCGGATATTCAGGAAACAGAAAAACATCGTCCCGGTCGTCAGCCTCGAAGGACACGAATCCGAGACCGACGGGCGGCGCGGATCCGGGATGTTCAGCCGTCTGAAGGAGGCCGTCGGCCGACTCCGGAAGCACCGGATCTTCTTCGCCCTCTCCATGACCGCGACCCGGCGGAACATCTCCGTGATCTCGGCGGACGCCTTCGTCCTCGAGATGATGGAACAGGGCTGCAAGATGTTCCTCTATGTGGAATACACGCCCATCCGGGAGGAGACCCGGGACTGGATCCCGACCGACACCCAGCGGGAGGATCTGGACAGGCGCGTGAAAGGATTCCGGGAAAGGTATCCGGCCATGTTCGTCTCCCTGCCCGGAGACGAAGACCAGTTCGGGGGTTGCATCTCGTCCGGCCGCGGATTCGTCCATATCAGCGCGGACGGCCGCCTCGAGCCCTGTCCCTTCGCGCCTTTTTCGGACGTCAGCCTGAAGGAAATGCCCCTGAAAGACGCCCTGAAATCACGGCTCCTGGCCGTGATCCGGGAAAACGTGGATCAACTGGAAGAGGGGCCGGGCGGGTGTTCGCTCTGGCAGAAAAGGGAGTGGGTCGAGTCCCTGCTCGGAGCACAATCCGAAAGCGGCCCCGGTTTGCTTGAGAAGGAGCGTTCATCATGATTCATCAGGTTCGTGAACTGGCGGAGAAGTTTTCGCACGATGAACTGGAGCGGTGTATAGACCGCCAGATCGGGGAAGGCACGAATCCCTGCTGTCTGTGCAGCACGGCGGAAGAAACGGTCAACATCCTCTCCAAAGCCTCGTGGGTCAGAAAACAGATCGAGACCGGAACTTCTCCGTCCCTCACCGACGCCCTCAGGAAACTGGCGGCGAGCATGCGTCGGATCACGCAGACCGGAAAATGATCCCCGCCATGGGGGGTGGACGGGGTGTCTTCCCCGAAACCTGAACGGAACCCGGACGGCTCCGGCCGCCTCGGGCGGAGCAAAAACGAGGCGGCGAATCCCGGATGAATCATTCCTGATCATCGAAGAGGAGGTCAGACATGAAAAAAGAAATCCTGATTTGCGGACTGTTGCTCATCACGGCCCCGGGCCTTGCGGAAGAACAAACCCTTCTAGGCCAGTCCTCCCGCACCGGCTGGTATTTCGCGAGCACCTACAAATTCTCCACCATGAATCAGGAGTTCGTGCGGCTCAGCGGCTGGCGCGCGGTCATGATCTTCGACAAAACCTGGTCTCTCGGACTGGCCGGGACCGATACCGACAGTAAGGACATCCCCGCGCCGGTCACCCACAAGGACCAGGCCGTCTATATGGACCTGAATTACCACGGCTTCGAACTCGGATACATCTGGAATTCGGACCGGGTCGCGCATTGTACCGCCGACCTGCTGGTGGCGCTCGGTTCTGTGGGGTACAAGGCCCAAGGTTCCGGAAAAAAATGGAACCGTGATCTCGTCGCCGTGATCGAACCTACCGTCCAGTTGGAGTTGAACGTGGTCCGATGGATGCGCATCGGGCTCGGCGCCGGATATCGGTTCGTGACGGCCATCGACCTGGAAGGCCTGTCGTCGGGCGATGTCAGCGGTCCGACGGGTGTCCTCACATTTAAGTTTGGAAGATTCCAGTGATCCTGAGAAAAAAACCTTTTCCCTGTCCCCGGGATTGTTTATACTATAACCATGAAATTCCGGATCATGACAGCCCTGTTCTTGTTCTGGATCGGGGTCATGGGCGCATTCGCGAGGCCCTCGGATCCGGGACACACCTTCCGTGTCGCGGAACCCCGATTCACCCTCTCCCGCACGCCGTTCGATTGCCGCATCGTCGCACTGAAGGACGGTGTGAAACGGATTCTGCGTTCTCCCGCACCCTCCCGGTCGTCGGCCTGTCTGCGGACGGTCCGGGAACGCTTCCCCCCGACTCGCTCCGGTTCGACCGGGGAATCGCACGCCTCGAATCGGTAAGCTGGGCGGCCGGGAGTGCCGGGAAAATCCGGCTCGCAGATGGGGAGATCATCCGCGAGCTCTACATCCATACCCTGCCAAACTGGTTCAGCATCCTGCCGCCGCTGATCGCGATCCTGACCGCGATTCTCTTCCGCCAGGTCATGGTCTCGCTGTTTCTCGGCGTCTGGCTCGGCGCGACGCTGATCCATCGCTACAACCTGTTTACGGGTATTCTGAGGACGCTGGATCATTATTTCGTTTTGGGTAAGGTCATTCACATGAATGGATCAGGACGGGCTGTCCAAAGAGAGAGCATGGGATGAGACGATCACCCCAAACCATCAAAAAAACCCCCTCCCGGGGGCTGGATTCTGATTTTTTATTCCGGATTCCTTCGGGTCTATAATGTCATGCTGACCGTGAAATGATTCGTGTCCCCGAGCGCGCCGTGTGAACCGAACGCATAATCGATAAGGATCCGTCTGAGTCTGAGCCCGAAACCGAAGGAGAGTCCGGCCATGCGCTCCGCCTCCGTTCCCATTTTCTGACCGGCGCCCCTGGAGTGATATCCGAAGCGTAACAGGACAAAATCCGAAACCGTAAATTCACCGCCTGTTGCGAAATACATGCCCCCGATCAGGTCACTCTCCTGCCTGGCATAACGAATCACATCGCCGCTGATCACCAACGGCAGATGGGCCAGGTGTTTGGAGAAACCCGCACGGAAGGCGAGCGGAAGCGTTTCCTTCACATCGATGAAAGGACGGAGCGTCCTGCCGAGATTCTGGACAGACAATCCGATGTTCAGCATATGAACGGGGATATGATACACCGCGCCTGCGTCCAGGGCCAAAGCATCCGCGGAATACGCATCGATCGCCGACCGGATATATTTCACCGTGGTACCCCAGCGTATCCGGCATTTCAACGAATCGGCATAGGAAACCCCGATCGCCAGATCTCCGGGGGTGAACGTGCCGAGGTCTTCGCCCTGAACACCGGTTCGCGGAAGCGTTCCGTAATTCAGATAGGCCGCGGTCACCGCCAGAATGCCGTGCCCCGCGAGACGCAGCTGATATCCGAGAAACCCGGACTGGATATCCGCCAGATAATCGATATAAGAGAAGACCAGTCTGTGGTTTTCCGAACCGGACAGCGTGGCGGGATTAAAGGCCAGGCTCTGCACGTCCCCGTCCGCCGCGGAATAAGCACCGCCCAAGGCCGCGGCCCGGCCGCCGTAGGTGATGCGCAGGAAATCAAAACCATCTGCGGCGAATGAGGAGAGCAAACCGGTCAGCACCAGACTCGGCAGGAACCGGATAACCCGGTGTTTCATGACGCCCCCATACAAAAAAAGGGATGAATCCCCGTTTTAAAAATGGAGCCACCCGTCGGACTCGAACCGACGACCTGCTCATTACGAGTGAGCTGCTCTACCAGCTGAGCTAGGGTGGCCAGTCTCAAAAGCGTAAAAACATATTAATTTTTTACCTGAAAGTCAAGATAAAATCGAACAGGCACCTCGTCGGTACAATAGCAGACCCCCGGATACGAAACCGGGGGTCTGTCTGTGGGGGTGTATGGTTTGTCAATGAACGGGAATTTCTCTCGGCCTGGCCTCGTCGGCCTTGGGAACGGTCACCGTCAGGATCCCGTTCTCGTATTTCGCCGTGATTTCTCCGGCCTTCACCGAATGAGGGAGACGGAAGGCGCGTTCGAACCTGCCGTAAGACCGTTCCGACCGGTGATAATGCCTGCCGTTCTCGCGAACCGCCTCTTTCTTTTCCCCTTTGAGCGTAAGGACGTTGTTTTCGAGTGAAAGTGAAATGTCTTTCTTCTCGATTCCCGGAATCTCGGCCTGCACTTCATAGGCCGCATCGGTCTCACTCACTTCGACCAGCGGGGTCCATACCGAAATGCGGGCCTCCTGATCCGCCGGAAGGCCTCCGAAAAGCCGGTCCACCGTTTCAGAGAGATCGGCGATTCCGCGGTAGGGGGTGTATTTGACGAGTGTCATCGGATGTCTCCTTTCTTTTAATTGTTTTTGAATCCTTATGTTCTGGGTATAAGCAACCGTCGTGCCAATCCCTGGTATAAATATCTAATTGCTTGATATTAAAAATATTATGCATTCTATTACTTTCTAAGGAGGACAGGTCATCCTGTCAGCGATGCCGCCGGATTGACAGCCGCGCCGGAATTATTGCGCCAATATGACTGTTGTCCTGCCGGATCCGTCGTCACTTCGCGGAATGTCCATACCGCCCGGATCTTTCGCATTGCGAAAACGGAGAAAAATATCTATATTTTCAAATCATTGATAAGGTCAAGGGAGGAAAATCCGCATGAACACCCGTCATTTCCGCGCCCTGCCGGCCTTCTGTTTTTTTTGGCTGGCCTGTTCATCACCCGTGATCACGGAGAAAGCCCCGATGAAAGAGGTTCGTTCGGAACTGGACAAGCTGGTGCCGGTCATCCTGACCCACGACATATCGCATCTGCCCCCCGGTGAAACCGAAACCCTGAGGCTGCTGGTCAATGCCTCCCGGTATGCGGACGAGATCTTTGTCCGGCAGGTCTGCGAAGAAAACCCGGCCCTGCTGGAACGTCTCGAAAAACTCAAAGGACCCGAACGCGTTTATCTGGATTTTTTCAAGGTCATGTACGGACCGTGGAACCGGCTCGTGGAAGACACGCCCATGATCGGCAGCCGGCCCAAACCCCCGGGCGCCGGTTACTATCCGCCCGACATGACCCGTGAGGAATTCCTGGGCTGGATTCAGGACCATCCGGCGGACGCTGCGGACTTTGAAAGCAACTTCACCGTGATCCGGCGCACGGATCAGGGATTGACGGCCGTCCCGTATTCGGCGTATTATCATGACCTGCTCGAACCGATGGCGGCGCTCCTCCGCGAAGCGGCGGACCGGACTCCGGATCCTTCGCTCAGGACATATTTGAACAGCCGGGCGGAAGCCTTCTTCTCCGACGATTATTATCAGAGCGACATGGACTGGATGGACCTCTCCGGCGACATCGAAGTCGTCATCGGCCCCTATGAAGTCTATGAGGACAACCTGTTCGGATACAAGGCGGCCTTCGAGTCGTTCGTCTGCGTGGTCGATCATGGGGAAAGCGAGAAGCAAAGAAAAATCGCGAATTATCTCGATGCGCTGGAAAGGGCACTGCCCATCGCGGACGAACACAAGAATTTCGACCGTGGCGCCGAATCGCCCACCAAGGTGGTCCACCTGCTCTTTTCCGCCGGCGACACCCGGGCCGGCGTCCAGACCACCGCCTTCAACCTGCCCAATGACGAACGGGTGAGAGAGGCGAAGGGCTCTAAGAAGGTGATGTTGAAGAATGTGATGCACGCCAAATACGACAACTGCTGGATTCCCATCGTCAACCGAATTCTGAGCGAAAAAGACCTGGCCAGGGTCTCTTTCGACGCTTATTTCAACCATGTGCTGATGCACGAGTTCAGCCACGGACTGGGACCGGGAACCATCCGTGTAAATGGCATTGAGACCACGGTCAACAGAGAGTTGAAAGAACTGTATGCCACCATCGAAGAGGCCAAGGCCGATGTGCTGGGTGTCTTTACGGCCCAACTTTTGATCGATTGGGGCGTGTTCCCGAAAGCACTCGAAGAAACGCTGTATGCCTCAAACCTCGGCGGCATGTTCCGCTCGATCCGCTTCGGAGTCGATGCGGCGCACGGCGGAGGGGTGGCCATCCAGTTGAATTATTATCTGGATGAAGGGGCCTGCCGGGTGGACGAGACCGGCCGTTTTACTGTGGACGACGCGCGGATGAAAACAGCCGTACGCAAACTCGCCGCCCGTCTGCTCGAGATTCAGGCCGCAGGGGATTATCCGGCCGCACGGGCCCTGATCGAGCAATACAGGGTAATCCGTCCCGAGGTGAGGGAAGCCCTCGACCGGCTGGAAGACGTGCCCATCGACATCCGGCCGGTGTATCCGTTCGGGGACGAATGAAAGTGGGAACCAGAAACTCCGGATAAGGAATGAATCCAGAAATCAAAGCCTGTCCCCTCTGCGCCGGACCCGTCCGGCGCTATCACGCCATCGGACTCGAACCGATGGATTGGGTGATCCTGATCTATTTTGCGTTGACCGGATTGCTCCTCATCCCATTCCATAACGACGTCCCGCGCTGGCCCCTCTATCCGGCGGGCCATTTTCTCATTGTCGTCCTGCTCCTGGAATTGATCCGGTGGAACCAACGGAAGGATCTCGCCGTCCTCCGTGCCGTGCGCACCTTCTATCCCCTCCTTTTCGTCTCCCTGGGATGGAAGGAACTGGACAACCTCATCACGATGATCTTTCCCTACTGGGCCAATGAATGGGTCATCAAATTGGATCTCCTGATTTTCGGACAGCACCCGACTGTATGGGTGCAGTCCCTGTTCAGACCCTGGCTCACGGAACTGATGAATTTCTTCTACGCCAGCTTCTGGCTGTTCATCCCGCTGGGGGCATTCTCGCTCTATTTCAAAGGAAAACGGAAAGAAACGTTCGACTTCTTGTTTTTCACGGTGCTGGCCTATGCCGTGTCGTTTTTCATGTTCCTGCTATTCCCCTCCGAAGGGGCCTGGGTGATCCTCAAAGACAAGCACACGGTCGACCCGGACGGGGGATTTTTCCTCTCCCTGAACCAGTGGGTTCAGTCGAAAGGAACGATACGCGGGGGCGCCATACCGAGCTCGCACGTGACGGCCGCATTCACCATGACCTGGGCCTGCTTTTACCAACGGCGCCGGCTCGGATGGCTCTTCCTTTTTCTCTCGGTCGGCACAGCCCTTGCAACCGTTTATTGCCGCTACCACCATGCCGTGGACCCGATCGCCGGTATCCTCTGCGGGACGGTTCTCTTTTTCATCGGCAAGGGCATACTCGGCCGGCGGAACAGGCGCCGTCCGGGGACCGAAACAGAAAATTAAAGATTTCCATTTTTTGCCTGATTACTCATGAAGCGTTATCTTTTTGCGGATCAAAGACAACAAGCTTTTCTCGGAAATTCCGGCGACCACCTGCTAGAAGTGCTCGACCATGTGGCGGCAGGAACCAACACCCGGGATCTCGTAGCCGCGCTCTATCTGGTTCCGGGAAAAAACAGGACCCGCGGCACGGCCTTCGTACAGGCCTGGATCTCGGCGGACCGGTTCATCGCCACACGCGGATTCTGGACTTTCGGCTCGGCTTACGGTATACCGGGGGATTTACCGGACCGGTTCAAACTCATCCGGCTGCGCATCGACGCGGATCCGTGTCTTTATCCCCGTCATGAACGGGATATCTACGACTGGGAATTCTGCTATCCCGACCTGGAGGACCATCTGGCCACCCTCTTCGCCCACGAACTCCATCATTACCGCCGGCACCACCTCGGTCTCCATCCCCGGGAAGGGGAACAGGCCGCCAACCGCTGGGCCCTGGACCGGATCCGGACGTTGGGGTACCGGGCCGATGGAAAAAAGATGAAGCCGGTCCTGAATAAAAAACCCCTCCAAAGGCGGATCCGGGATCGGTTCGCTTTCGTGGACCCTTTCGCCCCGTTTCGTACGCTGCGGAGCGGAAACCTCGTCCTTATCCGTCGAGATCCCACGGGGCGCTATGCCGGTGAACCGGCAACCGTGGTACGGCCCATCCGGAGTCAGTCGAAACGGATTGTCATACAAACCGGGGACGGGAGACAGTGGCGGTGGCCCATGCGCTGGCTTGACATTCCCGGCCGGACAAACCTCTGATCACGAAGCCGCGGTTTGACCGGAATATTTTTTTAAATGTGCGATAAAAGTGGAACATGAATTGCTATACCCAAAAAACAGGATGAAATCGTTACACTTTGAGAATTCCGTTGCCTGATCGGGGATTTCTGGTCAACAAAACGATTGCATTATGCAAGACTCGGTTCATTCGGGTACGGGAAAACCGTTCGTGCAAAACACGGATCAGATCATGTTCAAAGTCACCAGATGGGAATCCGTATTATACGGGTTGCTGTTTATTTCAGGCCTCCTGTTTATGATTGTTCTCGGCCTCTTTCCGACGGGGCGAACCCGGATGTTCCTTTCCGCCGCCCCAGTGACGCTCTTCGCGGTCGTGGCGTTTACCCGCTCATTGTCCGTTCCGATCATTGCTTTTTCTGAAAATGGTTTTTATATTCGTTCAGGCCTGTTTCTTTCGCCGAAATTTCACCGGTTCGATGCGATCCGTGAGGTCCGGGCGATCAAATCCGATCATGAAATTTTATGCATCACCACACAGGGAGAGACCGTCCATATTTCGCTCCGCCGTCTCAGCCCGAAAGACCGGATCCGCTGTATCTTCCTGCTCGAATCGGACGTCAACCGGAAACACATCGGCTGACCTTCTCCTCTGAAAAAATTTTCGGGGCTTTCCAATGCCTATTCAGCGTATTTTATCATGGAATGTGAACGGACTGCGCGCCGTACGGAACAAGGGATTTCTCGAATGGTTCGCCAGGGAATCGCCGGACATCCTTTGCCTGCAGGAAACCAAATCGCATCCCGAACAACTGGATGAAGGACTCAGGATTGTGCCAGGGTATCATTCCTTTTTCGCATCGGCCCAGCGTAAAGGATACAGCGGCGTGGCCGTGTATACACGGCAAATGCCGCGCGAGGTACATACCGGACTGGGCGTCCCGGAGTTCGACGCCGAAGGCCGTACGCTCATCCTGGATTACGCGGATTTCGTCCTCTTCAACATCTATTAT
>DSAP01000191.1 GCA_011046415.1 bacterium | reverse complement strand
ACGGCATGCCCGCGTTCGCCTTCCGTGAAGAGAAGCTCGCGCTTCCTTAACTTCCGGGGCAGACAGATCGCGGCCACCTGCGCACGGTGGCCGGAGCTGAGCGACCGGAACAGGTCGGATTCGGCCAGAAAGGGCCTCGGATCGTACGCCATGTCCACAAAATACACTTTTCTTGATCCGGATCAAGGGTTTTATGCAGCCCCGGCATTATTTTATGACTGACCGGAGAGAGACGGAATTCCCATCCATTTTTCTGTGAAAAACGGAAGGGTGAATGATAAGAGTTTATTCAGGAAAGGATCCGGCATGGAACGCGAGATCATCACGATCGATGAGGAAAAATGCAACGGCTGCGGCCTGTGCGTGCCCGGCTGCCCGGAGGGCGCCCTGCAGATCATCGACGGCAAGGCGCGGCTGATAAGCGACCTGTTCTGCGACGGCCTCGGCGCCTGCATCGGCCACTGCCCCGAGGGGGCCATCTCCATCGAAAAACGGGAGTCAGAACCGTATGACGAACGCCGGGTGATGCAGAACATCATCCAGGCGGGACCCAACACCATCCGCGCACATCTCGCGCATCTGAGGGAACACGGCGAGACCGCCTTCCTGGAACAGGCTTTGGATGTCCTGAAGGAAAAGGGGATCGACGTCCCGGAAGGATACGGGGACAGAAAAAAATCCGCGCAGGACGACCCCGGAACGGGCGGCTGTCCCGGCAGCCGAATGTTGCAGTTCGGCGGTGCAGAGGAACGGAAGGAGGCCGGGGATGTTTCGTCGCAGCTCCGCCAGTGGCCGGTGCAGCTCCATCTCGTCTCCCCGGGCGCGCCCTATTACCGGCATGCGGACGTCATCCTCGCCGCGGACTGCACCGCCTTCGCACTCGGCGATTTCCACCACCGGTTCCTGAAGGGTAAGGCGCTCGCCATCGCCTGCCCGAAACTGGACGAGGGACGGGAAATCTATCTCGCCAAACTCCGGCTCATGATCGACGAGGCGCGGATCAACACCCTGACCGTGGTCATCATGCAGGTTCCCTGCTGCGGCGGCCTGCTCGCCCTGGCCCGCGAAGCGGCGGAACAATCGACAAGAAAAATCCCTTTGAAGAAAGTGGTGGTGGGGATCCGGGGCGAGATCCTCTCCGAGGAATGGGCATGAACTCCGGATTCCCACCGTACGGATCAGGAAAAACCTGTACTCTCACACCGTAACCCGTCAGGAGGCCGACCATGAAAATCACCATCCTTCGCGACGTCTGTATCGGATGCGGCGTATGCGCCGATCTCAGTCCGGGCGTGTTCGAAATGGACGGGGAAAACATCGCCGTAGTGAACCGCGATCCCGGGCCGGAGGAAGTGGATTCCGTGCGTGAGGCCGCGGAAAGCTGCCCGGTCGACGCCATCGATATCGGGGAATAAGAGGGAGAGACCGGTCTGAGGTCATGCGCCATCCGCATAAATCCTTGACCCGGAACCGGTCACCACGCACCCTGATAAGTTATCCCAAAGGAGGAAAAGAATGACTGACAAATCGACCCTGGAAGCGCGGATCCGCCGGCAACCCGTCCGTTGGGAGGAGGAACTGACCGTCCAGTCCGACGCCGTGGTCAGCAAGACCCTGATGGACCGGAAAACCGGCACCGTCACCGTGTTCGCATTCGACCGGGGCCAGGCCCTGAGCGAACATACCGCGCCTTTCGATGCGTTCGTGCACATCCTGTCGGGCGGCATGAAAATCATGCTCGGCGGCACGCCCCATCTCCTGAAGGCCGGAGAAAGCCTGATCATGCCGGCGGACATCCCCCATGCGCTCGAGGCGACGGAACCCACGCGCATGCTGCTCGTCATGATCCGCTTCTGAATCGGACGGACAGGACATCCCGGCTACT
Organism: bacterium; assembly: GCA_011046415.1. Lineage (GTDB taxonomy): Bacteria > Zhuqueibacterota > QNDG01 > QNDG01 > JABMRT01 > DSAP01. The sequence goes on along the minus strand of DSAP01000191.1, from coordinate 12,942 downwards.
GACCCGGATCCCGGATACCCGGAAACATTTCCCGGACGGCCGCGTTTCAACGTGAAATGCCGGACACTTCAGAAGAAAGGTACGCCATGCGGCTCCATATCCTCGAACATGTACCCTTCGAATCCCCGGCCTACATTCTCGATTGGGCTCAGGCCAAAGGACTGTCCCCTACGCAAACCCGGCTGTACGGGACAATCCTCTTCCCTGATCAGGACGCTTTCGAATCGAACCGTCTAATGTCCGCCCTGCTCGACTGCTGGATCGCGTGACATCCCGCCGGGGAAACTCTCATCGCACCCACGGCTGCCTAAAGGGACGGTCAATGGGATGGGGTTTTAAGTCCAAGGAGTGAACGACATGAAAATACGCATCGCTTTCTTCGACACCAAGCCCTATGACGAGGCGTTCTTCTCACCTTTCACCGGGAAAGACGGATATGAAATCAAATTCTTCCCGGGCCGGCTCACCGCAGACAACGCCTCCCTGACCCGCGGATTCGACGCCGTCTGCGTCTTCGTCAACGACCAGATCACCCGAGAAATCGTGGACGCCCTCTGCGAAAACGGCATCCGCCTCATCGCCCTCCGGTCGGCGGGCTACAACCACGTGGACCTCAAAGCCGTGTACCGCAAGATCCACGTGGTGCGCGTGCCAGCATATTCACCGCACGCCGTGGCGGAACACGCCGTCGCCCTGATGATGACGCTGAACAGGAAGACCCACAAGGCCTATTTCCGGACGCGGGACAACAACTTCACCCTCAACGGATTGCTCGGATTCGACATGCACGGCAAGACCGCGGGCGTGATCGGCACGGGACTGATCGGCCGGAAGGTAATCGACATCCTGAAGGGATTCGGGATGGAGATCCTCGCATACGACCTCTTCCCGGACCCGGATTATGCCGAAGAACGCGGCATCCGGTATACGGACATGGACACCCTGTATGAGGAATCGGACATCATCACCCTGCACTGTCCGCTTACGCCGGAAAACGTGCACATGATCGATTCCGGCGCGATCGCGCGGATGAAAGACGGCGTGATGATCATCAATACGGGCCGGGGCAAACTCATCGATACGGCGGACCTGATCGAGGGGCTCAAGAGCCGGAAAGTCGGTGCCGCGGGGCTGGACGTGTACGAGGAAGAGACCGAGTATTTCTTCGAGGACTGGTCGCAGACCGGCGTTGAGGATGATGTGCTGTCGCGGCTGTTGACCTTTCCGAACGTGCTCATCACCGCGCATCAGGGATTCTTCACGCAGGAAGCCCTGACCAACATCGCCGGGACCACGATGGAAAACATCCGCCTCTTCTTCGAGGAAGACAGGCTCCCCAACGAAATCTGCTATCGGTGCAAGGACGGCGATTGCCCGAAAGAGACGACCGGGAAATGCTTTTAGCCTCCCCGCGTGAATCCCCCCTGTGGCACAAAAATGGCTGGAACGATTTTACGTCGAATCGGGCTTGACTTAAGCCTATATTTTTCGCATAATAAGTATCTTCGGCCTGTAAAACGATGGTCGATATTAAACCACCTGGCGCAAATTTGCACCTTAACCGGAGTCATGGATACATGTTAAAAAAAATGATACTCATCGGTTTGTTGTTGAGCGGCTCCCTATATTCACAGATTCAATGGGAAAAGTACGAAAACGTCCTGTGGGGCATCACGCCGGATCTGGCGATCGATCCCCGCAACGGCGAGCTGCATGTACTGGGACTCTATCAGGGAATCGCCTACAGAAAACTGGATGTCGACGAAAACTGGACCCGCCCGGAAATGATCCCCAATTCGGGCGGAGAAATCGGCTTGTTGAGCGCTTCATATTTTGGCCCGGCGATCGCGGTCGACCAAAACGGAAAACCTCATATCTGCTACCGGACAAACGCAATCCCGAATACCGCGTATAAAGATCATCACCGTACCCATATCTATTACAGATATCGTACGGAATCCGGCTGGTCGGATCCGCTTCTCGTTGCCGAGGATATCAGACGCGGATATGTGGTGCGCATGGCCATCGATCAGAACAATGTCGTCCATGTGGTGCACAGCGAGGTCGACGACCCGACCGCGGGTGTGATCGGAACCTTCTCCTATTATCAGATCTGGAACAACAACGTCCGGAAACGACAGATCCGCTTGGGCAGGCATCGCGCGGACAACCGGCTCGAAATCGATGTCGATCCGGACGGAGGCGTGCATGTGATCGTCGGAAACCCGGATCCTCAGCACGGTCCGATCGACTATTATACCTCCCCCGGGGGGATGAATGATCTCGCATTCAAGGAAGACATCCATCATCCGAGCGCCTGGAGCCGGAATGGCGCACCGGATATATTCGTGGACAAAAACAGCACGGTTCATTTTGTCTATGGAACCCGCTATGATTCGGATCTGGGAAACAAAGGATCGATCCGCTATGCGCAATACCAGGACGACAGAAAAAGAACAGACAGGGCGATCACGCCACAAACCGGTACGGGGGCCCTGGAACCCTGGAAAGATGCACCGTATTACAACGGCTGGGGATTGGGCAGTATAGCCGCCACGTCGGAGGGTGAGCTGATCGTCGCGGGGTACCTCACGAAGAATGCCGGTCCGCTTTACACAGTCTATTCAACCGATGAAGGTCAATCCTGGTCCGCGCCTGAGTATCGCGCACCGGCCTGGGGATCAGAAAATCCCGCCCATCGTCTCTATTCGGACGGTCGCTCCGTCCCCGTGTTACGGGGATTCCGGAACAATATCTATCTGATCTACCAGAACCCCAATGACATCATCGAGATCCAGTATCTCCGCAATATCGGCGATGAACTTCCGTTTGCCGACGCGGGAGGGCCCTATGAAGGTTTCGCGGGGCAGCCCGTCCTGTTCGATGCCACGGCCTCGGCCGATTCCGGATTCAACGCGGGTATCGCACGCTATGAATGGGATTGGGAAGACAACGGCGTCTATGATGTCTTCACCGGGCTGCCGACGATCACACATACCTATCCGGATTCTTTTGTCGGTCAGGTCCGGCTGCGCGTGACCGACAAAAGCGGCAATCCGGCCGAGGCGACGGCCCCCGTCGTGATCCGGAACAATCCGCCGACCGTGACCGCCCGGCCCGATACGGCCATCGACGAAGGCCAGTCCGTCACCTTCTCGGCCGATTTCTCACCGGACACACAAACCCTGACCTGGGAATTCAGCGAAGGGGAGACGGCGGCCGGCGAAACCGTCACGCGACTCTATCCCGACGACGGTCATTTCACCGTCATCGTCACGGCCGCCGACAAGTACGGAGCCGTCGGCCGGGATACACTGCATGTGACGGTTCGGAATCTGCCTCCCATCGCCGATGCGGGAGGACCCTATTTCGGCTCACGGAACTTCCCCGTCGAATTGCGGGGAACCGCAACCGATCCCGGAGTCAACGACATCCTGACCTACTCATGGGATCTGACGAATGACGGAATCTTCGAGACGCCGGGCAACCGGGCGATCCGGAGCTGGCCGGCGGCGGGCACCTATATCATCTGGTTCAAAGCGGTGGACGATGCCGATCCGCCGGGAATCGGGATCGACAGCACCCGGGTTTATATCACGGCGGATTCGCCGATGATTCTCCCGATACCGGACCAGGTGATTTTCGAGGGAAGTCAGTTCGAACCCCTCGACCTGGATTTATTCGTCACCCACCCCTTCCTCGACCCCGAAGATATGGTGTGGACGGTCTCCGATACCGTCGAGCTCTCCGCCTCGATCACGGACCGCCGGCTCACGGTCCTCGTGCCGCATGAAAACTGGTTCGGCGAGGAAACGCTGACCCTCACGGTCCGGGATGTCGCCGGGTTCACGGATGTGGGTCATGTATTGTACCGGGTGATCAATGTGAACGATCCGCCGGTGTGGATCCAGAAGGTGCCGGATATCGTGTTCGATGAAGACCAGACCTTCGTCCTGAGTTACACATCCCTGCGTCCGCTGGTCGACGATATCGACAATCTCCCCTCGGATTTCACCTTCTGGATCGAGGGAAACGACACCATCCGGGTCGTCGTCGATTCCGTCGCGGGCCGGATCACATTCAGCGCACCGCAGGACTGGAATGGCCATGAGGACGTCCTGATTTTCGTCTCGGACGGCGCCGGCGGAACGGCGGTTGACTCGACCAGGATCGTCGTCTGGCCGGTTCCGGATCCGCCCGATCCGTTCATGGTCATCGAACCCAGATACATGCGTTTCGAGGCCTGGCCGGACACGATCGATTTCTCCTGGCACAGGCCGACCGATCCCGACGGGGAGATCATCAACACCTTCCTCTGGCGGCTCGAACCGATCGAAGTCTCGGTTCATCTTCCTGCGATCGAACATCTGGTTGACGACACCGTCTTCCAGTTCTATCCGGACCCCGACGAACTCGGAGACGGCGTCTGGCGCTGGACCGTGACCGCGATCGATCAGGACGGTCTGACCAGGACATGCGAAATACCCGGCCACCTGCGCAAGGATCCGATGACCGGCGTGGCGGCGGTACCCTTGCCCACGACGCTGTCCCTGTATCAGAACTATCCGAATCCGTTCAATCCCGAGACCGTGATACGCTACGATCTCCCGAAAGACGAACGGATCGAACTGGCGGTGTTCAACGCGCTGGGCCAGAAAATCGCGGTGCTCGAGGACGGAACGAAACACGCCGGGATCCATACGGTCCGCTGGAGCGCCGGCGACGACGCCGGGAATCCCGTGCCGTCCGGAATCTACATCTGCCGGCTCAGGACGGATTCACGGGTCCTCTACAGGAAGATGATGCTGGTGCAGTAATCGGTATATACCCGGTCCGCAAGCGGAAAAGGATTGTAAAGTCCGGACAGGATAAGCGGACGGGAAAATTGTATTGTCCGTGCAGTTTTTTATAAGGGATCAAAGTCCCGGTTCACCGCCGGGACTTTTCCATTTCAAGCAGTTTCGCCTTCAAAGCCAGGCCGCCGCCGTAGCCTGTGAGCGATCCGTCGGCCCCGACGATCCGGTGACAGGGGACGACGATCGGGAGCGGGTTGTTCCGGTTGGCCATACCCACGGCGCGGGCCGCTTCCGGTTTTCCGATTTCCCTGGCGATCTCACCGTAACTTTTCTTGCCGCCGTGGGGAACGCCGCGTACCCTTTCCAGGACTTGCTTCTGGAACGGCGTCACCCGCAAATCGAGGGGCAGATCGAAATCCGTCCTTGATCCGTCGAAATAGCCGCGGAGCTGCCGGACCGCCTCCCCGTTTCGGGACGCGTCTTCGATCCAGCCATGGCCGGGATATTTCCGGCGCAGTTCGCGGAGTTCCCCCTCCCCCGGCAGCCGCACGGCAAACAATCCCGCCTCGGACGAAACCAGGGTCAGGATCCCGATCGGGGTTTCCATCCGCGTCCAGTACAGGTTCTCTTTCATGAAGGCGCCTCCCGGGTACGTTATTTGAGCAGCGTAATCTTGCGGGTGACAATTCGGCCGCCGCCGGCCAGCCGGACCACGTAGACACCGGAGGACACGGCCCGGCCCCGGTGATCCGTGCCGTCCCAGATCAGGGCATGCCGTCCCGGCGCGTAACCGGCGAGGATCCAGGTCCGCAGAATCTCTCCCCTGAGGTTCAGGATGTGGAGCACGCCCTCCCGGACCTGTCCGTCCACCTGGAAGGAGAGGAGGGTCGCCGCGTTGAACGGATTGGGATAATTGGGTTCGAGACGCAGGCCCCCGGCGATCCGGAGAGGACGGGATCGCACACCGGTTTCGACTCCGGAAAGGACCGGAAGGATCAGCGCGGAGGGACGCGCCGCATCATGATACACGACCTGAGAGGCGGTCTGCATCCCCGTGTGCAGCCGGAAGGGTTCGCCCGTGTTCGGATTGGCCTCGAAACGGGGGAAGTTGGAGCTCGAAATGGAGAGGCGGATCCGGTGGCCGGGCGCGAATGCGACGGCCGTCGCCCAGAGATCGATCGTGTATTCCGGGATTTCGCCTGGAAGGAGGAACGCCTCCTCGACGATGGAATTCCTGTGACGCGCCCGGATGATGCCGTCCGCAACGAGCATGGAACGGCCGTCCGGATACACATCCGAGAGGCTGGCCGTGAAATCCGTGTCGGTCGCATCCGAACCCGCCCGGAGGGTCACGGTGACCGGCCCGGCGATCACGACCGTATCCGTGAGGATTTCCGTCGTATACGTGAGCACCTCGGCCCGGGCCTCGTTGAGACGCTGATCCACCGGCCCGGCCGGGATGTTGAGATTCCGTCCCCCGCGTGTCGGCACGGGATCGGCGGGATCATAGGTGAAGGCACGGGGGGGTTCGTCCCATCCGGGGCGGTCAAGGCCGAGTGTGCCGTCGGCCCGCAGGTAAAAGTGAACCGGGGTGAAATCGGGCGGCCAGTGATCCAGACTCAGCCACCGGTTCCCCGGCCCCTCCCAGTCGTCCGCATCGCCCATGAGGTAAATTTGCACGGGGGGCTCCCGGTCGACCCCGTTGTCCCTGTCCTTCAACCAGTAATCGAACCAGTCGATCATCGTCTGGAAAAAAAGCAGGGGGCTGGCATTCGGATAACTGAGTTCGCCGATCCGCCAGTCGAGGATATTGTGCACCCACGGCCCGATGATCATCTTCTGCCTGCCCCGCGCCCCGTCTCCCCCGGAATAGTGCAGACCGGTAAAGGCGTCGATGGTGCCCTGGGTGAAGATGTCGTGCCATCCGCCGATGTGCAGGAACGGGACGCGGACGCTGTCAACCCGGGCGGAGAGATTGACGCGGTCGTAACCCGAATCGTAATGAGGATGATGGATGAAATAGGCCTGCAGGCTGTCCCGCTTCAGGTCGTGCAGCCAGCCGTCCACGAGGGCGCGGCGGTAGGCGCCGCCCTGGAACAGGGCGTGTTCGTACAGATTCCCCGTGGCCACGATCGCACAGCCGCAAACCAGACTGGGCGGCGCCGCGCCCGCGGCCAGATACTGGACGATGCCGAGCGCGGAAGCCCCCCACATGCCGACTTTGCCGTCGGACCAGGGCTGCGCCGCGACCCACTCCACCGTATCATAGCCGTCCCGCTCCCGGCCCCAGCCGTCCGAGAAATAGAGGCTGTCGACCCCCTCCGAACCGCCCCGGCCGCGCATGTCCTGGACCACGAGCACATACCCGCCGAGCGCCTCGGAAAGCAGGGTGAGCACCTCATCCAGGGAAGCGCCGAGTCCGCGGCCGTACGGGGTGCGCACCAGGATCGCCGGCCAGGGACCCGTGCCGAGCAGCGGGACATAGACATCCGTGGCCAGGCGGACGCCGTCGCGCATGGCGACCATGGAGGTGATCTGCCGGGTGCCTGAGACGGCGGAAAAATTTTGCGGACCGGCATGCCCCGCCTCCGGCAGGATCCATGCCGGAAGGATCAACAGGGCGAGGAAAATCAATTGGGATCGGATTCCTGACATAAGACTCCCTTTCCACAGGACTGGAACGCGGCGAAAACAGGATCGTCCGCCGGAAAATCGAGGCGGATTTCCGTGTCATCACAGGCCGTCAGCGGCGGCCGGAGATGACACGGATAGCCGGGCACGATCCGGTTCATCAGCGCCTTGAGCCGGGGGATGCTGTCCCCGCTTTCGATCACCCGGCAAACCCGGTTGATGGTCTCCTGCACCGCGGCGGCGCGATCCGGGCCGGAACCGGCGGCCGCCTCCATGGCGACGAAAAGTTCGGGGAGTACATTGGCGCGCGCGCTGACGAATCCTGCCGCCCCCCGCATGCAGGCTTCGAGGATGTGCGTGTCCCCGCCCACGAAATAGCGCGGCGTATGGGGAATCAGATCGAGGCGTGCGGAAGAGTCCTTCATCCCGAAATGGGGGACGGAATTCAGGATCCCCGGGGTCAGGGGATTCCCGGTATGCTTCGGGAAATTGTAGAGAATCACCGGCAGGGACGAGCATGCGGCCGCCTCCTCGAAATACCGGACGAGTCCGGATTCCGGGGCCCCCGCGAAATAATAGGGCGGCAGCACGAGCACGCCGTCCGCGCCGTCTTCCTCCGCCCACCGGATCTCCGCCTTCGTCCGGATCAGGCTCTCGGTCCCGGCCTGAAACAGGATGACGCCGGGGAAATAGGTGCGCGCCAGCCTGAGCAGCAGACGCCGTTCTCCGGAATCGAGGGAGAAGAATTCGCCCGTCGTGCCGTTGACCAGCACGCGGCCGACCCCGGCTTTCGCGAGGAACTCCAGGTGTTCGATAAAATACTTTTGATCGATTTCACCGGATGCGTTAAACGGTGTCAGCACTGGCAGGATAAGGCCTGAGATGTCCACCGCGGCCAGGTCGGTGGCCAGCAGATCCTCGAAATCGGCATACAGATCGCGTGAGACGGATTCGATGCGCAGGTTGTAGTCCGAATTGCAGTACAGATGCACATCCGCCCATTTCTTCGCCTCGGCGCCGTACCGGATGAAATCCCGCAGATTGCTCTGGAGGAAGACGTGTATCACCTTCTCCCGGGAGTATCCCCGTTCCCCGATGTCCCGGAACAGCCGCGTGTTGAGCTGGGTTTTCCAGTCGGAATCGATGAACACGGCGAAATCGACCAGGTCGCGGAACTGCCGGTACACCGAGATCTCGCCGTCTAAAATGTTGATCCGCCCGGGGGTGAAGGGGACCGTGCCGTCCGCCCGGCCCGTCCGGTCGTCGTACACCGGCGCGTCGAACGGTCGGCCGTCCCGGATATTCTGGACATGCGCGCGGATCGTGCGCAGCCGGTTGGCCGCCGGATGGGAGCCGAGCAGTTTGCGGGATTCCCGTTCCGCGCGCGGCGTCTTGTAATGGTCCAGATGCAAAACCGTCGAGTCCCCCAGCTGTCCGGCCAGCCGGCGGCTGAATGCGGTCTTGCCCGTGCCCCCGGGTCCGCCGACCGCGATCACCACGGGCCGCTCCTGTCCCCTGAATCTCTCGGAAATCAACGCGGCGAGGATTTTCTCGGCGGGCCTGCGCGTCCGGATGCCGCCCCGGTACCGCACATGTGTTTTCACGGGTATCATGTGACCAACCGCCGCACCGTCTCCGGGACGGCGCGCAGGGATCCCCGGAAATCCGGCTCCGGGATCGTTTCAGAAGGATTCTCCCGGAATTTACGGGACATCTCGAACGAGACGAATCCGTTCTCCTCGGCATCGGTCGTCAGATAGGTCTTCATGCCGATCGCGGCGGCGGCCATGTCGTTGATGAGGTCGTTTCCCACCATGAGGCATTCCCCGGGCGGTACGCGGAGGACGTCGCAGATCTCCTGATAATACCCGGGCTGCGGCTTGCAGAAGGCGGTGTTCTCGATGTGCGTGATATGGTGAAAATCGAGCGGATCGAGCCCGGCCCATCCGAGCCGGATTTGCTGCACCCGTTCAGGCCAGAGCGGATGCGAGGCCGCGACCAGTTTCAATCCGTCCCGGCGCAACTCATCGATCACCCCGCGGACGCCTTCGATAGGCGTCACACAGGCGCGCAGGGCCTCGAATCCATCCTCGTAAAAGCGCGTGAAGCGGTTCCAGATCTCCCCGCGGTGACCGTCCATTCCCCGCGTGAAATCCTCCATATAATGATCGGCGTTGGTCCGGGCGCCCCGGTTCCGCAGCAGCGTCCGGCTCGCGCCGATCAGGCGCGTGAGGAATTCCTCGCGGGACATGAGATCGGAGAACGCCGGGGCCAGCCTGCCGAGATACCGCCTGAAAAAATCCTCTTCGTCGAAAAGGATCAGGGTATTGTCGATGTCGATCAGGACCGCCTTGATCATAATTTCCTTTCCGTGTGTCTATCGAGAAATCCGTTTCGTCCGGGGACGAAAAGTCCGTTTACCTGAGCAGCATCATCTTGCCGGCCCGCGAAAACGTCGATCCGTCCGCGGTCTGCGCGGTGAGCCGGTAGACATAGAGGCCGGAAGCCGAGGATCCGGCATCCCAGGCGGACCGGTACCGGCCCGCGGGGAGCGACCCGTCGTTCAGCAGGGCCACCCGCCGGCCGAGCGCATCGAAGACCTCGATACGGACGCGGCTCTTCCGGGGTATCGCGAAGGAGATGACCGTCGAAGCGTTGAACGGATTGGGATAATTCTGCGCCAGATGATAATCCGGGGGCAAGGCATCTTCCGCCACCCCGACACCGGCGCGTCCGTCATCATCCTTTCCGGGTGAACCGTGCAGCAGCAGGGACGCGCGCCAGGACGCCGGATCGCTTTGATCCCCGGATGGATTGAATTCCACGGGTACGAGCGAACGGCCCTGTCCCGCAGCCTCCCCGGGCCACGGGTCCCTGTTGTCATACCGGACGGAAAACAGGGTGTCTCCCGAAGCCGAAACGAGGACGATCCGTTCGCCGCCGTTGTCGAGATTGCCCTCATACCGTCCGAACGGGACCAGGCCGTACCGGCTGGAAAATTGCGCCATATCGGATGCCAGGACGATGAATGCCTGCGCATGCAATATCGTATTCGGCGGAAACGTATAGGTGATACCTCTCACAAACCGGACGCCGCCCAGATCGAGCGGTGCGGATCCCGTATTCTTCAGCTCGATGAATTCCAGCGCCCTGTGGTCGATCCCGTCTTCGGCCAGGGGATGATAGTGTATTTCCGTGACCTTCAGGTTTTGCATATCCTCCCGGACAATCAAAACCCGCTCGCTCAACGCGCTCCATATTTGTCCCTCGATCCGGCGCGCCCTGATATGCGTGCTTTGGTCGAGCCGAAATCCCGCCGTGTATTCGATGGCGGAAGTATGGACGCCCGCATCCGTCCTCGGGTCCGAACCGTCCACCGTATAATAAATCGTGCCGGTTGCGGGATAAACCGAGAACCGGTCGCCCGCCCGGATTATGGGATCCGCGATACTTCTGCTGTTGATCAGAAACCGGGGGGCGTCGACGGCCGGGAACAAACCGGCACGCCTCAGCTGCCCGATGAACGCATCCGTTCTCTCCGGGAAGTAGGTGTCGAGGAGATAAGCCTGATGATCGAGCCAATGCGCTTTCGTGTACAGTTCAAACGGTCCCGAGGACCAGAGATGCACATCCCTGCGGTAATCGCCCCATCGCGCGGACTCGGCGATGACGGCCGTCTCGATTTCACGGGCCCTCTTCATCCAGCGTTCGGAGGCCGCTTCGGGCGTCAGAGCGCCGCCGTTGAAACAGTGCCGCTGCACCCGGTCGGCGAACATCCGGCGGAATCCGGCGTTCCGGCGTAGCCGGTGGAACAGACCCGTCGGCCGGCCTGCGTTGTTCACCGCGACGCTGTTCTCCGAGACGCTCCGGAGCACGTGCTCGGCATCCCAGCTGAAGAATTGGAATCCGGTGCCGGGCTGAACACGGTTTCTGACCGCGATCCAGTTGTGATGGTCCCAGTCCCAGTTGGCCCCATATAAATTCATGATCAGATAATCCATGAAATTCTCGAGGTCGAGATAGGCGGGATATCCGGGATTGTGCGTGCCGTCGGGATTCTTCCCGAGCAACCGCATGAAATTGGCATCCGAAGTCATGTCCTGCCCGGCGAGGGATATCAGGGCGTTCCAGGCCGTGCGATCCCCGGCGGCCGCCTCGCCGTAATCCTTGATGACGTCGTAATCGGCTTTATCCCCTCCAAACCGGGATGCGGCGTAATCGTCATCGATCCGTTCCGTGGGGTTGTAAATCCCCCAGTACAGCCCGTTCAGATAGAGATGGACATAGGTGCCCCGCCCCCCCGGCTGCCCCATGTCCCGCTGGGTGTCCTTGGCCCAGACATCGCGGATCATCTGATGTCTTAAGCGTTCACCGGAACTGAAATGGAGCCATGAATTTCCGTATCCGGCGCGCAACACGATCCCGTTGAAGGAGGCGGCCCCGTCCTCTCCGAACAGGGGAAACGTCAGCCTGGAATGATCATAGATCTTCCTGAAATGAAGCCGGAAGGAATGCTTGGGGGATTTCTCGGGGCGGCGGCTGTGCCCGCCGTGAATCCGCAGGCCGCAATCGACCTGGAATTCACGGCCGTCCCGGTCGAAGAATTCGACGGATGCGGGACGTTCCCATCCCCTGCCGGTCAGGGGAACATCCCCCGCGCCGGGCGCCCCGGTGTGGATATAGATGCCGCCCTTTTCCGGATCGGTGCCGTGCGAGAACAGGTTGTCCCGGTCGGTCACGATGGACAGCGTCGGGATGGCGAGGAGGGACTCCTTCATCAGAGGGGCATACCGGGGATCTTCGGTGATCTCCGGATCCATCTCATAATCGGCGATCGCATGGCCGGGCAGTTCCACATACGCGCCCCACTGTGCGGGATAGCCGGGCGGATCATTCGGCTGCCTGACGACATCCCCGGGAAACAGATAGGTGGATGTGACGATTTTGCCGGAGGCCAGACCCGGCTTGATCGTCCGGGCTCTCAGGACGGTGGTGGCGGCGATCTCGACCGGACCGGCATAGAGCCGGCCGCTTCCTTCGTCCGGTTCGCTGCCGTCTGTCGTATAGCGGATTTCGGCGTGGGTCAGGCCGGTAGAAAGGGTCAGCCGGAAAGGGGTTTCATAGAACCCGCGGCCATGGCTCAAACTCGGTGCAGGCAGGGGTTCATCACCGGACAGGATATTCTCGGAACCCGGCGTCGGCGATTCGGTGTGGAGATAATCCCCGTCGAACCAGGCGTAGGAAATATCCGGGGACTGTTCGGGGAAAGCCGGATCGAACACGGTCACGGAACGGCCGTCGGGATCCAGCAACGCCAGATATTCCCCCGCCCTGTTCAGGCTGAAAGAGGTGTGCAGTTCGCCGTTTGGGACGGAACGGTCCTTGCCGGAGGCGAAGACGATCAGATACGATCCCGCCTCCAGGATCTGATCCGGGAATCCCCATCTCCGGGGATCGTCCGCCCGGTCGGTCAGGGACCAGCCCAGGAGCCGGACCGGCTCCGGAGACGGGTTGT
>DSAP01000008.1 GCA_011046415.1 bacterium | reverse complement strand
TTTTTCGGGGGATATCGTCCCCAGTTTTACTTCAGGACGACGGACGTGACGGGATCGATCACGCTTCCTGAAGGTGTCGAGATGGTGATGCCCGGAGACAACATCAACATGGCGATTAAATTGATCGAGCCGATCGCGATGGAGGAGGGTCTCCGGTTCGCGATCCGCGAAGGCGGCCGGACGGTCGGCGCGGGCGTCGTCGGAAAAATAATCGAATAAACAGTATAGATTATGCGTGATCAGATTACATTGGAATGTACTGAATGCAAAGAACGCAATTACAGTACAACAAAAAATAAAAAGAAACAGTCGGGTCGTGTGGAATACAAGAAATATTGTCGTTTCTGTAATAAACATACCGCCCACAAAGAAACCCGGTAACGGGCCAGACTCTTTCTTTTCCAATCGTGGTCTAATGGAGCCGATGACATTGTTGTCGGTTCTGTTATGTTAGGCCTGTAGCACAATTGGCCAGTGCACCGGACTCCAAATCCGGGGGTTGGGGGTTCGAGTCCCTCCAGGCCTGCTCATCTATGGAGAGAAGTGCGATGATCAAGAAATTGACCGTTTATATCGAAGAAGTCAGCCTGGAGATTTCAAAGGTCAGCTGGCCGACCCGGCAGGAACTCTACGGTTCATCGCTGGTTGTCGTTACGTTCTGTGCAATTCTTTCTGTTTTTATCTTTGGAATTGATTTGATCTTGAATCAGATTCTCAATCTGATATTTTAAAGGGCGGGATATTGCTCAAATGGTACGCCATACACGTTTTTTCAGGCCACGAAAAAAAAATTAAGAAAGTCCTGGAAAGCGAAATCGAGCGGAATCAGATGCAGGATCAAATCACGCGCATTCTGATTCCGGCCGAGGATGTTGTCGAGATGCGGGACGGGAAAAAACGTGTTAAAAACCGGATATTTTTCCCGGGTTACATGCTCGTGGAGATGGAACTTAACAAGAAGACCCAGCATCTGGTTCTCGATACCAACGGCGTGACCAACTTTGTGGGACCGAAAAACCAGCCCGTCCCCCTGCATGAGGATGAAGTCCGGCGGATTCTGGGCCGGGTGGAAGACCGTCGAGATGAGGAAGTCATCGACATTCCATTCCGTGAAGGAGATCCCGTCAAGGTAATCGATGGACCGTTTTCCGATTTTTCAGGCATAGTCGAAGATGTAAATCGGGAGAAGAAAAAACTGAAAGTCATGGTCAGTATATTCGGACGGTCAACTCCGGTGGAACTGGATTTTCTCCAGATTTCACTTGAGAAATAGACGATTAGCAGTTTGAGGTCATGAATGGCAAAGAAAATTATTGGAATGATCAAGCTACAAATCTCGGCGGGTCAGGCCAATCCGTCCCCGCCGGTCGGGCCTGCCCTGGGACAGCATGGCGTGAACATCATGGAATTCTGCAAGGCGTTCAACGCCAAGACACAAGATCGCATCGGATTGATCATTCCGGTTGTGATTACGGTGTATGCCGACCGTTCTTTTTCGTTTATCACCAAAACGCCGCCGGCAGCGGTCTTGCTCAAGAAAGCGGCCGGTGTCGACAAAGGGTCCGGTGAGCCGAATCGTGAAAAGGTGGGTAAGGTTTCACGCGATCAGGTGAAGGAAATCGCCCAGGTCAAAATGGAAGATCTCAATGCGCAGGATGTCGATATGGCGATGCGTATTATCGAGGGCACCGCAAGAAGCATGGGTATCGTGGTCGAATAGTGTAGGGAAAATGGGTTTATGAAGCGAAGCAAGCGATATCAAGCAAATTCCGGACAGGTCGATCCGAACAAACAATATCCGCTTGATGAAGGTGTGCGGATCCTCAAGGAGACCTGTTCAGCCAAATTCGATGAAACCGTGGATATTGCCGTCCGATTGGGGGTCGATCCGAAAAAGGCCGATCAAATGATCCGCGGTACGGTTGCATTGCCGAGCGGAACAGGAAAGCAGGTCCGTGTACTCGTGCTCTGCAAACCGCCGAAAGACAAAGAGGCCCTGGAAGCCGGAGCGGATATGGCGGGGCTCGACGAGTATATTCAGAAAATCGAACAGGGCTGGGACGATATTGATGCGATTGTCGCTACGCCGGATGTGATGAAAGATGTGGGCAAGCTCGGCCGGTTTCTCGGGCGTAAGGGGCTCATGCCGAATCCGAAGGCCGGAACCGTGACGTTTGAGGTGGCGGATGCGGTGAAGCAGCTCAAGGCGGGGCGTATTGAGTTCCGTGTGGATCGCTACGGCAATGTACATTCGATCATCGGCAAGGCCTCTTTCAGCCCTGAGCAGCTGACGGAGAATATCAAGGCGCTTCTGGAGCAGATCATGCGACTGAAGCCGGTCACCGTCAAAGGGCAATATCTCAGGGGGGTTTCGATTTCTTCCACCATGGGTCCCGGTGTGGCGCTCGATCGGGCGACATTACTCGAAACCATGCGATAATCCCGGTTTGGGGCTTGATATGATTAAGGATGGGTCAACGATGGCAAGACCTGAAAAAGTTGCAGCGGTTGAACAAATCACGGAAATCCTCGGGAGCGCAAAGAGCGTTTTCATCGCGGATTTTCAGGGACTCAACGTGGAGCAGATGAGCGCACTTCGAACGAAGTGTCGTGAAGACAGTGTTAAGCTGGTCGTTGTCAAAAACAAGCTTGCCCGCATAGCGGCCAGGAATGCCGGGCGGGATGAGATGGAATCCCATTTCAGGGGGCCGTCCGCGATCGCCTTTACCTATGAAGATCCCTCGGCTCCCGCCCGTGTGATCAGCGCTTTCGCCAAGGATACGGATAAACCTGCGATCAAGGTTTCCCTTTTCGAAGGGAATTTTTATGGTCCGGACAAGATAAAAATTATCGCAGCCCTGCCTTCACGGGATGTGTTGATTTCCAAGATGCTCTGGGGATTGAACAGTCCTATCCAGGGGCTCGCCGGCACACTCAGCGGTCTCCTCGGCAAGCTGGTCCGTACGCTCGATGCGGTACGGGAAAGCAAAGCGTGATCCCATGAATGGTCCAGGAATTGGTGATGGGGTGCATACATAACCATTCCTTGATAACGTGTTAAGGTCAAATGGTGTCTGGAGAGAGGCTGAGGGAAGCCCCATATCTCAAGTCTGGGGCAGGCTTAAGATGAAGATCCGGGTTTGTGAATAGATCAGGATTTAAGAAGACGTAAAGGATTGCTGTATCTGATATTCTGGAGGAAACATGTCTGAAGAAAAGAAAACGGAAGAAACTCCTGATAAAGAAAAAAAGGGAAAAAAGGCGATGAGCGACAACGTGACAAAAATTCTTGACGCCGTCAAAACCATGACGGTGATGGAACTGGCCGAACTGGTCAAGGCTCTGGAAGATGAGTTTGGTGTGACGGCTGCGGCCCCGGTTATGGCTGCGATACCGGGGGCGGCCGCTGGTGCCGCGGCTGCGCCGGCAGAGGAAGAAAAGACCGATTTCAATGTCATGCTGCAGTCCGCGGGTGCCCAGAAAATCCAGGTGATCAAAGTGGTGCGTGCCATCACGGGACTGGGGCTGAAAGAAGCCAAAGATCTGGTCGAGGCCGCACCGAGCGCCGTGAAAGAAGGCGTGCTCAAGGAAGAAGCCGAGAATATCAAAAAGCAGCTTGAAGAAGTCGGCGCGACCATCGAGTTGAAGTAATCCCCGACTTCAGTTGAATCCGTCATGTAAAGGAGCGTGGTTCGGTTGCGTAAAGAGCCCATAAAAAGAAAATCCTTTTCGAAGATTCAGTCCGCCGTGGAAATTCCCGATCTGCTGGATATTCAGATCCGGTCATTCAGGGAATTCCTACAGGATGATTTACCGCCGGTGAAACGAAAACCTCAGGGGTTGCAGGAGGTTTTTCTGTCTCTTTTTCCGGTCACAGATTCACGGGAAAACTATCTGCTCGAGTTTGTGAATTATTACGTGGACTCTCCGAAGTACAGTGTCGAGGAGTGCCGCGAACGCGGGATGACCTTCGCGGTGCCGATAAAGGCACAACTCCGCCTGTCTGTACGTGATCCCTACAGCGAGAAACCGGCGTATACCGATACGGTCGAGCAGATGGTTTATTTGGGCAATTTTCCTTACATGACCGACCGCGGCACCTTCATCATCAACGGTGCCGAACGAATCATCGTCAATCAACTGCACCGTTCGCCCGGTGTATTTTTCGATGAAAAGATCTATCCAAACGGAACAAAGACGTTTTCAGCCCGGATCATTCCATTCCGCGGCTCGTGGCTCGAATTTGTGATGGATCTCAATGATGTGCTTTACGTCTATGTCGATCAGGGACGGAAATTTCCGGTGACGACACTGCTTCGGGCGCTCGGCTGCTCTTCGGATGAAGAGGTGCTCCGCCTTTTTGACATGATCGAAGAAGTGGATCTCGCATCGGACCAGATCAAGCAGTATTTCGGCCAGCCGGTTTTTTTCAGCCAGGAGGAGCCCGGTGTGGTCGATCAGACCACCGGAGAGGTCGTCCTCGAGAAAGACGGCGTGTTCGAGAAGTCCCTCTTACCCGTTCTGAAGCAGATGGGGGTAAGCCGTCTCAAATTCCTCAAGTCTGATGACCGGGAATCCGGATCCGTCGTGATCAATAACACTCTGCGCAAGGACACGGTTCAGTCTGAAAATGACGCGATCGAAGCGATCTACCGGCAGTTGCGCTCCGGGGATCCTCCTGATTTGGATACGGCCCGTGCGCTCATCGACAGGCTTTTCTTCAATCCCAAGCGCTACGATCTGGGAAAAGTCGGTCGCTACCGGATGAATCGGAAACTGGGTCTGGATGTACCGGACGATGTGACGGTGTTGACCAACGACGATTTTGTCGCCATCATAAAATATCTTTTGACCTTGCGAAGCGGATCCAAGACCACCGACGACATCGACCATCTGGGAAACCGGCGAGTCCGCACAATCGGCGAACAGCTGGCCGCGCAGATGAGCGTCGGGTTCTCGCGCATGGTGCGGACGGTGAAAGAACGGCTCAATATCGGAGACAGCGACCGGCTCACGCCGCAGGATCTGGTTAACGCCAGGACGGTGATGTCCGTAATCAATACTTTCTTCGGCACCAGTCAACTGTCCCAATTCATGGATCAAACCAATCCATTGGCGGAAATGACCCATAAACGGCGTCTGTCCGCGCTCGGACCCGGAGGATTGACGCGCGAGCGTGCCGGGTTCGAGGTCCGGGATGTCCATTACACCCATTACGGGCGACTCTGTCCGGTCGAAACACCCGAAGGACCGAATATCGGGCTCATTTCATCATTGGCCACCTATGCGCGGATCAACGAATTCGGTTTTCTGGAAACACCATACCGCAAGGTCGAAGGTGGAAGAATCACCACGCAGATCGATTATCTCACAGCCGACGAAGAGGAATACTTGACCATCGCTCAGGCCAATGCCCCTCTCGATACATCCGGAAAATTCAAAAATGATCGGATCAAAGCGCGGTATATGGGAGAATTCCCCGTGGTCAAGCCGGAAGAGGTCGACCATATGGATGTCTCTCCCAATCAGATCGTCAGCGCGGCGGCGGCTCTCGTTCCCTTCCTCGAACACGATGACGCCAACCGGGCCCTGATGGGTTCAAACATGCAGAGGCAGGCCGTTCCGCTTCTCAACCCTGAAGCTCCGTTGGTCGGGACCGGCATCGAAGAAAAAATCGCACGTGATTCACGCGCCATCCTCGTCTCCGAATTGAACGGTGTGGTTGAAAAAGTCACGGCGGATCGAATCGTAATCCGTAAGGAAGGACGGTCTCAAGAAGAGGCTTTGTTTGATTTTAATGCCAGTGAAACGGTCGAATATCGTCTCACAAAATTCCTTCGAACCAATCAGGATACGATGATCAACCAAACTCCGCTCGTCTCTGTGGGTGATCGCATTAAAAAAGGAGATGTACTGGCGGATGGTTGCTGTACCGACCGGGGTGAATTGGCCCTCGGCCGGAATGTGCTGGTCGCGTTCATTCCCTGGCTCGGGTATAACTTCGAAGACGCCATCGTCATCAGTGAGCGTGTCGTTCAGGAAGATGTATACACCTCGATTCATGTCGAGGAATTTGATCTCCAAGTCCGTGATACCAAGCGCGGGGAGGAAGAACTGACGCGTGAGATTCCGAACGTGTCCGAGGAAGCGACCCGGAATCTCGACGAGACGGGTGTCATCCGGATCGGCGCAGAGGTAAAGGCCGGAGATATACTCGTCGGCAAGGTGACACCCAAGGGGGAGACGGAACCGACTCCGGAAGAAAAACTCCTCAAGGCCATCTTCGGCGACAAGGCCGGCGATGTGAAAGACGCTTCCCTCAAAGCACCACCCGGTATGAACGGCATCGTCATCGACACCAAGATATTTTCTTTGAAACGGCGAGACCCCAAGGCCAAGAAGCGCGACAAAAAGATGATTGAACAGATTGAGGCCTGGGGTGAATCAGAGAGTCAGCGGGTCCGCCAGCTCTTGTTTTCCCGACTGAAGGATGTACTTCGTGACGAGGTTTCCGGCGGAATTCGGGACCAGGGTACGCAGAAAGTGGTTGTTAAAAAAGGCACGAAACTGACGGACACGGTTCTGGATAAGCTTGATTTCGAGACGCTCGATCGTTCCGAACCCTGGGTTTCCGATGGCAAGATGAATAAGAAAATCGAACGGTTTTTTGAAAACCATGCCCAGAAGCAGAAGCAGATCGGCGAGGTGGTGAAACGCGAGAAAGACAAGGTGGTGGTGGGTGACGAGCTTCCTCCCGGGATCGTTCAACTGGTTCGTGTATACATCGCACGCAAGCGTAAACTACAGGTCGGCGACAAGATGGCCGGGCGGCACGGAAACAAGGGGGTGGTGGCACGGGTCGTCCCGGTTGAGGACATGCCTTACCTTCCCGACGGGACACAGGTCGACATCGTCCTGAATCCTCTGGGCGTGCCCTCCCGAATGAATTTGGGCCAGATCCTCGAAACCAACCTGGGATTGGCGGCAAAGATTCTCGGCTGCACATATGCCACACCCGTGTTTGACGGGGCCAGCGAAGTCGAGGTCAAACAGGAGATGGAGAAAGCCGGGCTGCCATTGGACGGGAAAAGCGAATTGTATGACGGACGGACAGGTGATAAATTCGATCAGCGCGTGACCATCGGTTACATCTATATAATGAAACTTTCGCATCTGGTCGAAGATAAAATACACGCGCGTTCGATCGGGCCTTACTCGCTGATCACACAACAGCCTCTCGGCGGCAAGGCACAATTCGGTGGTCAGCGTTTCGGCGAAATGGAAGTATGGGCGCTTGAAGCCTATGGTGCGGCGCACATGCTCCAGGAGATTCTCACCGTGAAATCCGATGACGTCCGCGGGCGGGCGAAGACCTACGAGGCGATCGTCAAGGGTGAGAATTTGCCTGAACCGGGCGTGCCCGAGTCCTTCAATGTTTTACTCAAGGAACTCATGGGTCTCGGTCTCGACGTGGATTTACGATAAAGATCCTCTTTAAGGAGGTGTTTTCCATTGGTATTATCTGGACCTGAAAACAAAGACTTCTCGGTCATCGGGCTGAATCTGGCGTCTCCGGATACCATACTGAGTTGGAGTCACGGAGAGGTCACCAAACCCGAAACCATCAATTACCGGTCCTATAAGCCGGAAAAGGACGGTCTTTTCTGTGAGAAGATTTTCGGTCCCGTCAAGGATTATGAATGCCATTGCGGCAAGTACAAGCGGATCCGCTACAAAGGCATTATCTGCGATCGGTGCGGCGTCGAGGTGACGACCAAATCGGTACGCCGCGAGCGGATGGGGCATATCTCGCTGGCCGTGCCCGTGGTCCACATCTGGTATTTCAGGTCCGTGCCGTCGAAGATCGGATATATACTGGATCTTTCGATCTCGGATCTGGAGCGCGTTATTTATTATGAGTCCTATATCGTGATCCAGCCGGGTGAATCCGGATTGAAGAGCGGACAGCTCATCAATGAAGAAGAGTATTATGAGGTGATCGAGCAGCTCGAACAGGCCGGGGCTTCGTACGGTCAGGACATGGAAGAGGAAGACGAAAAGCGGTTCGTCGCGATGATGGGCGGAGAGGCGATTCGTGAACTCTTGAGCCATATGGATATTGACAGAATGGCCAGGGATCTCCGTCATCAGGTGCATTCCGAGGCCTCTGTGCAGCGGAAACGGGATGCCCTCAAACGGCTGCAGGTCATCGAGGCGCTCAGGAAGACGGAGAACGGAAAACCGAACAAACCCGAATGGATGGTGATGTCGGTCATCCCGGTCATCCCGCCTGAACTCCGTCCGCTCGTCCCCCTCGAGGGCGGGCGGTTTGCGACATCGGATCTGAACGATCTATACAGGCGGGTCATCATCCGGAACAACCGTCTGAAGAAACTGCTTGAAATCCGCGCTCCGGAAGTCATTCTCCGGAATGAGAAACGGATGCTCCAGGAAGCCGTCGATTCACTCTTCAATAACGGCAAGCGTCGTGCCGCCGTCCGGGGGGAAGGAAACCGTCCCCTCAAGTCACTCTCGGACATGCTGCGGGGAAAGCAGGGACGTTTCCGCCAGAATCTTCTCGGCAAGCGCATTGATTATTCCGGCCGGTCCGTAATCGTGATCGGTCCCGAACTGAAAATGGACGAATGCGGATTGCCGAAAGAAATGGCGCTTGAACTGTTCAAACCCTTCGTGATTCGCCAGCTTGTCGAGCGGGGGATCGTCAAGACGGTGAAGGCAGCCAAAAAACTGGTTGAAAAACGGGGCGATGAGGTCTGGGACATCCTCGAAGAGATCATCGAACATCATCCGGTCCTTCTCAACCGCGCGCCCACGCTTCACCGGCTCGGCATACAGGCTTTTCAACCTATCCTGGTCGAGGGCAAGGCCATCAAGATTCATCCTCTGGTCTGTGCGGCCTTCAATGCGGATTTCGACGGCGATCAGATGGCCGTCCATATCCCCCTTTCGCTCGAGGCACAGCTCGAGGCGAAGGTGCTCATGCTTTCAAGCCACAATATCCTGTCCCCGGCTAATGGAAGGCCTTTGGCCATCCCGAGCCAGGATATTGTGCTCGGCAGCTATTATCTGACAAAGACGAAAAAAGGAGATCTCGGCGAGGGCAAGGTGTTTTCCTGTCCCGACGAGGTCCGCATCGCGTACTATGACGACAGGGTCGGTCTTCATGCCCGCATCAAGGTGCGCATTTCAGGCGAAATGATCGAAACCACGACAGGGCGCGTCCTGTTCAATGAAATCGTTCCTCCCGAGCTCGGTTTTATCAATGAGCTGCTCACAAAAAGGCGAAACGAAGAGCTTGTTGCACAATGCTATAATACCGTGGGGAACCAGCGTACGGTCCAGTTTCTGGATCAGCTCAAGGAACTGGGATTCAACTGGGCCATGAAAGCCGGCATCACGATCGGCCTGGATGACGCGCTCATACCCGAAGAAAAATTCGAACTGGTCGAAAAATCTTCCGCGGAAGTCGACAAGATCCGCAGCCTGTACGAAAAAGGGGTGATTACGGACGGCGAACGGTACAACAAGGTGATCGACGTCTGGACGCGCACGACCAATCAGGTTTCGGATCTGCTTTTTGAGCATCTCAAAGAAGACAATCAGGGGTTCAACCCTGTATACATGATGGCAGACTCCGGCGCGCGGGGCAGCAAAGAACAGATCCGACAGCTCGCTGGCATGCGCGGTCTGATGGCCAAACCCCAGAAAAAACTGACCGGCGGCACGGGTGAAATTATCGAATCGCCCATCACGGCCAATTTTCGGGAGGGATTGTCCGTCCTCGAGTACTTTATCAGTACACACGGCGCCCGAAAAGGGCTTGCCGACACGGCGCTGAAGACGGCCGACGCCGGCTACATGACGCGCCGCCTGGTCGATGTGGCCCAGGACGTGGTGGTCACGATGGAAGACTGCGGCACGATCATGGGTTTGCATGTGGGTGATTTGAAAGAAGGCGAGGAGATCATCGAGCCGTTGCGAGACCGGATTCTGGGACGGGTCACTTCTGAAGACGTCTATGATCCAGACAGCGGCGATATCCTCATCGAAGCCGGCATACTCATCGATGAAGATCTTGCCGACCTCATAGTCGCCAAAGGGATCGATTCCGTGGGTATCCGGTCGGTGCTGACCTGCGAGGCGCCCCGGGGCGTTTGCATCAAGTGTTACGGACGGAATCTGGCGACGGGATTGATGGTAACTGTGGGAGAAGCCGTCGGCGTGATGGCCGCGCAGTCGATCGGAGAACCGGGAACGCAGCTGACGCTCCGCACATTTCATATCGGAGGCACCGCCAGCCGCATCGCGGCCGAATCGGAAGTGATTGCTAAATCGGACGGCAAGGTGCAGTTCGAGAACATCCATACGGTCGCACAGGACGACAAACTGCTGATCGCTCTGCGTCGTAACGGTCAGCTCAAAGTGCTTGACGAGGACAACCGGGTCTCATCGCGGTTTACGGTACCCTACGGCGCCCACTTGTTGGTACAGGATGGCGAATCCGTTCAGAAAGGACAGATTTTGTTCCGGTGGGACCCCTATTCCGATATGATCGTTGCAAATACGGCCGGAACGGTCCGGTTTGTCGACATCAAAGAAGGTCAGACTTATCGGGAAGAGGTGGATGAAACCACAGGTCAGAAGCATCATGTCATCGTCGAATCAAAGACCAAAGACCTGAGCCCACATATCCTGATTGTCGATGCGAAGGGCAATAAACTCGGTTCATACATTATCCCGACACGCGCCCATCTGATGGTCAAAGAGGGACAGCCGGTCAAGGCGGGCGATATGCTGGTCAAGATTCCCCGCGAAATCAGCAAGACGCGGGATATCACGGGAGGTTTGCCCCGCGTAGCCGAATTGTTCGAGGCGCGCCGACCCAAGTCCCCCGCGATCGTCAGTGAAATCGATGGCACGGTACAGTTCGGTACGGTCCGCCGGGGCGTGCGAAAGGTCATGGTCATTTCACGGGATGAACGCGATCAGAAGACCTATTTGATCCCCTACGGAAAGCATCTTCTTGTCCATGACGGTGATACGGTGCATGCAGGTGAGAAATTGTCCGAGGGGTCTGTGGCTCCGCATGATATCCTTGCGATTCTGGGCGCCAACCGGGTCCAGGAATATCTGGTGAATGAAATCCAGGAGGTTTACCGGCTTCAGGGAGTCCGGATCAATGACAAACACATCGAAGTCATCGTCCGTCAGATGCTGCGTAAGGTCCGGGTTGAAGATCCCGGTGACACCGATTTCCTCGAGAACGACGAGGTCGACCGCCTCTTCTTCCTCCGAATCAACGATGAGATTCTGAGCAAGGTGATTATCACCGAGCCCGGCGACAGCGCTTTCCATGAGGATGAACTGGTTGACCGGTCACGGATCCAGTTCGTCAATGAAGAACTGGAAAAGAAAAACAAGGTTCCGGTGTCTTACCGCACCGCAAAACCGGCGACATTCCATCCACTTCTTCTCGGCATCACCAAGGCGGCGCTGGGTACCGATTCGTTCATTTCTGCGGCGAGTTTCCAGGAAACGACCCGTGTTTTGACGGATGCCGCCATCAAAGGCCGCATCGACGATCTGATCGGTCTCAAGGAAAACGTCATCATGGGGCATCTCATTCCCGCGGGAACCGGTTTAAAACGTTTCAAGAAGATGCATGTCTGGAAACAAGGGGAAGAAGACGAAAACAGCCGGACCATACCGGCCGAAGTTAATATGGAAGAAGAAACCACCTGATTGAAGGAGGGCTGTTTGCCTACGCTGAATCAACTGGTCCGGAATGGACGAAAGGTCATCACCAAGAGTACCAAGGCACCCGCACTCAAGAATTGTCCGCAGAAGCGCGGCGTTTGTACACGGGTGTATACGACCACGCCGAAAAAGCCGAATTCCGCACTTCGCAAAGTGGCGCGTGTCAGACTGGTCAACGGATTCGAGGTGACGGCCTATATTCCGGGAGAAGGGCATAATCTGCAGGAACACTCCATCGTCATGATCCGGGGCGGACGTGTCAAGGATTTGCCGGGTGTTCGCTATCATATCGTCCGCGGAACGTATGACACGAGCGGTGTCGAAGGCCGTCAGCGCGGGCGTTCCAAATACGGCGTGAAACGGAAGAAGTAACGGAGTTATTCATGGCGAGAAGAAGACGGATTTCCAAGCGGAAAGTATTGCCAGATCCGGTATACCAGAATGTGGTGGTGACGAAGTTCATCAACGGATTGATGCAGAAGGGCAAACGTAGTGTGGCCGAACAGATTTTCTATTCGGCCATGGAGATTATTGAACAGAAAACGGGAACTCCGGGCGTCGAGGTTTTCCTGAAAGCGCTCGACAATATCAAACCGGTTCTCGAGGTGCGTTCGCGGCGTGTGGGCGGTGCGACCTATCAGGTTCCCGTCGAAATCCGGGTCGACAGGCGCCAGGCTCTGGCGACCCGTTGGGTGATCGGTTTTTCCACGGCCCGTTCCGAGAACACCATGGCCGAGCGCCTGGCGGCGGAGTTCATGGCGGCCGCGAAAAACGAAGGCGCGACCGTCAAGAAAAAAGAGGATACCCACCGGATGGCCGAGGCGAACAGGGCGTTCGCCCATTTCAGGTGGTAGACACAGATCGGATTAATAGACAATCATCAGCATGGCACGCAAGTTTACATTGGAAAAAACCCGCAATATCGGCATCATGGCCCATATCGATGCGGGAAAGACCACGACCACCGAACGGATCCTGTATTATACGGGCAAGGTCCATCGCATGGGAGAGGTACATGACGGCGCGGCCACGATGGATTGGATGGAACAGGAGAAGGAACGCGGCATCACGATTACCTCCGCGGCGACCACCTGTTACTGGCGCGATCACAGGATCAATATCATCGATACCCCCGGCCATGTGGATTTCACGGTCGAGGTGGAACGATCCTTACGGGTCCTCGACGGAGCCGTGGCCGTTTTCTGTGCGGTCGGTGGCGTCGAACCCCAGTCCGAGACGGTCTGGCGCCAGGCGGAACATTACCACATACCCCGTCTGGCATTCGTCAACAAATTTGACCGGATCGGCGCGGATTTTCAAAATGTCCTTTCGATGATGAAAGAGCGCCTGTCCGCGAATCCCGTACCGATCCAGATCCCTGTGGGAGCCGGTGAATCGTTTACGGGTTTGATCGATCTCATCCGCATGAAGGCCATTGTGTACAACGAATCGAGCCTGGGTGCCGAATGGGACGAGATGGAAATTCCAGCCGAACTGGCGGAAAAATCCGCATTGTTTCGCCGTGCGATGATCGAGGCCGTGGCTGAATTTCACGATCCGGTTATGGAAAATTATCTGGACGGTGTGGATCCCTGCGAAAACGATATCCATGAGGCGCTGCGCAAGGGGACCCTCGCGGTTGGCATCGTACCCATCCTCTGCGGCGCGGCCTTCAAGAACAAGGGGATCCAGCCCCTTCTCGACGCCATTATCCGGTATCTGCCCGCTCCTCACGATGTCCCGGACATCAAAGGCACGGATCCGAAAACCGGGAAAGAAGTCAGCCGAAAAACGTCGGACGAGGCACCTTTCTCGGCGCTGGCCTTCAAGATCATGTCGGACGCCTATGTGGGCAAGCTGACATATTTCCGGGTCTATTCCGGCGTACTCGAATCCGGTTCGCATGTTCTCAACCCGCGCGAAGGCAAGAAAGAACGGATCGGCCGCATCCTTCAGATGCATGCCAATAAACGCGAGGAACGCAATGCGGTCTATGCCGGCGACATCGCGACAGCGGTCGGACTGCGCTTCACCAAGACCGGTGATACCCTGTGCGATCCGAAACAACCGGTCGCTCTCGAATCCATGTCTTTTCCCGAACCGGTGATTTTTATCGCCATCGAACCCAAGACCAAGGCCGATGACGACAGGCTGATGGAATCCCTGCAGATCCTGATGGAGGAAGATCCGACATTCCGAGTTCATACCGACGAAGAGACAGGACAGATGATCATCGGCGGAATGGGCGAACTGCATCTTGAAATCATCGCCGACCGACTCCTCCGGGAGTTCAAGGTCAAGGCGAATGTGGGCAGGCCCCAGGTGGCCTTCAAGGAGACCATTACGCGGACCGTGGAGGCGGAGGGGCGTTTTATCCGCCAGAGCGGCGGAAAGGGACAGTACGGACACGTGGTGATCCGGCTCGAACCGGGCGAAACGGGTTCCGGTTTCCATTTCGAAAACAAGATCGTCGGTGGCATCATCCCGAAAGGTTTTATCCCCGCCGTGGAGCAGGGTATCCGGGAATCGACCGCAAACGGAATCATCGGCGGTTATCCTGTCGTGGACATCAAGGCCACCCTCATCGACGGATCCCATCATGAGGTCGATTCTTCTGAAATCGCCTTTAAAATCGCCGGATCGCAGGCCTTCCAGGACGGGCTCCGAAAAGCCGATGCCGTTTTGATGGAACCGATCATGTCCGTCGAAGTGGTCGTGCCCGAAGAGTATCTTGGAGACGTACTGGGTGATCTCAACGGACGCCGTGCACAGATTACGGGTATTCATCAGAGAAGCGATGCGCATGTGATCGACGCACGCGTTCCTCTGCGGGAGATGTTCGGTTATGCCACCGATCTTCGGTCGAAGACCCAGGGACGGGCTCTTTACACCATGCAGTTTTCGAATTACCAGATCGTAACCGGCAATGAATCCCGGAAACTCATGGAACGCGTGAGAGGCGTGGTCTAATAAAGCATCCTTAAGGAGGTTAGAATCTCATGGCAAAGGCGAAATTTGAGCGTACCAAGGAGCATGTGAATATCGGTACGATCGGACATGTTGATCACGGCAAGACGACGCTGACGGCGGCGATCACGATGTATTTATCGAACAAG
>DSAP01000154.1 GCA_011046415.1 bacterium | reverse complement strand
TACCGGGTGAAGGAAATCCTCGAAAAACCGGATCCCGAAACCGCCCGGAAACGCCTGGTCACGCCGGGGCTTCCCGAGGACCTTTTCTTCACGTTATTCGGGATGTATGCGCTGTCGCCCGGGCTCATGGACATCCTGGAAAGGCATGTGAGGGACAACGTCCGGTCCGCCGGGGAAATCCAGCTTACCCCGGCGCTCGGGGAACTGGCCGGAACCGAAGGTTCTTTTGCCCTGGAAATCGACGGCGTCCGGCTGGACATGGGAACGCCTCTGGGCTACATCGAGACGCAGCTCACCCTCGCGCAAAAGGGCGTCTTTTCACGGGACGTGGCCGCGCTGACGGATCGCCCGCTCTGACGCTTCCGGGGCAACGCACCCCTTCCCTTACCGGTCGGGTTTATCCCCCGGCTGAAGATATTTTTTTCTTTCGTTATTTACCTCACACCCACGGTCTCCGTGGGTGCGCTCCCCAGCGATACGCATGATCCAAGAATAATAATGCGCGGATAATCGTTTTTGGACCAATTTTTGCTATTTTCCGGAGCGACGGGATTATTGTACGGAAAAGGAAAAGGAATGGATGAAAATCGATCAAAGGGGAGGCTGCGGACCGTCCTCGCGGGGATCGCCCTCTTATGGATCGGCGGTTGTACGATCGACAAGATCAACGCCCCTTCGTGGGACGTACGGCTTATCATTCCGCTTTTCCAGAAAACCTATACGCTGTTGGAGCTGGCCGAGAAGGACGACGACCTCGTCATCGATCAGGGACGGCTCTTTTTTCATGTTCGAGACACTCTTCCTCTTTTTGAGGTCGGACCGTATCTTTCGATGGAAGGGGGCGGGGATCGCATCAGGCTGGCGATCCCCCCACAAGTCTCTCCGGGATTCGAGATGACGGTGCTGGACACCCTGGTCCTCTCAGATGAAATGGTTATCCAGCGAGCCGTGATCGGCGAGGGAACCTTCCGGGTCATCGCCGAGAACCCTTCCGCATTGCATGTTGAATTGACCCTGTCAGTGCCCTCGATTCGACATGACGACATTCCGTTTTTTATGCGCGTCGAACCCTATACAGACGAAGAACGTTCGATACACGACCTGTCGGGAGCACGGATCACGCCGCCCGTGGTGGACGGCAGAAACCACATCCCGGTTTCGATTCATCTACGGCTACTCTCCGGATGGACGGAATGGGGCGAAACGTTGTCTCTCGCATTATCTCTCACCGATTTGGTTTTCGACGAGGTGACGGGCTGGCTGCATGACATCTCTGCGCCTTTGGATGCAGTCGAGACGGCCCTGGACCTGCCCGAAGAATTGGAAGGGCTTCGGGTGGGCCCCCTCGAACTTTGGATCGGCGTGGACAACGAGGCCGGGTTCTCGGGACGGGTCGAGTATACCGTCCTGGGAAAAAAAGAAAACACACACCCGGTCGCCCTGCACGGAACGGGGACCCTTCTGGCCGGACAACGGTCCAGTTTCCGCCTCACCGGGATGGAACAGATCATCAATGTCTACCCGGATATCATCGCCTTCTCCGGCCGGGTTTTGCTGGGCGGAGACGACGAGCCGGCGACCGTGAAAAAGACCGACCGCATCGGCGCGGATTGGTTCCTCGCGATCCCCATGATCTTCGCATTCGACCGACAGGAAAACCGGACCGGCCCTGACACCCTGAGGCTTTCCGAATCGATCCGGAAGAACATCAGAAACCACGTGGGGGAAGGATATCTTTGTCTGGAAGCAATCAATCATCTACCGATCGGTGCGGATCTCCTCATCATTTTATCGAAACATCCCGATTTTTATGAGCAACAGAGGCGTTCGGATTTACGGAAACGCTTGACACTGAAATCCGCACGCGTACGCGATCCCGGCGATCCGACCGGCACGATATCGAATCCGCTTCATGTCGTCGATCCCGTCACCAGCACGATGCGTTTCGGTATCACGGAGGAAGAAATCAAAATTTTCTATGAATCCGAGATCTACTGGGGTGTAAGAATATCCTACCCCGGATCGGAGGGGTTCATCGAGGTGCTGGGAGACGATTACATTTCGATCACAGCCTGGCTCGATTTCATGGCAATTGTCCGGACACCCGACGATGCGGGAGGAAATTGATGCGGCGCATGAAGATCAGGCGTGTGTTTTCTCTAATCGTCCCGGCTGGTTTTCTGCCGGGCATGCTTCTTCCCTGGTGTCTGCACGCCGAATCCACGGTGCGGGGGCTCTCGATGGCAGGGGCCTATACCGCACTCTCCCGAGGCGTGGAAGCGCCCGCTTGGAACCCCGCCAATCTGGGCCTGTCCGACAACCCGGGTTTTTCCTTGACGATTTTCTCGACGACCGTCGGGGCGGGCAATAACAGCTTTAACCTCAACGACATCGAGACCTATCAGGGCCGGCATTGGTCCGCAAAGGAGAATCAAGAGATCCTCGGCCGCATCCCGGATGAGGGATTCAACCTCTTAGGGACGGTGGCGGTCCAGACCCTTTCCTTTAGTACGGGCCGTATGGCCTTCACCCTGGAGTTGGCCGCGGATGCCCGGGCCCGGTTGGACCGGACGGTTTTCGCATTGATCCTGAACGGGAACGAACTCGACAAGGATTACACCTTCGACCGAACCGGTGCCATGGGCACGGCTCTCGCCTCGGCCGCATTTTCATTCGGCGTCCCGCTCGACATGGATTTCGCCGACGACTTCGCCGTGGGAATGACTTTCCGCTACATACAGGGACTGGCCCATGCGCATCTCGATTCGGTCTCGTCCCGCTTCCGGACCGATTTGACCCGCGGGATTCTCATAGATGGATCCTTTGACGCCGTTTCTGCCCTGGGAGGGTCCGGGTTCGGCATGGATTTCGGCGCAGCCGTCCGAACCGAGACCGGATGGTCGGCAGGGGTCTCATTTCAGAATCTCTTTACGGAAATCTATTGGAACCGGGGAATCAAACGGACCTTCGGTTATTTCAGGGGTGATTCAATCTGGGTCTTGAATCCGAAAGACGATGCGGAGGAATCCGCCTTCGAAGATTCGATCTGTACCGAAGAGGGTATTCCTTTTTTAGAAGGTCTTCCCGTCGTGATGCGGCTGGGCGTGGCCTATGAACGGGGACGTCTCGTTTTCTCCGCAGATTACCGGCAGGGATTCGCCGAAGGATCCTTTGCGACGAAGCGGCCGCGTTTCTCACTCGGCCTGGAATGGCACGGCATAAGATGGCTGCCCCTCCGGATGGGAATGGTTCTGGGCGGGCGGAGTGGATTCGGAACGGCTCTGGGATTGGGGATCCATCCCGGATCGTTCATGCTGGATGTAGGGCTGTTAAACCGTGGTTTGTTCTTCCCGAAAACGATGAAGGGGCTGACGCTCGGGGTCAACTTGGCCTACTTTTCCGATCACCCCGCAAAAAAGCCATAAACAGTTTGATTTTTTGGAATAGGTTTTGTAAAATTCAGTAATTTTAATGCGAACTCCACCTGCAGGGCTGTGACCATAGAAATAACATCCCTTCGGTATTCCGGTGTTCGCGATGGAACTCGACAACATGATGGAGGAGTTTGAATGACTGTACCCAAAGGCAATGCGGTCGTGTTCACGCAGGGCGGCCCGACCGCGGTGATCAATGCGTCCTGGGTGGGCGTGGTTCTCGGATTGAAAGACGCCCCGGAGATTACCGGCATCTATGGAAGCCTGCACGGCATCGACGGTATCTTGAATGAAGACTTCGTGGATCTCCGCGCGCAGGACGAGAAGACCCTGATGGCCGTTTCCAAAACACCGGCCACGGCGCTGCTTTCGACACGGCACAAGCCCGACGCGGAAGACAACCGGAAGATGGTCGCGTTGTTTCAAAAATACAATATCCGTTATGTGTTCGGTGCGGGCGGGAATGACACCTCCGAATCGCTCGACATCATGAATGACTCGGCCAAGGCCGGGGGCTATGAACTCCGCCTTTTTCATGTGGCCAAGACGGTAGACAACGATCTCATGGAAAACGACCATACGCCCGGATATGCCTCCGCGGCCCGGTATGTGGCGAACGCCTTCCGCGGCGCGGACATGGACAACCGGTGTTTCGGCGGGTTGTATCTCTGCGTCTGTATGGGCCGTCACGCCGGTTTCCTGACCGCCGCCTCGGCGCTGGGCCGCACGACACCCGAATCCGGCCCGCATCTCATTTATCTGCCGGAGAGGTCGTTCGACATCGACCGTTTCTGCATGGATGTGGAGGGCGTTTACAAAAAATATGGCCGCTGCGTGATCTCCGTGTCCGAAGGCATCGAAGACGCCGACGGGGTGCCGATCCTCCAGCGTCTGTCCTCGGACAAACTCGAGGCGGACAGCCACGGCAATGTCCAACTCTCGGGTACGGGCGCACTGGCGGACGCGCTGGTGGACAAGTTGAAGACTCATCTCGAGGAACGGGGCATGGTCGAAAAACTCCGCGCGCGGGGAGATACGCTGGGTTATATCCAGCGCAGCTTCCCGGATCAGAGTCCGGTCGATTATGAGGAGACGCTGGGGCTGGGCCGGTTCGCGGCGGCCTGCGCCCTCGGGGGCGAACCCGAAGGTTCCGCGGCCATCCGCCGGATTTCAGACAGCCCGTACCGATCCGAATACAAACTCGTCCCGCTCAAATCGGTCGCCGGCAAGACGCGTCATCTGCCGGACGACCATATTCATCCCGCCGGCAACGATGTGACCGAGGCCTTCATCCGTTGGGGCAGGCCCCTTCTCGGGGAGTTGTCTCTTTTCGGCGAACTGGATATGAACAAACGGGTGGCGAAGAAATAAGGGGACGTTTCCGGTTGCCGTCAGGGTTGTTTTCCCGGGGCTTTCCATGACGGAAAGCCCTTTTTCGTCCAAAATCAGACGGGTGTCGGCATGAAAATCATCACAACCGTCCGGGAGATGCAGGCCGAGGCCAGACGGATCCGGTCCGCGGGCAGGATCATCGGATTCGTGCCGACGATGGGGTTTCTGCACGCCGGGCATCTCAGCCTGATACGCACCGCGCGGGAGAAGGCGGATATCATCGTCCTCTCCATCTACGTCAATCCGACACAATTCGGACCGGACGAGGATCTGTCCCGGTATCCCCGCGATTTCGACCGGGATGAAGAGATGGCCCGCCGTGCGGGCGTGGACATCCTGTTTTATCCGTCCGATTCCGAGATATATCCGCCGGGACACCGGACCTTTGTCGAGGTAGAAGACATCACCCGGCGGCTTTGCGGTGCGTCGCGGCCCGCCCATTTCCGCGGCGTGACCACGATCGTAGCCAAGCTGTTTCATGCCGTCCAACCGCATGTCGCGGTCTTCGGACAAAAAGATGCCCAGCAGGCGATCGTGATCCGGCGCATGGCGAAGGATCTGAATTTTGATGTCGAGATTGCCGTCGCGCCCATCGTGCGTGAGCCGGACGGTCTGGCAATGAGTTCGCGTAACACCTATCTTTCTCCGGACGAACGCCGGGATGCGCTCGCTCTGTATGAATCCCTCAGGCTGGCGGAAGAAAGGATCCGGTCGGGAGAACGGAATGCCGGGGTGATTATCGAATCCGTCGCGGCGCATATCCGGTCCAAAACACACAACCGGATCGATTACGTCGCCTGCGTGGATGCGGAGACCCTGGATCCGCTCGAGACGGTTTCCGGCCGCGTGCTCATCGCACTGGCCGTATCGACCGGACGGACTCGGTTGATCGACAACATCATTCTCGATGTCTGATCGGGGACATTCATAAAATCAGGCCGTTTTTCTGGAATGTAAAAATTTGTAACAAGGCCAGGTTTTTGCTTTGTTTAACAGAAAAAGGATGCAAATGATTAAAAAAAACATTACTATTATTATTGGCCCTGTTCATGGATCGACCAGGCAGGCCGCTTTATATCTTCGCAGGAGTTCCGTCGCCAATCCTTTAAATAAAAACGGTTGCATGTGCGGTGACTCCATGGGTGAAAAACACGTACCTGGTGTAAAGGGAAAACCATGCAAACCTTGTTGAGCTACGGGACCGAACAGGTTGAATGGCAGGTCGCCTTGCTCTCCTTTCTGGTGGCGTTCTTGCTCGCGAGCCTGATCGCCGCCATGTATGAGCGCACCTTTCAGGGACTGTCCTATTCCAGGGGGCTGGTCCAGAGTATGATTCTCGGCAGCATCGTCTCCTGTCTCCTCATGCTCGCCATCGGCGACAACATCGCACGCGGCATCGGCATCGTGGGTTCTCTCGCGATCATCCGATTCCGGACCAATTTGAGAGATCCGCGCGATCTCGTGTTCCTTTTCGGGGCACTGGGCGTCGGCGTCGCCTCGGGGGTACAGAGTTTCGCGACGGCGGTCATCGGAGCGATCCTGTTTTGTCTCGTGGTCTTCGTCCTTTATGTTTCGCCATTCGGGACGCGCAGAAAATATGACGGGCTGCTGCGTTTCCAGCTGCCACCGGGGCCGGATTTTGTCTCATCCGTGCACGAGGCGCTGCGGCGGCATACCCAGCATTTTATGCTGGTGACGATGCGGGAGGTCGCCCAGGGGCAGTATTTCGATTATTCCTATCAGGTCAGGCTGTCCCGGGGTGCCGACAATCAGGCGTTGATCCGGGAACTCGAGGCGATCGACGGCATTCGCGGATTGTCTTATACCAATCAGGAAGCCACCGTGGAGGTTTGATTTCGGGGATGACCATGAAGAAATTAGAACAGACGCAGAAATT
Source organism: bacterium (assembly GCA_011046415.1). Classification (GTDB taxonomy): domain Bacteria; phylum Zhuqueibacterota; class QNDG01; order QNDG01; family JABMRT01; genus DSAP01. Next base: position 8,312 of record DSAP01000154.1, on the reverse strand, counting down.
CAACTGGTATACGATTCTCTGGGGAGGTTGTCTCCTGATCGTGCTCTATCTTGCCCTGACCTGGCAAGTTGACAAAAAATATGTGGGCATCGTGGAGCGGAAGGATCATGTGATCCGGGCCCAGGAACCCGGGAGGATGAATCTCCTTCTGGTTGATATCGGCGATCCAGTCCATGCCGGCCAGATGCTCGGCATGCTCGATATAAGCGACCTGAAAACCAGCCTGGGATTGCTTAACAGGGAATTGTCCTCCATCCGGAAATTTGAACAGGCGAACCGGAGCCGGCTGGCCCTGGAGGTAAGGCGGATGGGTCTGGAATTGGAAAACGAAGCCGCCCGGTTGATGGACCGTCTTTCCCTGATCGAGTCCCGGAGTACCGAGCTGGCCGGACTGAATGCCGAGATCGAGCGGTTGAGCGGCGCCAGGCAGGCGGGTCTGGGGCACAGCCGGGATTTATCCGCCCTGATTCTGCAGCGGGACGCCCTGGCCAGTCTGCTCCGTGAGCAGGGCAAGGACCTCACGCGCCAGACCCGGAAACTGCAGGAGGCGCGGAAATCCCGCGATTTGCTCGATGCAACCCCTTTGGACAGCCTGACCCGGTCCCTGTTCGTGGAGCATATGGCCCGCGCCGAAGAGATCGAACGGATGACCGCGTCCATCGAACACCGGATGACCCTGCGGACGCTTTTTTCGCCGTGCGAGGGATATGTCACCGAAATCCTCGCGCGCCAGGGGAATGTGGTTCAGGATTTCGATTCCGTTCTCTGTGTCGAAGAAATTCCCCCGCGGTATGTCGATGTCTATATTCCCGAAAGGTCCGGAATCCAGCCCATGAACGGCATGGAGGCGAAAATCTATTCCAGACGGAATCGTGCATTAAATACGACAGGGCTGATTTCTTTCGTACATCCCGGGTTCGTCCGCGCGGATGAACGGCTGGCCTTCAGGGGACAGATGTTCTGGGCGCGGAAACTGCGTGTCGAACTGGATGAAGGACACGGCCTCCTCCCGGGTGAGGCGGTCACCGTCCGCATCAAAGTCCGTGACCGGCGCGGACTTTTCCTGGCAAACCCCGGCCCGGCATCCGCGGGGACAACAGAAGCGAACGGTCCTGACCGGATTCCCCCTCCCTTGAAGAAAATACAAGTTCCCCTTTCCCTGCGCGAAAAAAGCCGCTTCGAACCGTCGGGAATCACCTGGGTTCCCGCAAAGGGGAAATATCTGGTCGTCAGCGACGACACGGGTCTTCAGGATACGCCCTCGGAACACGCCCCCTTTCTGCATTACATGGACGAATCCGGGCATGTCGAGGCGGATCCCGTCCCGATTCTCGGCATCGATTCGGTGAACGATCTCGAGGCGGTGACCGCCCTGGATTCCGAGACCTTCATCCTCGTTTCTTCCCAGAATGTCAGCCAAAAAGGCAAACGGCCGGTCAGCCGGGAGCGCATACTCAAAATCCGGAAAGAGGCAGACCGGTTTGTCGTCCTGCGGTCTCTGGATTTCCTCTCCCTGCTGTTGAACTCCCATTCCGTCCGGGACCTGAAGGCCCTCGGTCTCGCCGCCGCCGACAGCGACGGCCGTCCCGTCCTCAACATCGAGGGCGCCGCCTATTTCGACGGCGCGCTTTTCCTGGGTCTCAAGGCGCCGGTTTCCCCGGACGGGGCGATCCTCTGGAAGCTGGAGGACGTGGACCGGGCGTTCGAGACGGGGAAGATCGCACCGGGTCAGCTGGTTTTGTACGGCACGGTTAAACTGGGTAAAGTCGGGGACAACCCGGCGGGCATCTCGGATTTGCATGTGGACGGGGACGGGGTGATGTGGGCGCTTTCCGCCATCCCGGGCGCGGAACCGGAAGAGCAGACAGGCGGACTCCACCGGATCGACCGCCTGGCCGACGGACGGCTTGCCGCCCGCCGCCTTCTGAGTTTCCCGGGGCTCAAACCGGAGGGGCTGGGTCTGCGCGAGGAAAGACGCGCGATGATCGTATTCGACCGGGATCAGGATGTTCCCCTGTATGCCGAGGTGGATCTGGAGGCACTATGCGATTCATGAAGCGATGTACCTCCCCACCGTCCCGTCCCGGTCTCTTCCTGATCGGAGGCTTCTTCATTTCGTGGACGGCGTGGGCAGGATTTCCGCCCGGCGGAGACCCCGGGTCTATTGCCGTCCCGACAGGGGATTCGGAGTCCGCGTTCGGCGTCCTGACGGAGGAAGAGGCCGTGGAGATCGCCCTCCAAAACAGCCGGAACCTCGCATCCCTCACGGCAAATTCGGAAATCGCCGGTTACCGACTCGATTCGAGCGGGCGGATCGGCAATCCGGAACTGCGTATCGCGGATGTGTCGACGCGTTATATCGCGGACGGGATAGACGAGATGCGCATCGGACTGCGATGGCGTTTCCCGAGAATGGGAGCCCTGCGTGAGGAGCGGCAGGAGGCGAGGGTGGATCTGACGAAACGCCGGGTCGAGGAAAACCGTTACAGACAGGGACTGATCGCCCGGGTCCGTAAAAATTACGCGGAAGTCCTCCTGGTTGACCGTTTGGCGGAACTGGTCGCCGAGGAGACGGAAATCGAACAGAGGCGGGTCCGCATCCTCGAGGAGATGGTCGGCGTGACGGGTGAGCGATCGGTCCTCCATTTGGCGAGGGCCAGGATGCGGCACGCCGAATCCCAAAATCTTCTTGCGCGCGTCCTCCAGAACCGGCGGGTCGCACGACAAAATCTGACACTGCGGTTCGGCATCCCCGAACAGGCATCCCTGTTGCGGGGAAAAATTCCGGAGGCGGTGCTTCCGCTCGAAGAACTGATTGACCTCGCTTTTGAAAACCGGCCGGAGACGGCCCTTGTCGAGGAACAGATCCGTCTGGCCGTGACCCAGAGGCGGACGGAGACGTGGAAACGCATGCCCTGGCCGACTTTCATCGATCTCTCCTACCACCGCGAGAAAAGGCGGAACGAAGACTGGGGTGAATTGCTGATGGGATTCCATCTGCCTCTTTTCGACTTCAACCAAGGCAATATCCGGGCGACCCGGCTGGCGGTCCTGAACCGGGAAAATGCCTCGGACGCCATCCGGGAATCCATCGCGGACGAAGTCCGGACCGCCTATGCCGTCTATCAGGATCTGTGGCTGGACTGGAAACGCTTCAGCCGGGATGCGGAAGAGCTGATCTCCCGGGCCGGGGAGATCGTCGCCCGGACCAGGGAACACCGGACCCTCCGGGCGGACGAAGTCTGCGAAATGGAGTTACTCATCGTCGAAACAAAAAAAAACCTCTGTGAAAAGCGGTGCAATCTGGCACATGCCCTGATCGACTTATACCAGGCCGCCGGCATCGAACACCCCGAACCGTGGAATGAATGAAGGTCAAAAAGCATGACGCGAGACGGCATATGAACAAACGGAACGGGCGTCCGGTCCTCTTTTCGGAAGAAGGAGCGGGAGATCAGCGGGGCGGGAAACCGGGTTGCGGGACCGGACCGGATCATGATTGGGGATTCCACGGATGATCGATGAACTGACCAAGACAAGACGGTATGAATTGAAATACACGATCGACGAACACCTGGCCGAAGAGATCAAGGCGGATATTCGGCATATCTGTTCGCTGGATGAAAATGTCGGTCCGGGTGAGACCGGGTATATCGTCAACAATCTCTATTTCGATACGCCGGACTTCCGGTTTTATTATGACACGAAGTTCAAGAAGGCGACCCGGTTCAAACCCCGCATCCGGTTTTACGGGGAACACGCGAAAGATCTGATCTGGCCGGAAATCAAGTACCGTCACGACAGCATCATCTGGAAGAAACGGCATTGCGTGCCCATCGGGGATTGGCCCGGCCTGCTGGAGCCGGCGAATGTCGTCGAAGAGACACAAATCAGGCCGCGGCTCGACCGGTTCGAGGAAATCATCCACTGGTACGGGGCCAGGCCCGTGCTCCATGTCCGTTACTTCCGGGAGCCCTATGTGGCGGACATCGATTCGTACGGCCGCGTCACCTTCGATCGCCGGCTTTGCTACAGGAAGCTCGAGGATACGGCCGGTTTAAACTATGATGAAAAGGACATGATGTATTACGATGATCCCCTGACCACGCGGAATGATTACTCCCCCGTGATTCTGGAGATCAAAGTAAAAACCCTGGTGCCGGTCTGGGTCGTGGAGCTGATCCGGAGACATCACCTGAATCAGCGCGGTTTTTCGAAGTATTGCTACGGAATCGATTATGTGTTGGAAACTCCGGGCTGCCGGATTCCGATCCTTGACCCCCTGTCTTCCCTCAAACGCAGGGCCTGAAAGATTTGATCGACACCGTGTGTTTATTAAAACGTCATTTAATATAAGGAACCCCCTCATGTTGCCGAAATCATTTCTTGCCCTCTGTCTGGCGACGGGCGTTTCCATCGTCCCGGCGGCCGCCGAGATCGTGATCAATGAGATCATGTACAACAGCCCGGGTGAAGATGTCGAATTCGTCGAACTTTACAATGCGTCGGATCAGTCGATCGATCTGACCGGCTGGTACATCCTCGACGACAACGATGCGCATCTCCCCTGTCTGATCAGCGGGACGCTCGAACCGGGAGAATATCTTGTCATTGCCCAGGATATTGTCCTGTTTCGTCAGAACTATCCCGGAGTCACGTCACTGAACCCGCAGGATTACGGCACGGGCAGCCAGGGGTGGGGGTTGGGAAACAGCGCGGACGCGGTCCGGCTCTACCGGCCCGATGGCACGCTGCATGACGCGGTTTATTATCAGGACCGGGGAGAATGGCCGGTTGCGGCGGACGGGGACGGGCCTTCCCTGGAATTGCTGAATCCGGCGCTCGACAACGCCCTGGCCGCCAGCTGGGCCGCGAGTACGGTCGACGGCGGAACCCCCGGCGCCAGGAACAGTGTCTTTGTCGGGGATCTTCCCCCCGTTTGCCGGGACGGATCCCGTCAGATCCCCCTGCCGGCCCATGACGATCGGGTGCCGGTCACCGTGTTCGCCTTCGATTATGAAGGCCCGGTGAGCGTGGAACTGTTCGTTAATGCAGAAGGAGGGTATTCGCCGCAACCTATGTCCGATGACGGCACGCAGGGAGATGCCGCGGCCGGAGATTCCGTCTTTACGGCGATCATCCCGCCGCATCCCGACGGGACCCTGGTCAAGTATTACGCATCGGCGACCGATCAAACGGGGCAGACCCGCACATGGCCCGCCCGTGCGCCGCTCGAATATGCGGCCTACACAGTTGGTCATGTTCCTCCGGGGCTGCGGATCACCGAGGTCCTGCCTATCAACGACACGATCATCCAGGATCCGTTCGGCGATTATGAGGACTGGATCGAGATCCAGAACCAGGACGACAGGACCGTGAATCTCGGGGGCATGTATCTGGGCAATGCGTTCGATCAGACGACGCGGTTCATGTTGCCGCCTCTGGACCTCGCGCCGGGTCAGTTTCTCCTCGTCTGGGCGGACAATCAGCCGGAACAGGGACCGCTTCATGCCAATTTCAAACTCTCCGGCTCGGGGGAGACTGTCGCGCTGTTTGAAACCACCGATCGGGGCAATGTCCTGATCCACGGCTGGAGATACGGGGTCACGGGGCGTAACATCTCCATCGGCTTCCCGCATCCGGAGAGCACGGCGCCCGAATTCCTCGCACTCCCCACGCCCGGAAGGAGCAACGCGGAAAGCCCCCTGTTTTCGCCCGTCTGCATCAATGAATTCCAGACCACCAGCAATTTCGGGGGCCCGAAAGACGACTGGATCGAGATCTACAACCGCGGCGCAGAGCCCTTTGATCTGTCCGGATGTTTTCTGTCCGACAAGCGCGGGAACAACACCAAATGGCGGTTTCCGGACGGGACCGTACTCCAGCCGGAGGCGTTTCTCACGGTATATGAGGATGTGCTGGGTTTCGGGCTGCCCTCCGAAAGGGGCGGGGTGATCATGCTGACCGCGGCGGACAGCATCACCGGCCTGGATTTCTATGACTTCGGGCCGCAACAGCCCGACCGCACCGAGGGCCGGTATCCGGACGGGGCCTCCACCTGGCGGTTTCTCGACAGTCCCACGCCGTCCGCATCCAACATCGCATCCGTAGTGCACGAGAACGGATCGTCCGGGATTCCGGCGGATTTCCGGCTCGAACAAAACTTTCCGAATCCGTTCAACCCGGAGACGGTCGTCCGTTATCAATTGCCCCGTCGGGAGCGGGTCCGCATCGGGGTGTATACGCTGCTGGGAACGCGACTCCGGATCCTGGCGGACGAAATCCAGGAGGCGGGATGCAGGGAAGTCGTGTGGGACGGGACGGATGATGCCGGAAAGGCAGTGTCTTCGGGGATTTATTTCTACCGGTTGGAGACCGAAGCGTTCGGTCAGACCCGGAAGATGATCCTGATCCGCTGAGGACCGCGGGAGGGCTCTCCCCGCCGGAACATCCTGCTAAGCGGTATCTCCGGCACCGTCGCCCTTCCGGCGTTTTTCCGGACGAGATCGTTTCTTTATTATTTTAAAGACAAACCTGTTTTTAGGGCATATTTATTTGGATCTTTCTGATGGTCCGGGGTTTCCCGACCCGGGACATCTGTTTTGGAGCGGGATTCCCGGCCCGTATAACCAATCAAAGCGGCGGCATATAAAATGCCGCCCTGCGGAGACAGGCATTATCAGGCTTGGTATTCAGTACACCCTTCCCCGTTTTCCCCGGCGGCCTTCGAAAAATCTCCGCCCGGAAAAGGGCGGAGCGTTCGCGGCCGGTGCCGCTCGCAGCGGCACCGGGAAGGAATGGCCCTGTGATGCCGCCTCACGCATCCGGATATCCAATGGACAGGGCGAAAGCATTTCATTCCTTCAGGGAACGCGGAGACCTTTTCAGGTGATTTTTTGTCAACCGCGGTTTTTTGGGCGCCTTTTTTTGAAAAAAGGTGCAAAAAGAACCTGCGCCTCCCTGACCACCCCCGCCAAAGATGCCCGACAGAAGATCTCGGGCATGACAAATGAGGGGTGAGGGGATGGCCCGTGAAAAACGCGAAAAAAATGGGGTTCCTCACGCGAATTTGTGCACCCAATTGGGTGAATCCAGCTTACCCATTCAGTGCATGAGTAATGTAACAAATGTAATTGAAAACTGATATCCTTTGGCTTGATGACATAATGACTTTGCGACATTGTTCAAAGCTTCAACAGATCCGTTATCGATTGGCAGATCAAACCATGACAGGATACCCAACGGTCACCCACGCTCACGTCAGGGTCGCGAACCATACCCTACACACGGGATGCTTGCCCCCTCGCAAGCAATAGCAGGACATTCACTGCCGGTGAAAGCGGCTATGGTAAAGAATGATTTTCGTAATAATAAAAAAATGTGTATATTTGTTCATTCGTTCTAATGCTCAAGGCAAATTGAAATGAAATTAAACCCAAAACAAATACGACTTATTCAAAATTATTTTAAAGACAAACCTGTTTTTAGGGCATATTTATTTGGATCATATGTTTCTGGTCATGTGAATCCGGATAGCGATATTGATATTTTAGTTGAGTTGGATTATTCAATTCCCATCGGGCTGCGATTTATAAAAATGCAATATGAGTTGCAAGAATTATTAAAACAAAAGGTAGATTTGCTCACAGAAAAAGCCATATCAAAATATATACGTCCAGAAATTGAGAATCAGAAACAATTGATATATGAGAGATGACAATCGGGACCTTATCAGGTTTCAACATATCATTGATGCAATAAGTGAGATAGAATCATTTCTAAAAGATCAAAATGAAGATGATTTTCAAAATGATACTCTATTGCAATCAGCATGCATCAGGCAATTAGAGATTATCGGTGAAGCATCAAGTCGTCTTTCAGAAACAACAAGAAAAAATATTTTGGATATCGATTGGAGAGAATTGATTGGTTTAAGAAATATTCTTGTTCATGAGTATTTTGGTGTAGATTTAACCATCATCTGGCAAATCATCAATATAGACCTCCCTGAATTAAAAGATAAAATAATATTAATTATCCATGAATTACAGAAGTGATTATTCCGATCGCCCGGGATCTCCATCCCGGGCGCCTGTTTGAACAGGGAGATCCGTCCCGTGATCACAGCGGGTAATTTTCCAGGTTCCTGATCGCACCTGGATTCCGCGTCGGTTCGAACAAACAGCAGGGATTTTTCCCTGCATGTCAACCCATCTTCGACAGTTGTAGGCACTTTTTGGGGTTTTCAATGCCCGTAAGTTCAATATATACAATAAATCGATTCCGATTTCCCGAGATTTCCGTAGGCATAC
>DSAP01000175.1 GCA_011046415.1 bacterium | reverse complement strand
GTTTCTGATGTTGTTGGCGTTGCCCGTCTGGGTAAAGAAGGACACGGTCGGATTGACGTTGTCTCCCAGTGCCAATCCAGACGAGAACGTACCCAGTCCCGCGTTGTTTTCACCCACCACGTAGAAGGTGATCCGGACGCCGTTTGCGAAGGGTGTCTGGATGAGGTCATCCTTGAATACGTCGAACTGGGCGGGCAGGTTCACGGTTCCCGTGGCGGTCGTCAGGTGATCCTGGGGCGGATAGGGGCCGCCGACCCGGACCCGGTCGGTGTTCGTGGCGTTGTCCTGTGCATAGATGTAATAGCTGTCCACATTCGAAAGAGGATTCCAGCTGAACCCGAGAACGGTCGTATCGAAATCCCGCCGGCCGGTGGTGGTCGCGAACCCGGTGATCTGGGTGGGGACGGTCAGGTCGCCGGCGGCCATAAATATGATCATGCCTTCTTCGTAATCGCCCTCGATGGTCGAGAAGACCTTGTATGCCACCCCGTAGAGCAATCCGGGTTCGAGGTCTCTGTCCGGATCGATGACGATCCGCCGTCCGCCGTCCGCCGTCGTGACCGTGGCGGCGACGCGCAGGCTGTCGCTTCCCTCGTGGAGATGGACATAGCCGTAGGGGTTGGTCAGGTCGACCGGCATCGAGAAGTTGAGTTCGATATTCCGGCTTACCGGATGGTTCCGGAACATCTGACCCTCGACTTCCTGGACATTGCTGTATACGAAGCGGATCCCTTCCACCGTCTCGATGTCGAAGATGCCCTGGAAGAAGTGGTTATCCTGCGAGAGTCCCTCCAGGTGAAGGATATACCGCTCATTGGCCTGCAGGACCGGATACGGATTGATCGTCAGCACGATGTTGTTGCTCCAGGTCGCCTGGAACCCGATGGGCTGGGGTTCACGGGTCGTGAGCTCGATTTTAAAAGTCTCGGGAGACATGGCCTTCGAGAAAGTGATGATGATGTCGTCGGTCAGGCCGAAATTGCCGTGCTGGAAATTGTTGCGAACGATGAATGGCTCCGCGCCGCCCACCTGGAGGAAAATGGGATCGATCTCCTTGGTGCCGTTGTAGATCAGGCCGTCCGTGCCGGCCCACTGGGTCGCATAAGTGCCCGATGTGTCGGAATAGGGAAGGGTGTAAAAATAGACCATCGAACGGGACGCGGGCAGGTTGTTGAAAGAAAAGATGCCTGCCGTATTCGCGGTCGTCTCGTATCGGTTCGGCGAGATGTCGATTTCGCTGAAATCGGCGATGACGGTCACCCCGCCGGCCGGGTGGGTCTGTTCGTCGTGCTGCACCGCGTAAACGCGGCCGGTCGCACCGGCATTCAGGGTATACAGGTCGATATCCGCGGTGACGCTGAATTCGAAATCCTTGTCGGAGGGAATTTCATTTACGGCCAGATCATCGAGATCCGGGATGGTCACCCAGGTCCGGCTGATCGCGTAGTTCTCGTCTCCGGAAAAAGAGAGCTCATAATATCCGGGCGGAAGTTTGGTGATGGCGTAATAGCCGAGGTCGTCGGTCTTGGTGGTCCGGGTCTCGCCGTTGACGATCCATGTGACCAGGATGCTGTCGATCCGCGCGTTGGTGTTGGCATCCGTGACCACGCCGTGAATATAGCCGATCACACGGCCGTTCGACTCGAGATTGTTGTAGTAATTGGTGATGTTTTCGGTGCAGGCGAGGGCCAGGATCAGAATGAAGCAGAGTCCCCACAGCGAAACGCGTTTCATCATGACCTCCGTTTCTTTGACAATTGTAAGAAAACGGACGCGCACGAGAGAAGATGTGTCGTCCCTAAGGCAAACATTAACAACAGAATCCGACCCATGAACATTACTTCATTTAAATATGAGCCGGGTGTAAGATACACAAGTTTTTTTGCAAATGCAATAGTTTCGTTGATTTGTCCGCATTTTTTTAAATTTTTATATCCCCCGAATCTCCCTGATCCGGCGGCCGCTCCGATCATCTTGAAGGATTGTCGGCCATGAATCACGGATGCCGCCCCTTATCCTGTTCGATGGCGGCATAGGCATCATGATTGTGGATCGATTCCATATTCTCCGATTCGACCAGATACCATGCGATCCGTTCGTCCGCGTTCAGCCGGGATGAGACATCCCGGACGATGTCTTCCACGAATTTCGGGTTTTGGTAGGCTCTTTCGGTTACGGATTTCTCGTCTTCCCGTTTGAGCAGCGCGAAAAGCGGACTCGAAGCCGCCGACTCGGCGATTTCGATCAGTTCCTCCATCCAGACGAATCCCCGGTAACGCACGCGGATCCGGACGAGCGACCGCTGGTTGTGCGCGCCGTCATCCGACAGCTCCTTCGAACAGGGACACAGGGTCGTGACCGGGACATCCACGCCGAGGATGAAATCTTCCGTTTCCCCCAGCGTGCCGGAGAACAACCCGGTGTATTCCATCAGGCTGACCGCGCCGGATACCGGGGCTTTTTTTTCCATGAAATAGGGAAAGACGATTTCGAGATGCGCCTCTTCGGCCTCGAGCCGCGTTTTCATGCTCCTCAGGATGTCGCCGATTTTATCGATGTGCAATTCCCGGTGATGGGCGTTCAGGATCTCGATGAACCGGCTCATGTGCGTTCCGCGGAAGTTGTGAGGCAGGTTGACGGTCATCCTGAGCGACGCGATGGTGTGTTGGATCCCGTTCGTCCGGTCGAGCACGGAAACCGGATAGCGCAGGTTCTTGACCCCGACCCGGTCGATCGGAATCCGGCGCGGATCGGGCTGGTTCTGGATGTCCTTCATGCCTTGGAATCCTTCCGGTATTCGACCTTGACCACGGTCTTGACATTGCCTCGCGGATTGAAATCGCCGACGAGTTCCATCCACCTCGGCGTGATACAGGCCACCAGGTCGTCCAGGATCCGGTTGACGACGGCCTCATGATAATGGCTCTCGTCCCGATACCGGTTGATGTAGAGTTTCAGGGATTTGAGTTCGATGATCGACCGGTCCGGGCCGTATCGGACATGGATCGTCGCGAAATCCGGGTATCCGGTCATCGGACACGTGCAGGTGAATTCGGGGAGCGTGATCTCGACCACGTAATCCCGGTCCGGATACGGATTCGGCACCGCGGTCAGCCGGGTGTCACGGATTGCGAGGGGGGATTTTCTCACGTTTTCCTCCAAGAGATCATCTTTCATAAATCATCCTTTGCAAATTGTATTTTATGATTCAGTGACTTCAGGCAAGGTCATATCTTTAGATATATCTCGTCGGATCCGGGATGTCCGCTTCTGCGAATCCTTTTTTCCGGATGGAACAACTGTCGCACCGGCCGCAGGCGCGTCCGTCCGGGGCGGGATCGTAGCAGCTGAAGGTCATGCCGTAGTCGACGCCGAGTCCGATCCCCGTCCGGATGATTTCCGGTTTGGACATCCGGATCAGCGGCGTGCGGATACGGAACCGGGCGCCTTCGACGCCGGCTTTGGTGGCCAGCGCGGCCAGCCGCTCGAACGCCTCGATGTATTCCGGCCTGCAGTCCGGATATCCCGAATAGTCCACCGCGTTCACGCCGATGAAGATGTCCCGCGCGCCGATCACCTCCGCCCAGGCGAGGGCGTAGGCGAGGAAGAGGGTGTTCCGCGCCGGCACGTAGGTGACCGGAATCCCGCCGGCCCTGTCCGCGGCATCCCGGTCTTTCGGCACGGCGATGGCGCCGGTCAGGGCGGACCCCCCGATGCGTCCCAGATCCAGTTCGAGCACGAGATGTTCCGCCGCGCCGAGCGTCCGGGCGACACGCGCGGCCGCATCCAGTTCGATGCCGTGCCGCTGTCCGTACCGGAAGCTGAGGGCGAAGCATTCGAATCCCTCGGACCGGGCGACCGCGAACGCGGTGGCCGAATCGAGGCCCCCGCTGACCAGGACGACCGCTTTTTTCATGTCCTTACCTTCCCCGTTCCTCTCCGGGCCAGATGGTTTTGTGCAGCTGGGGCTGGAGCCGGACGTGTATTCCGTCCTCCAAAATCCACGATGCGAGATCCGAAAGCATCAGCCGGCTTTCAACCGGGCTGAACAGGATCCGGCAGCGTCCTTCGAGACGGTTTTCCCGGATCAACGCCGCGGCCCACTCGTAGTCCATCCGGTCCGCGATCACGCATTTGATCTCATCGTCCGGCCTGAGGGCCTCCAGGTTTTCCATCAGCAACTGCTCCGATTCGCCGCTCGAGGGACATTTGATGTCCATGATCCGGACCGCGGCTTCGGGCAGTACGGCGACCGGCAAAGACCCGTTGGTCTCGACGAGCACCGTGTATCCCGCTTCGGTCAGGGCCCCGGCCAGTTCCGGGGTTTTTTCCTGCAGGAGCGGCTCGCCGCCTGTGATCTCCACGAGCCGGCAGGGATATACGGCGACCTTTTCCAGGATCTGCCGGATCGAGAGGTCCTCTCCCTTTTCATACGCATACCGGGTATCGCACCAGGCGCAGCGGAGATTGCAGCCGGTCAGACGGATGAAGACGCACGGCAGGCCGGCGCGGGTCGATTCGCCCTGGATGGAATAAAAGATTTCATTGACTCTGAGCAAGATGATTTTTTCCGAAGTCCTTCTGCATCGGACAATCCGATGTAAGGACGCGCCGGGTGACAGTTTCCTCCGGGTCGTTCCTATTCCGGGAGCCTTACGGCTCGAAATAGCTGACGGCGTGGTGATCGGATTCCCAGACCGTCACCTGAGCGAGACGCACGCCCGCGGGGAGTCGTTTGACGACTTCCTGATGGATGTAGCGGGCCAGATGCTCCGCCGTGGGATTCCGGGTGTCGAAAGGCGCGACGGTATTGATGTCCTGATGATCGAGCCGGTCGATCACCGATTCCGCCATCTTCTTCAATTCCTTGAAGTCGATGCTGATGCCGATGTCGTTGATTTGGTTCATCTCCACTTCCACCCGCACCTTCCAGGTATGGCCGTGGACGCGTCCGCAATGCCCGTCGTATCCCACGAGGCGGTGGGCCGCGGAAAACCGGGTTTCGATGAAGGTTCTGAACACGCCTTTCTCCAGTCATTCATGGATGATTCATTCCGGTTCAGCCGGATGTAATGGAACGCTCCGAATTATAGCAAGTTTCCGCGGGGATGTCAAGGAATTATTGTGTAGACTCCCGGTCGGAGTCCCGGGGTGACCGGCATCCGGATCCAGGAGATGGTTTCACGATGTTTCCCGGACGGGAAGGGGATCCGACATCGGGGAGGGGAAACCGGATCGTGACCCGTGTTCCTTCGTCTTTCCTGCTCTCGATGCGGATGTCGCCCTGATGCTCGTCCGCGATCTTACGGACGATCGCCAGGCCGAGGCCGGTCCCTTTCGGCCGGGTGGTGAAATAGGGGTCGAACACCCGTGCGGCCGTCTCCGGATCCATCCCTTCCCCCCGGTCGCATATTTCAATCCCGATCGTTTTCCCGTCTCCGGACAGGGATGTGGCGACCGAGATCGCCGGCCGGGCCGGGGAGGCTTCGATGGCGTTCTGAAGCAGATTCCCGAGCATCCGCCTGATCTGTTCCCTGTCCGCATCGATCTCCGGCAGATCGTCCGAAAGCCGGGTTTCGATTTGGATGTTCCCCGCGGTTTCCTCCATGAGTCGGACGACCGAGCGGATCGTCTCGTTAAGCCGGATCCGCGTTTTGTCCGGTCGGGGCATACGCGCGAAATCCGCAAATTCCGCGGCCAGGTTCCGCAGGCTTTTGAATTCCTCCTCGATCGCGTCCAACTGTTTCATCAGCCGGGGATCGGCCTGTCTTTCGTCTTCGATGTTTCGCAGGTTTCTCAACGAGACGGCGATCGGGGTGAGGCTGTTTCTGATTTCATGAGAAATCCGGCGTGCCGCCTCCTGCCGGGCGGTGACGCGTTCGGCCTCGATCAGTTTTCGGCGCGCCGCCTCCAGGTCCGAGAGCATTCCGTTGAAAGCATCCACGAGAAACCGGAATTCACCCCGGGCCCGGACCGCCACCCGGGCCGACAGATCCCCTTCGGCCGCCTCCCGCATGCCGGCCACCAGTCCGCGGATCGGTTCGCTGACCCCGCGCGAGAGACTCCGCGCCGCGAACACGGCGAACAACGCGAGGAGGGCCAGCGTCAGAATCGCCGCAGACCAGATCCGGTTCTTTTGAATCAAAGATTCCTTAAGGAGGGAGAGGGCGTTGTATGCGGTGAGCGCGCCGGAAATCTTCTCCTTGGCTTCCACGACCGGCCGCGGAATTGCCACCATCAGGACGGCCGCAGAAGAATCGGGACGGCGGCCGGCGACCGACAACCACTCCCGGTCTCCGACACGCACCAGACGGCTCGAACGTCCTTTCGAAAGGGTGTGGGAAAACAGGCGCTTGTCCGGAATCCATCCGTCCGGAAGGGCGCAATCCGGCGCCCGGACGACGTGCGGACTTTCGTCCTCCCGTTCCATCCATCCCCCCCAGGCGATGCGGTGGCGCGCCAGCAGATCCGGGTTCCACGCATCCTGATCGGGATGGGTTTCCAAAAAGCGGAATCCGTCTTCCTCCAGACCGGTTCGCAGGGTACCGAGCGCGGTCTCGAGCGCCTCGCCGACTCCGGGCATGAAAAGGAGGCGTGCACTCTGGGTGAAGAGCGAGGCGGACAGGAAAATCAGCGGGACGACGGGTGCCAGGCCGAACAGGAGAAAGAGGATGGTGAGCCGGGTCTGGAAGCGCGCGCGGTCGCGATGCCTGCGCCACAGCAGGGTGCAAAAAGCGGAAAGGATGAGCAGCGCGGCGGCCAGTCCGATGAAAAAGAGGCGCATGATCAGCCCCCGATGCGTTTTCGCATGGCCAGGTATTGCATGAGCGCCCGGTCATAATCCTGTGTCGTTTCGAGCGGGACATAATCGATACGGCTCGCACGGCACTCCTTCTTGAACCGGTCCTGCCAGGCGGCCAGGGCGTCCTGGTAGGCGGCGCGGATCTGCCAGGCATCTGTCCGGATATGCCGCCCGGATTCCATGTCCACGAACAGGCTGTCGCCTTCGAACGAGAAGCGTTGTTCCATCGGATCCAAAATATGAAAGACGATGACCTCGTGTTTTCTGTGGCGGAAGTGTTTGAGCGCGCCGAGCAGGGCGTCGGGATCGTCCATCAGATCCGAGAAGACGATGATCAGGCCGCGCCGTTTGATGCGCTCGGCCAGGTCATGGAAGGTCGCGGCCAGGCCGGTTTCGCCGCCGGGTTCGAGGCCGTCCATCGTTTTCAGCAACAGGGGCAGATAACTCGAAACCGAACGCGGCGGGAGGTAGGTGGCGATGCGGGTGTCGAAGGTGATCAGGCCCACGGCATCCCGCTGGACCAGCATGAGATAGGCCAGCGCCGCCGCGAGATAGACGGCGTACCGCAGTTTCGAAAGGTCTTTTGAGGCGTACCCCATCGATCCCGAGGTGTCCAGCAACAGATAAGCCTTGAGGTTGGTCTCTTCTTCGAATTGCTTGACGAAATAGCGTTCGGTACGCCCGAGCACCTTCCAGTCGATGTTGCGGAAGGTATCCCCGGGCACGCACGGGCGGTATTCGGAGAATTCCACGGAAAACCCGTGATAGGGGCTTTTGTGGAGCCCCGTGATGAATCCCTCCACCACGAGGCGGGCCACCAGGTCGAGGCGCGACAGCCGCGAGACGACATCGGGCCTCAGATATTTCAGATAGGATTTCTCGGCTGCCATGGCTTGCGGGTGCGGTGAGATGTGTTTTCCCGCGACGGGGTGCATCGCCCCCCGCGGATCAAATCACGCCCATCCCCTTCAAATCAGACCATAATTCTTCCGTGTCGAAAGCCTTTCCCCGACGCCAGCGGCCGTTGTACTCCAGGGTGGGTACGACCCAGTCCCGGCCGCCGTTGGCGTCGATCACCTTCCGGACCGTCTCTTCCGGCTGGCGTTCGATGTCCCGGTAGATGAAATCGACGTGGTTTTCCATCAGGTACCGGATGGTTTTCTTCGAATGCGGGCACCACGATGTGGAATAGACGGTAAGCATCTCCTCATACCCTCCGCGTCTGTTCGGGATTTATTTCGATTTGCCTTTACAATATATATATATTTCGGACCGGAGTACAGGGTTTTTTCCGACGTTTTCGGGAGATCCGGCGTCAGGACGGGTTGTTCGTTCACTTGACTTTTAAAGCGGATTTGGGTATTATTGGGCAGTGCTCAAAAAAGGAGGACTTATGGACGCGCATATCCGTATCGTCGGTTCGGGCATTCGCGGCAACCGTCCCGGATTGGGTTTCCTGTTCCTGCTGCTTTTGTTTCTTCCCGGTTTCGTCCTGTCCCAGCACTTCACCGGTTCGTACCGCGTCTCCGCGCCGGAAGCCGGTCTCTTTTCGCTCGGCCCCGGCTATCTGAATCCCGCCATCCGGGGCGGGGTACTCGGAATCATGGACAATCCCGCCGCACTGGGGGGCGTCGAAGGCCGCTCCCTGGGACTCGTAATCGTCCTTCCGCAGTCATCGGAAGGGGACTTTTCCTTGCAGGCCACGGACTCCTCGGCTTTCTTCGCACCGCTGGTAATCGACGGCCGTGTGCGAATCGAAGAACAGGGCGGAGTGGGCGCCCTGGGATATGCTCAGAAACAGGGCCGGTTCGCATGGGGCATCGTGCTGTATCAACCCCGGCGGGCCGGATTCACCATGCAGGCCCGGGGTGATGTCACGCTGAAGACCCATTACATACTCGACAGGCCCCTGACCCGGGAGGAATTTCCGGATTTGCCTGTCGAAGAAATCCCGGTGCTCTGGGATATCGACGGGACGGTCGATCTTCGTTTATCGAGTTCCTCCTCAGAGATCGCCCTGTCGGTCTGGCCGGTGATGGCTGCGGCCGCGTACCGGCTCGGTCCGCTGAGCCTCGGTGCGGGGCTTCAGTATTTCCGGTACGGATCCGGAAACAAACCCGCGTATCTGACGAGTGAGATCACGGGGACCGGCGTGGTCTCAGGGACGCCGTACGGGGAAGATCCCGTGACCGGGCTTCCCTGGCGGGGGACGTTTTCAGCCGATTTTTCGGTTTCTGACCGGCCGCTCTCCGCGGAATATGTCATCGACCTGTCGGGGAACCGATTCGCCCTTTCCACGGGTTTTTCTTTCAATCTGGGACCCTTGTCCCTGGGAGCCAGCTACGGACGGGGATTCGCATCGGTCATGCGCGGCGGCTATCTTCTGACGACCATCCGCACCACAGGCCCGCCGGATCTCGACCGGATCACCGAAGCCCGGGTCGACTGGACCCTGCGTCCCGAACTCAGCGGCCATGCGGCACTCGATTTTGAGGATTTCGAAAAAGATACGGTCCGGTATCACGACAGCGGGTCGCTGTCGTTCGGGGGGTATCAGACGTTCGGTGCGGGAATCCGGTTCCTGTTTCTCGGGGCGTTCGCCGGCGGCCAGATTCCGGTGCGGTACCCCGAGTTCGGATCCACCCATTTCGGCCTGTACTGTGATCTGCCCGTTCCCATTATCCCGGTCCGGTTCAATCTCGGCCTGCTCGTCCGCACGGACGGCATATGGAGTTCTTCGAAAAGGATCACTCCGTACCGGGTGACCACGCATCTGGCGGGGGGGACGGCCGTCCGGCTTCCCCTTTCCCGCCGGCTCGGCATCGGCCGGAATCCCGCCTGGGTCCGGATCGGCGTGCGGTCGTCGCTGATGTCTCTCGCGCTGTCGGTCGTCGAGGACAATATCCGGGATCCGGAAAGAAAACGCATCCCGCCGATTCACAAGACGCTCGGACTGAGCGTGGGAATCGAGACGCCCCTCGAATTCTGAGCGGTGAAGGAAAAAGGGAATGGGGTGACCCGGAGGATTCCCGGTCGAATGCGGGACGGGCTTACCCGATGCCGATCCACCGGGCGACCGCTTCCGGGGTGAATCCGAAATGCGCGTACAATCCGGACGGGTCGAGCGTACCGAATGTCAGGTCCCGCACGGCCCGGTGACGGATCACGGGCGGTCTGAAATTCCCTCCGATCCGGGAGAAAGCCAGATGGATTTCATCGGAGAGCCCGCCGGTTTCATGCAGTTCCTCCAGGATGAAAATCCGAACATATCCCCCGAGCAAATCGGCCAGGGAGCCGGGATCGACCGGACGCAGGGTTGAAAAGACCAGGACGTCGCACGGTTTTCCCTGTTTTCCCAGGATTTTGGAAGCGGAGAGGACGATCGATGTCATGTGCGGTCCGGCCGTCACGAGGGCGGTTTTCCCGTCTGTTTCCCGGATCCGGATTCCCCGTCCGAAGCGGAATTCCGGGGGCGACGTTCCGTGAATTTCCGCCGGCGAACGGTGCAGCCGGAAGTAAGCCGGTCCGTTCCATCCTCCCTCCAGGATCCATCGGAGCATGGGCTCCACCTCCCCGGGGAAGGCGGGGTAGAGAACCGCCATCCCCGGGATCGACCGCATCATCGCGACATCGCCTGTGCATTGATGACTCTTTCCGTCCGCGAAATAGCAGAGGCCGGCATAATGGCCGGCGTAGAGGATCCGGGTCCCTTCCGTCGCGTTCATATAGATCTGTTCGAAGGCGCGTCTCAGGAAGGCGGCATAGGTGTTGACGACGGGGATCCGGCCCGCGAGCGCCAGACCGCCGGCGCAGCCGGCCATGTCTTGTTCCGCGATCCCCATTTCGAGAAACCGGCCGGGATGGTTCCGCGCGAACGCCGAGAGGCGGCAGGCCTTTTCGAGGTCGGCGTCCAGGACCGTCAGCTCCGGATATTCCGCGGCCAGCCTGACCAGCGCCCGGCCGAACGCCTCGCCGGTGGAAAGTTCCTTTTCCCGTCCGGGCCGGACAGATGCGGTTGCGGGACGTTTCGCGCTGAGATATTTCCGGATAGCATCACCGGTCGGTCCGGCCTCCGGGGCGGCGGCAAGCGCTTCGAGCGCCGCCCGGTAATCCGATTCGCCGGTGACCGGACCGTGCCAGCGGAACCCTCCGCGCTCCGTGTGGTTCGCCTCCATGAAGGGGATCCCGGCCGCCTTGCGGGTGTCCGCGATCACGGCGGCCGGACGGGGATTATCCCGCGCCCGTTTCAGGGCGGTGTACACGGAGTGAATCCGGTTCCCGTCCGCGATCCCGGCCTGCAGACCGAATCCTTCGATCACGGCCCCGAGGTCCGGAACGGGCTTGACGTCCGCCACCGCGGAGCCGGTCTGAATGCCGTTCCGGTCGATAATCGGTATGACGTTGGAGAGGCCGTACCGGTGTATGGTCTGAATCGCCTCCCAGTTCTGTCCCTCCTGCAATTCCCCGTCCCCGAGGACGACGAAGACGCGGCGGTTTTGCCCCATCGCGAGGCCGCACGCCTTCGAAAGCGCCTGGCCGAGTGAACCGCCGTTTGCGGCGATGCCCGGGGTCAGCCGGTCCGGATGCGCCTGCGGCCCGTCACATTGGTTCAGCCTCCCGAGATCCTCCACGGACAGGATGCCCCTGCCGGCCAGGCAGGCATACTGAATGGACGCGGCGTGTCCCTTGCCGAGGAGGATCAGATCCCGTGAGAGCGGGTCGGCCGGATCGATGTCCGCCAGGTCGAAATAGAGACAGGTCAGGATCTCCGCGGCGGACAGGGATGCGCCCAGCCAGCCGCGCCGGGCGTTGAAGATCGCGGACAGGGTGTTGATCCGGTTGTAGAGGGCGAGCCTTTCCAGACAGGCGAAAGGGACCGGATCGTTTTTCAGGCCGCGGATTTCCGTTTCGTATAATCCGGGTCCGATCCAGAAGAGATTGGAAGTCATGAATGTGCGCGGGTTCAGTGTACGGCCGGCCAGACGATTTCCGCCAGCCCGAGTGTGTGACGGACGAGTGACAGGTCGCCCGGCTCGCCATGGCCCGGGATGACGACCCGGGCCCGCGGACAACGGTCCAGCAGGTTGCGGAGGGAGCCGGGCCAGGCCTCCATGTCCGCATCCCCCGTGAAACCGGGATTCCGGCTCGCGAGGGATTTGACGAGGCAGCCGCCGAAGAGGATCCGTTTCCCTGAAAAATAGACGACGACGTTGTCTTCCGAATGGCCCGGGCCGGGATAAAACACCGAGACCGAATCGTCTCCGAACCGCCACAAGAGTCCTTCCCGGATCCCGAATAACCGGTCCGGCGGGGTCAGGGGGGAATTCCGCAAGGCTTCCAGGTAACGGGCCTGCCCCGGATCGGTCAGCAGGTGCAATGTGACGTCGGAGCGCTCCTCCAGAAGCCGGGCGGTCCGGTCCGAACCGTAAACGGGGATCCCCCGCCGGATGAGCGCGCCGTTGCCCCCCAGGTTGTCCCGGTGAAAATGGGTGTTGATCGCCCGGATCCGGAGTTCTCCTAATTCCTCCCGGATCCATGCGATGAGGCGTTCCGTCGCCTCGTCCGTATAAGGCGTGTCTACGAGCACCGCGTCCGAGTCCGGCATCAGGACGAACAGGGCGTTGGCCGGCCAGGGGAAGGCGTGGACCACCAGATACACATCCGGTTCGAGACGCCGGACCGTCAGATCCTCAGACAGACAAACGGCATCCTCCGCGGAGGCGACTCCGGCGGCGAGACCCAACCAGAAACCGAACAGCACAGGCAATCGTTTCTTTCGACCGAAAAATTCCCTTGGCATGTTGTTTTCATTCCCCTTCGGTCAGTTTCGAGATCTCCGTCTCGATCGCGGGCAGCACGGCGTCGAGGCAGAACTGATGCATGCTTTTCCCGGTCCGCCGGTGGATGTACCGGAGTTTCAGCATGTCCGGTTCGGACAGACGCAGGCTGAACAGCTTGCGGACGTCCTGGCGGACGTAGGGCGCCTCCCAGGGGAAGATTTCCCGGTCTACCGCATCCGGATCCCCGGCGCGGTCCTCTCCGCCCGCGATGAAGCGGCGCCTCGCCGCCTCGAGTTCTTCAAGGGTTTTGGGTGAGGGAGGTTTGCTGCTGAGGTTGGGTTTTTCCATCATAAACCTCGTGATAGAATCGATTCATCTCCTCGACCGCGCGCGGATCGGGCGGCTCCATTTCCTCGACCGCGAGCCCCCTTGCGGCCGCGCGGCGATAGACGATCCGGTCATGGATCACCAGTCCGGAAAAGCTGAGCTGATCGTAATCCCCCAGTATCCCGATGGTTTCCCGGGTTTCGGTGATCGACGGATTGGTCGACGCCCGGTTCAGGATCACCCGGGCCCGGAGCGGCGGATTGACCCGGCGCGCCTCGCCGACCAGTTCGTTCATCCGGGCGAGCGTCCATACATCGAACTGGGACGGCTGGATGGGGATGTAGAGCACGTCGGCGATCGTCATGGTGGCGCGCAGTTCCACGCTGTTGCGTCCGCCGGCATCCACGATGATGTCTTCATAGACCCGGTACGGTTCCTGGGCGATGCGGAGTACGCTGCCCCCGAGTTTCTGGGACGTGATGACCGGTTTCGCGCCGGACTGCGTCCGGGTGCGGGTAAGCGCCCAGAAATTGGCGCTTTCCTGCCGGTCCGTGTCGATCAGCAGGACGTCGTGTCCGCGGATCGCCCGCAACGCCGCCAGATTGGTCGCCAGCGTGGTCTTGCCCGTGCCGCCTTTTTCTCCGCCGAGTATCACGATCATGGTTCTAAATTACGCAAGATCGGAGGAAAATGCAAGGCGAATTAATGGAAGTGAAGTGATGGTATACGGCGGGGTGCCGGTGTCCCGCGTGATAAAAATTGGAAAGCGTTGGGTGTTTTCTCTTTGTTTTTTGCAAGCCGATTTGCTTGAATCATTTAATTTCTTGATAACGCGTCTCTTTCTCCTTAGATTGAGGCGTACCATTTTCAAATCCCAGATACAGAAGAGGCGCCGGTTGCCCTATCCGACACTCCGGCTCAGGCCGGGACGCGACATCGTCCTGAAAAGCGGCCATCCGTGGCTGTTTTCGGGTGCCGTCCACTCCGTGGAAGCCGGTATCCGGCCGGGAGAGATCGTCCGGGCGGTCTCCGGGGACGGGCAGGTCCTGGGCCTGGGATTTTACCATCCCAAGGGCGATATCGCGTTCCGCTTGTTGACGCAGGACGGCGGACGGGAGATCGACCGCCTGTTCTGGCGGGAGCGCATCGAATCGGCGAAAGGGATCCGGGATGTCTGCATACCGCCGGACACCGACGCCTTCCGCCTGATCAACGCCGAGGGAGACCGGCTCCCAGGCCTGATCGCGGACCGGTACGCCGGAATCCTCGTCGTGTCTTTCCAGACGCTCGGCATCGAGAACCATCGCGATACGATCCTGGGGATCCTCGGGGAAATCTGCGGGCCCGGCGCCGTTTATGAACGCAGCGAGTCCCGGTCACGCCGTCAGGAGGGGCTTCGGGACCGGACCGGGTGGCTTTCGGGAACACCTCCCCGGGAGACGATCCGGATCCGTGAAAACGGACTGAATTTTGAGGTCGATGTGGTCGGGGGGCAGAAGACCGGATTCTTCCTCGATCAGCGGCCCAACCGGCAGCTGGTGCGCACCCTGAGCCAGGGAAAGACCGTGCTGAATTGTTTTTCCTATACCGGGGGATTCTCGGTGTACGCGGCCGCGGGCGGGGCCGTGCGCGTCGTTTCCGTGGAGACCTCGAAGAACGCCAATACGGTCGCCGCCGTCAATCTGGAACAGAATGGATATTCGGACGGGGATCATCCGATCGTGGCCGGAGCGGCCCGGGACGCACGCAAACAGGTCCGGATTCTTCAGGCGCTCGGTCCCGGCCCGGACCATCCCGTCCTCCTTGCGCATCCCGAGGGCGGATACCTCAAGGGACTGCTCCTCAGCGTCGGGGATGCGTGATGCGGATCCAATACAAGGAGATTGCTGATGCCGGATGACGGCAGGCGGGATCTGGTGGTCGCCGGAGGCGGCCCCGGCGGTTATACGGCGGCCTTCTACGCCGCCGATCTGGGCATGCGCGTGACGCTGATCGATCACGAGGCCCATCCGGGCGGCGTGTGTCTGTACAGGGGCTGCATCCCCTCCAAGGCCCTGCTCCACGCGGTAAAGATCCTGCGCGACGCGGAGGAGGCCTCCGGAATCGGGATCCGTTTCGGTCCGCCTGAGATCGACCCGGATGCGCTGTGCGCCTGGAAAGACGGCGTCGTCCAGAAGC
>DSAP01000173.1 GCA_011046415.1 bacterium | reverse complement strand
GTGTTATAAGGCCCATTTAATCCATGCCATTTATCCGCGTGAATCGTTTCGACCCAATTTTGTTCAAATAAATTTGCAAAAGGGTATTTTGCATGCACATTGCAATCGCTTAATTTTTTCACTATACCATCTTCCTTTGCATACCCATCTCGTGAATAGTTATATGTATAAACGTTCGTGTTCGCTCCCCCTCCGACAATAAGAGCGTGACGAAGATGATTAAAACTATTATTTTCGACAAGTGTATTCGTTGTGCTCCCATATAGTAAAACGCCGTACCCACCATTTCTGCCATCGTAGTATTGTGCGTGATGAAAATAACTACTACTAATATAAAGATGGGATGAAAATATAACATTGACATGATGTTTGGCAGTCATGTTCGACTCAATCCCCTTAATCCAACAATTTACTGCTCCAGAAAAATAAAAATTGCAAGCGGCTGCTCCTGAACTGATATTCGTTCGTTTGACTGCAAGATTTTCAATGCCAATATTTCTGATAGGATTTATCTTTCGCACATGAATTACACTTGAATTGGGGCTATATGGCATTGATGTTTTGTCTTTTATTGTCAGACTGCTTGTGGTTTTAGCGGTTACTTTTGTAATCTGGCCTATTATATCCCGCTCAAGCACGTCTCTCGGATCATACCAGAAATCATAATAACAATATTGAATCCAGTTGCCGGCTACAATAGAGGTTGATTGTCCGGAAGGAAAATTCCCGGTCAAAACCGTACTGCCTTTTGATATATTATTGAGCACTTGATTGCTGCCAAAAGCACCTATAATCCCTGTTATGTAAAAACAATGAGGACTGGGATTCCCTTCAAATTGTAAAATGGTCTGCCCTGATCCATCTCCTTGAAAAACGACGTTGCTGTCCCCGGATGCAGCATTCAAGGTGATGCCATTATTGAGAATATAAGTGCCCGCAGGGAAATAAATGATTGTCATCAATTTTTGTGCGGCATAACCCCGCGCTTCGATGAGGGCATTTTGAACGCGTTCGTTCCAATTGGCGCCGGATTTTGTAGTAATGTTTATTACTTTATCCGCCCTCTCATATTTTTTTAGTAAACCTGCCTTATACCACTCCGCCTGTCTGGCAGCCGGAATAAATCCGCCGTTGTACAACTGTTGTCCAGATAAAACGCCTGTTGAAAGAATGGCCATGAGCCAAATTATGTGTCGCCGTTTCATTTTTTCCTCCAATTGTTAAAGTGACAATAGAACATCTAAGGTAATGCCTCTGCAACGACTTGAGGCATTATAACTCGAAAGCATAACTACTTTACGGCACCAATGATTATATCTTATTCTGGCAATAAAACGACTTTTAATAATTTCAAAGCCAAAACCAACAATAAATTTACCATTGAATTGACGCCCCATATTGCCCCCTTCTGATAGATAATCTTCAGCTTCATAATCCACCTTTCCAATCATTTCTTCTGGGGGTGCGGAAAATGTCTTTTGGGATTCTTCATATTTATTATCTTTTGTTTCATACAAAAGAGAAATACCCCCATCAAAATAAAACCTTTTACCTATTATAAAATTATTAACACCGAACGAACACCCATAATTTATGTGCCCTATTCCATAGCTGATAATGGCATAGCTGTGCACAATAGTATTATAATCAGAAATCATATCTATATCAGAAATTTCCACTAACTTATCGTTTAACGCACCCTTATTCCATTCGATAAAGACTTCAGTATACGGCTTGATTCGACATTTTAAAGTTTGCCACTGATAACCAAAAGTAATTTGATGGCCCCAATCGGCCGACCAATCATCATCAGCGAGGGTAACATAATTAAAACCCGCTCCTAAATAAATACCGGCGTTCGCAAAATCTATAGCCGACAAGGAAAATGCGATAAGCAAGAAATTTATTTGCTTTTTCATGGTTCCCTCCAATTAGTTTAAAGTGACAACAGGACATCAACGGTAATCCCTTGAGAACGACTTGACGCATCATAACTTGGGCTTGTAACCACTTCACCTAGCAAATGATTGTATCTGACCCTGGCTATGAGGCGATTATTGAGCACTTCGAAACCTATCCCAACAACATATTTTCCATTGAACTGCCGTCCTCTGTTGCCGCCTTCACTCAGATAATCTTTTGCTTCATAATCCACCTTACCGCTCATTTCTTCCGGTTTTGCAGTAAAATACTTTTTGATTTTTTGATATTTATAATTCATTCTTTCAACCAACAAAGAGACGCCTGCTTCTATATAAAGCCTTTCTCCCGGTAAATACGCTTTTATCCCCAAAACGCACCCGTAATTCGTACGCTCTATTCCATAATCGATGAAAGCGTATTCATGAACAATAATATCATTGTCAGCAATTAAATCAAGGTCTGAAAGTTCTCTTAATTTATTTTTTAATGTACCCTGATTTCGTTCGACGAAAATCTCGCCATAAAAATTAAAACGTGACCAGAAAGTCGGCCATTGTCTTCCCAGTACGAACTGATAGCCCCATTCGGGTGCCCAATCATCATCGGCGAGGGTAATATAATTCAAACCTGCTCCTAAATAAAAACTGGCGTTCGAAAAATCGATAAACGACAAGGAAAATATGGTAACCAAGATATATATATGCTTTTTCATGAATCTCTCCAATTCGTTTGAGACATTGAATCTCATACTAATTTTCTTTTTCTTCTCCCTTTCGTTTTCTCTCTACAATATTTTCTCTTGCGTTTTTTCTTTCCAGACTCCTCACGATGAAATAATTACAGATCGCCCCAAACGGGAGTCCAATACATCCGCCAATGAAAGCAGGACAAATTGTACTAAAATCAGCCTGAGTACCGGTTAATCCCACAGCGATTCTACCTCCGATTAAAAATCCAAACATTGAACCCATTATGATCGACCCTGCTTTTTCTTTCACGCCGAATTGCATCTCCTTTCGAATTTCTTCTTCAGTCACTACCACTTCTAATCTATCTTTTTGCACAACAGTTTGATTTATGCCCTTCTCATTTTCTCCCCTCCGCCCATGCATCGGTGCGGCGCAAGAGAAAAACAGGGAAAGAATCAACACAAAACAGATCGCTTTCCGAACGACAACGGGGTATTGAATGCTCATCCTGTATCCTCCATTCTGAAGCAACCCGAACCGAATTCACTCAGCGCAATGGACAACCGGCAAAGGCATTTGAAACTTTTCCGCCAAAGCAAGACATCCTTGACCACCCAATCATCGTGGTGCCAAAGTCGTATACTGAGAGATGTGTAGTGCGAGATGTGTAATGCGAGATGTATTTTCCGAGAGAATCTTATGCAAAACAAATGAAAAAGTCAAGCATTTTTGAAATATTATAAATTTGCAAAACGTACTATGATAGCAAGGAATTGTTCATTGTTGCAGGCGTTGGTTCGTGGATTGACACCCGTCGCGCCCCCGCCGCGGCGGGGCGCGTGGATCGAAACGACTGCTGACGGTACCCTTATGATTCCCTGAATTGAAACCAGACAAGGTATATGATTGTAAAAGAATGGCAGGCCGCGTTTCAGGGGATCCCGTGAATGGAAACACCCTGAAACGGATCCCTTTCAGAAGCATGATCCATGCCGGAGAGAGATCGGCAACGTTTTTTTCAATCCATCAGGACGAGGCACCCATGCAGACGGAAATTCTGGCGACCATCGGACCGGCTTCCGCGGATTTGCTGGAAGCCATGTACCGGGCCGGACTCTCCGGAATCCGGCTGAACAGCTCGCACAGCGACGCGCAATTCCAATCCCGCATCATCGCCCTGTCGAGGAAAATCCGCCCTGAAGCCTATATCGTGTTCGACATCAAAGGACCCAAGATCCGCATCGGTGATCTGCCCGAGCCCCTTTCGGTACGGGCGGACATGACGGTGACGCTGCGCACCGATCTGACGCCTCCCCCGGATTCGGAATATCCCGCGGTCGCCGATTTCTCCCGGGGCATACCGGTCACCCTCCCCGAACTCGACCGCCATATCCTGCCGGGACACAGGCTCCTCGTGGATGACGGGTATGTCGGGCTGTCCGTGACGGAGGTCCTTCCCGGGCGGATCCATTGCACTGTCCTGTACGGAAACGAGATTCGTTCACGCAAGGGACTGAACCATCCGGACACCGTCGTGCCGTTTCCCTACACTATGCCCCACGACGAACCCCTGATCGAGTTCGCCGTGGCGCAGGAGGTCGATTACATCGCGGATTCCTTCACACGGAACGCCGAAGACGTCCTCGAGCTGAAGTCGCGGCTGAAAGACACAGGCGTCCGGGTCATCGCAAAGATCGAGAATCCGGAAGGGGTCCGGTCCTTCGACGGGATCCTGGGCGTCGCGGATGCGATCATGATCGCCCGGGGGGACCTGGGCGTCGAAATGGATCCCTGGCTGCTTCCGGAACTCCAGAAGGAGATGATCGAGAAATGCAATGCCGCGGGAAAACCCGTGATCACGGCCACACAGATGCTCGAATCCATGATCGACAACCCTTACCCGAGCCGGGCCGATGTGAGCGATATCGCCAATGCCATTTACGACGGCACGGATGTCGTGATGCTTTCCGGGGAGACTTCCGTCGGCAAATATCCGGTCCGGTGTGTCGAAATCATGCGAAGAGTGGCGTGCGAAGTGGAGCGAGCCGCGCGATACCGTACGAAGAAAAAACGTGTGAATCCATTGGCAATCCACGATTGAACCCGGAACGATCGTCCCCGGAAAGAAACGGAACCTCCGGATCGTCCGACGGGATCACGCCCTCCGCCGGAGCACGATCAGCGACAGGTCGTCCCGGAGCCGGGCGTTTCCGGCGAAGGTGTGGATTGCGGCCAGGATTTTTCGTCCCGCCGCCTCCGCGGTTTCATGCATAAAAAAAGCGTTCCGGCCTGTTCCGACGGAACGCTGAAACAAACCGGATGCGAGCGCATCAAACCGATTCCACGGATTTGATTTCGGGCAGCGCCTCCCTGACCGCGCGTTCGATGCCGGCCTTGAGGGTCATCTGCGACATGGGACAGCCGGCGCATGCGCCGCGCAGCCGCACCTTGACGACGCCGTCTGTCACGTCCACGAGTTCGACGTCCCCGCCGTCGGCCATGAGTGCCGGACGGACTTTATCCAGAACGGCCTGTACTTTTTCCTTCATCGGATCGGCTCCTTTTTGTCTGTTGATGGTTATTCCGTATTCCCAAGTAAGAATATTTTCCAAGAAAGGCAAGTGAAAAATGATTCCGTCACCGCCCCGCGTGGAGGCCCTGCCTCAGCCCCGCGTTTCGGAGGCGGGTTTCGACTTCCTGTAGAATCCGCGTCTTTGGGCGGTTCCATTTCGGTGCGATCAGCAGGCCGGTGCGGATGTCGCCCACGAGCCGGTGGATGACCGTTTTCCGATCGATCAACGGAATCAGGGTCACGAGCAGGTCGGCATATTCCTCCTCCGTGAACACGCGGACCCGGCCATGCCGGTACCAGTTTGCGAGCACGGTGCCCGCGACGACCTGCAGGTGATGGATCTTGACGCCGTCCACGTTCAGCCGGTTCAGCGCCCCGACGGTGTTCCGCATGTCCTCCACGGTCTCGCCGGGCAGGCCGAGGATGATGTGGGCCACGCTCCGGATCCCGGGATGCCGACCGATGCGGAGGACGGCGTTCTCGAACGCGGCGAAATCATGGCCCCGGTTGATCAGACGGAGGGTCTCGTCTTTCGCGGACTGGAGCCCCAGTTCGACCCAGACCATCCTGCTCCGGGCGATTTCGTCCAGTATCCCGAGATGCATGTCGTCCAGGCAGTCCGGCCGGGTGGCGATCGAGAGGCCGACGATATCATCCGGAAATTCCAGGACGGCGCGCCACCGGGATTCGAGCGAGACAGGTTCTCCGAGTGTGTTCGTGCCGGTCTGGAAATAGGCGATGAATTTTCCCCGAAACCCCCGTCGGTGCGCGGCGGCGAGGGCCTCGGCAATCTGATCCCGCACCGGTTTTTCATGTGGACCGGCGTCGCTGAATCCCGATTCGTTGCAGAAAACGCAGCCGTCCTCCGGCGTCCGGCGATGTGGACAACCCGGATGCGCATGCAGGGCGAGTTTTCGGACGTCGCATGCGAACCGGCTTCTCAGGTAGTCTTTCAGGCTGTAATACGTTTGGGACATGAACGTGTCACCGGTCCGCCTGGAAATCCGGCCCTGTTCCTCTACTGTGTCGCATGACCGAAGCATCCGGATCCGTCCGCATCGCCGCGCGATGCCACGCCGCAATCTTGTCCGTCATCCGTGTTTCATTCCCGTCTTGAGTCCATCATCGCGCGTGAGCATGATCCATGATCGGGGATAGACCGCCGTCTCGGCGATCCGGTCGTGCAGGGCCTGACGTTTCTCTCCGAACGCCATCATGTATCCCGGACCCGAGGCCAAAACGGCGATGAGGCTTAATACGCCGAAAGACGGGCTGCGGAACAGGGCGGCGAGCGCGGCCAGAATCACGCCCAGGTTTTTTACCACGGCACGCAGGACGAGTCCCGCGCGGTCGGCCGGTCGTCCCGATTCATGCCGGATCCCGATCTTCAGGAATCGTTTACCGGGCGATGCGCCGGTGACGGCCTCCATGCAGGCGGCGGCGGTCAGGCCGATCAACCCGCCCAATGAGAACGCAAGGAGGATGCCGTAAAAAACAGCCAGCCCGCCCATTCCCTCCAAGTCGCCGGATGCGGCCAGCCGTTGGGTTAAACGGGCCCTGAAAAGCGGTCCGAGCAGGAGGGCGGTCACGAAACCAAAGATCGTCGCAAGCGCCGTGTCGGCCATGAAGGCCCGATAACGCAGGCCGATGTCGGTCCGGGAACGGAGCAGACGTTCCTGAGGCGACAGCAAAACGTCTTCCGTGAAAACAGGCGGACCCGGGGTTTGGTTCGTACCCTGTTGCGGACTGTCCATCATCGGAAATGGCTTTTCCTCTGGGATTCAATCACGATCGGTTCTACGCTCCTTTCCGGGATACCGGGATGCTCCGATTCATGCCAACACGCGGCTCAGTCCGGATACCGGAACAGATAGGTCAGTTGCGTGCGGCGCCATCCCAGGTTCCGGTAAAACCGGAGCGCCGTTTTATTGTTCCGGTCGGTCAGAAGCTGGAAGCGTTTCGCGCCCCGGGTGGTTCCCCATGCTTCGACCGCTTCCATCAGACGCCTTCCGATTCCCCGTCCCCGGAAGGATTCCTCCACGATAAAATCCTCGACGAGAAGCACGCATCCGCCCTCGGCCGTCGAGAGCAGCAGCTGTCCCGCGCACATGCCGACGATCCGTCCCAACTCTTGCGCCACGAAGATAGTACGCGTCTCCGGCGCATCGAGCATGCGCTGGATGCCGAATTCGAGCCGGGAAGCATCCGGCCGGAAGTCCGGTTCGCCCGATACCAGCTCGCAGAGGAGGCGGACCAGGTCGTTCCGGTCGTCCCATTCGGCCTCACGGATCAGGATTGTCTCAGCCATGGTATTCCCCGGTCTCTTTTTTCATCACACAGATTCGTTTCGTATCCTGATACACACATCGCAGCCGACTTTGTTCCGCCATTCTCATCAGCGTGGCGGGCCGGAAAAAGGAGATGTGGGTCGGGTCGCGGCGGTACCACCAGTCCGTTATCCCGGAATCGCCCGGATGGAACAGCGTCATGAGCGCCAAAAGGCCGCCGGGATTCAGCAGACCGGCCAGGTGGCCGGCCGTTCCGGCCGGATCGGAAAGGTGCTCGAATACCTCGGTCGCCGTGATCAGGTCGTAGGTTTTCAGGCGGTACGCCGCATCCGGGGCGAAAAACGGATCGTAGACAGTCACGTCCGTGCCCTCTGCGGCGAGCAGTGCGGCGAGCACGGGTCCGGGGCCGCAGCCGAAATCGAGCGCGGTCCGGATTTCCGGATGGTGGGGACGTACGGCCCGGTCGATGAATTCCCGAAACATACCGACATAACCCGGATTGTCCGGGGTGTTCTCATGCTTTTCGTAATGCAGCCGTTCCGCCGCCTCCGGAATACGCGCGGACTCGTCCATGAACACGAATTCGCAATCCGGGCAGGCATAATAATCACGTCCGAACTGTGCGTCATGGAGGGTGCGGGTCTCCGACCGGCATATCTTGCACAGGGGCTGGGTCAGGATTCATTCCTTTCCGGAAGTTGATTGATCTTTGCAAACCACTGGCTTTGCCAGTGGTTCACGATCTGAAACGGGTCGGCACTAAACGTGCCTTCTTTTGCTCGCGGCCTTTGGCCGCAATCAAAAGTCACCGGCTTTGCCGGTGGTCGTTTATTGTATCCGCAAACAATGTAAAGAAAAAATGGACAGGATGCCAGCCTGTTTCGCGTGTTTTTTGTGAGGTTGATGGATCCGGATGACAGGACGCCATCCTGTTTTGCCGGCAGGACATCACTCCGGCAAACACCTATCCATGCAATGTTCTGGGGACGATTTTCGTGTTGCGGGATTCCTGCGGCGGATGGCCGTCCGATTTACCAAAACCGAGATTTTTCTTGTGTTTGACGGTTTTTTTTATTATCATTAACAAATAGTAATCAGCCTTGGGGGAGCAAATCGCTTTTCGTTCGGACATGCTCCCGTCGGTATCTCACCACAGCAATGATTTTCTGAAGATCAGGCGCGGTTGAACAGACAGTCTGAGAAATGGAGGGCGATGATGAAAAAGCTGTTCGTTTGTCTGCTGACGGGGTTCATTTTGCAGGGAGCCGTTCAGGATGTGATCGCCGACGGCGCCATCATCAAAGTGCAAAACGACCTGGTTTTGATTGATACGGATCAGGGCGTCGGAAAGATCGGAGATGTGCTTCCCGTATACCGGCTGACGGCCAGTGGTTGGGAAAACGTGGGCGATGTCGAGATCGTGAAATTCGCCCAGGGCCGGGCCGCCGGCCGGATCGTGCGCCAGAGACGGGGGATGGCGGTCGCTCTCAACGATATCGTCAAGCTCGAACATGTGGAGAAACCGACACCTTCCACCCCGGTCAGGCCACGGACCCCTGTCGAACCCAGATCGCCCTCCCTCTCGATCGGTATCGGTCTGCCGTATAACCAGATCGGCGGCGATTTCGACGGCGTACGGGTGGCACGCCAGTCCGGAAAGATCGCGGGTAATGCGCCGTTCTTTGTACCCGATTTCAGCGGTTATGCAGGTATTCTGGGCTGGATCGAGTTTGGATTCACCGAGAATCTGCGACCCCTCGGCAGCATGCGCGTCAGCTACACCTATTCACAACATCGGGGAAGCTGGAAAGGTCCCGAGAACGTTTTTTTCAGGGAATATCGGCCCAACCAGGAACAGGAAAGTCTTGACGGCATCAAAACACACTATCACAAATTGTCTATCAATGCATTGTTCGATCTCTACAGGGCCAACGGCTTCAGGCTGATGCCCGCACTCGGGATTCACTGGGAAATCATGCGCCTGAAGAATGTCGCCATCCATTACATCGATCCGGGCAGTCCGTATGCAGATCCCCATCCATTCGCCGCTGTCGTCATGGGGCCGGAACAGATCTATGATTACAGAGGAAATTCCCCGAACCAGTGGCTGTACAACTATGTCATGGGTGTGGATATCGGTTTCGATGTGGCCTATCAAATCAGTTATGAACTGGGATTTGATGTGGGACTGCGTTACAATCTCCTGAGCAACGTCCTGCCGGTGGACGGACGGGTCTACGCAGAAGACGGATCGGTCACGGATCGTCTGAAAACCAATACACTCAGCATATTCGCGGGGTTTTCCTATACGCTCGATCTGTACCGGCTGATGAAATAATTCCCGCATCGCACCCGGTCCCGCGGGGCCGGGGTGTCGCGCCGCGTCTCCGAATGGCGGGCATTGTGTCTTTCAGGGCTCTCCGGGATCCAGAAAATTCCGGAGAGCTTATTGTTTCCCGGTCAGGCGAACGAATCCTGACGGATGAACTCCCTCCCGTCCTTCATGTCGGAATCAGGGCCTCAGGCTTACTATTTGCCCCCGGTGAAAAAATACGACGTACAGAATCCTTCCGTCTCCCGTTATCCGAAAGAGTGGAGGACCCTGAGTCCTGACAAAAAGAATGTGGGGTGAGTTTTACTCCCTGATATCTGTTCTTCGGAGGGTGAATTTCTATACCCGACTGAGCTTGGACGCCAGTGATGCGGCGGCATACTCTTCGGCGAGCGACTCGATCAAGGCTTTAACCGAGGTGATTTCATCCACCCGCCAGGCGTTGGCCCCGGCGAAGGCGAAGCCATGATCCAAATTGCCTTTCTGAGCCTGAGTCAGAGCCAGGGCGATGCAGTACGGCGATTCATCCAATTCACAGGTTCTCAGGCATTTCCAGGGACAGTGGAACGGCTTTTTGATCCCGGCCGACACCTCGTCCAGAAAGGCATTTCGGATGGCCCTTCCCGGAAGCCCGACCGGACTTTGGATGATGACGATATCTTCTTCTCTGGCGTCGACATACGCCTGTTTGAATTTGATGTCCGCATCGCACTCGTACGTGGCCACAAACCGGGTGCCCATCTGCACACCCGCGGCGCCCAACCGCATCAGGTTGAAGATATCCTCCCCGGTATAAATCCCCCCGCCGGCGATCACGGGAATGCTTTTGCCGAATTCCTGTTCGTAGGGGATGACCACGCTCAAGACTTCGGGGACGATTTTTTCCAGTGTGAAACCGGGATCGTCGATCTGTTCCCGCCTGAATCCGAGATGCCCGCCGGCCAGCGGGCCTTCGACCACCAGACCGTCCGGAATGTGCTGAAACCTTTTTTTCCAGAAATTGAATATCACCTGAACGGCTTTCGCCGATGAGACGATCGGGACGATTTTCGTCGACAAGGCTCTGAGCCTGTCAGGCGGCAGGGCGTCCGAAAATTTCAACGGCAGGCCCGCGCCGAGAAAGAGAAAATCCACGTTCTCTTCCAGCGCCCCTTCCACCAGGTCGTCATAATCGGAGAGGGCGACCATGATGTTCGCGCCGATGAGGCCGTTCGTCTTCTCCCGTGCCGTCCTGATGACCTTTTTAAGCGCCCGTTTGTTGGCGTCCCGATAATGCGTATGGGAGTCCGGTTCTTTCAGGCCGAGTCCGACCGCGGAGATGACACCGATCGCCCCTTCCTCGGCCACGGCCGCGGCCAGTTTCGCCCCCGAGATGCCCACGCCCATCCCTCCCTGAATAATCGGAATCCGCGCGGCGGCGTCTCCGATTCTGAGTGTCGGCATTGTATGAATGGCCATGATCGACTCCTTTGTGGTCTATTCAATCAAACCGGTGATGATTTGAGATTATAATTCCTCGGTGATGCGGCGGAAATGAAAACCGTAAATCGACATCGTGATCGCCAATGCGAATTTACGGGGATGGTGGAACAGGCTGAAAAAGAAAAGTTTCCAGTAATATCGCTTTCCTCTTTCGAGAATACCGAGAATCCATATGGATTTCAACAATGCATGAATGTCAGAGAAGGTCACCCTGACCTTCATGCCGGGGAAGGGGCGAAACTCGCGGACAAACGTTTTAACCCGTTCGTAATACGCCTTCTGGGAATAGATGGTCCTCATGATTTTCCTGTATCCCTCGCTCAGCCTTTTAGAAGACATTTTCGGGATGAAGTTCGTCGAGCCGTCCATGTTGTCGCCGCTCATCACCCCGAGCAGCCGGTCTTCGTTTTTCAATCTCCGGAAGAGTTTCGTTCCCGAGGGGGCGTTCAGGATTCCGACCATGGCCGTCACGATCCCGCTTTTTTGGATAAAGCGTATCTGTTTTTCGAAGATGGCCGGCGGATCATGGTCGAATCCCACGATAAAACCGCCGGAAACCCGGAGCCCTTTTCGCTGAAGCTCCCGGACCAATACGACCATGTCGCGATTGAGGTTTTGTGACTTCCCGCATTCGGCCAGGCTTTCATCATTGGGGGTTTCGATGCCGATGAATACATGCTCGAAACCGGCCTCGACCATCATTCCGACGAGTACGTCATCGTCCGCCAGATTCATGGAAACCTCGGCTGTGTACCGGAAGGGGAATTTCCGGGCTTCCGACCATCCGATGAGGGCGGGCAGCAGTTCTGTTTTGAATTTTTTCTTGTTTCCGATCAGGTTGTCGTCCACGATAAAGACCGGTCCCCGCCATCCGAACCGGTAGAGCGATTCCAGTTCGGCCAGAAACTGTTCCGTCCCTTTCGTGCGCGGTTTGTGTCCGTTGAGCAGGGTGATATTGCAGAATTCGCAATCGAAAGGGCATCCCCGGGAATACTGTATGCTCATACTCGCGTATTTCTTCTTTTCAAGCAAATTCCACCGGGGAACGGGCGTTTTTTGAAGATCCGGGAAGATTCCCGAAGAATATATCCGTTTGGCCCGTCCGGCCGCCAAATCCCTCAGGAAGCGCGGAAGCGTGATCTCGGCTTCATTTAAAATCAGATGATCGATGTCCGGAAAGTACTCCGGCTCGGTCGTCACCATGGGCCCGCCGGCCGCCACCTTCACGCCGGATAAGCGGCAGCGCAGGGCCACTTCGTGAAACGATTTCCGCTGTACATTCATTCCGGTCAGGAAGACGAGATCGGCCCATTCCAGATGCTTCGTTTTCAGAGGACGGACATTCATGTCGACGAGCCGGACTTCCCACTCCTTGGGAAGCAGGGCCGCCACGGTCAACAGACCGAGAGGGGGTTCGGATGATTTTTTCGAAATGAATCGCAGCGCATTCCTGAAACTCCAGAATGTGCAAGGCGTTTCGGGGTTTATCATTAAAATTCGCATGGTTTTCTCCCCTGTTTTGTTCAGATCCTCCATGCAATCCGATCATAATTTGCTTTTATCTTCGATCTAAATTTCATATCATAATATACAGAATCCATTTTGTCCCGTTTGTAAAAGTAATGTAAAAGCCGGCATCGCGATCATGATACGTCCGCACTCGTTTATTTATCACATTTTCATCTTTGTCCTTGCTCAGATCGCCTGGCTGGTCTTGCTGGGGATATGGATTTACCGGTATGTGTCGAATTACATCATCTTCAGCAAGGTGGACGACAGGCTGTCCGCCCAGATCCTATCCGAAGGACGTAATGTTTTTATCCTCGTGGGCGGCCTGATTCTTCTGGTGATGGTGTCTCTCGCCATGTCGCTGCTCTTCCATCGCCTGATCATGCAGTTCAATCTGACGCGGCTTTACGATAATTTTATCGCCAATATCACCCATGAGCTCAAATCCCCGCTGGCGTCGATTCAGCTTTCTCTCGAAACCCTGAGCCTGCATAAACTTCCCAGATCCCAACAACAGGAATTCATAAGCATGATGCTCCGGGATTCCTGCCGCCTGAATTATCTGATCAACTCCATCCTCGAGATCCCCGCAATCGAGCATAAGAAAATTGCCCACAATTACCGGATTTTTCAAATCGAACCCCTGATCCATGAGTTGATCCTTGAAGCGAGGGAGCAGTTCAATCTGTCCGGAGACAGGATCCGGATTGAAGGAGGCGCTTCCTGTGAATGCGTCATCGATCGCGATGCGTTCAGAATCGTCCTGAACAATTTAATCGACAATTCGATCAAATACACCACCGGTCCGGTTCATATCGTGCTGACACTGAACCGTTTCGCGAAGCGGTTCACGCTTGATTTTTCCGATCAGGGGATCGGCATCCCGGTCGAGGATCAAAAAAGGGTATTCGAAAAGTTCTTTCGTATTCATGACCAGAACAGTCCCAATGTCAAGGGGACGGGGTTGGGACTTTACTGGGTCAGGGAGATCATTCGTTATCACGGGGGAAAGATATCCATCACGAGCAAAGGCCGGGGCAAGGGAACGACTTTTCACATCGAATTGCCCCTTTATCCGATTTCAAAAAAACGGCATATTCGAAACCTGCTGAAGATCGCCCGAAAGCGGCAAGACAAGGACAGCTTCGATGGACAGTGAAAAAGGGAGCCGGATTCTTCTGGTCGAGGACGAGGAGAGCCTCGCCGTCGGCCTGGAATATAATCTCACAAGCGAAGGGTATGAGGTGACCCGGGCCGGAGACGGCAGGCAAGCCCTTGAAATCCTAAAAAAACAGACATTTGATTTGATTGTTCTGGATGTCATGCTGCCTTATAATGACGGATTCGAGGTGGCCGAAATCATTCGGGAGGATTCACCGCAACTGCCCATCCTCATGTTGACGGCGCGTACGGCGTCCAGGGACCGCATTCACGGGCTCGAAGCCGGCGCGGATGATTATCTGACCAAACCCTTCCATCTGAAAGAATTGCTGCTCCGAATCCAGGGCATGCTCAAACGAAGTCAATGGTATCAGGAACTGTCCAGGGAGAATCCGGTTTTTCGCTTCGGAAAGAATGAAGTCAATTTTGAGAATCTGATTTGCACGAACGGCAGACAGAAATTCCGCCTGACTGCCCATGAAGCCATCATCCTGAAATATCTCATCCATCACAAAGGGAAAATTGTCTCGCGGAAAGAACTCCTCGAAAAGGTATGGAATGTTCGCAGCGATGTGGAGACGCGAACCATCGATAATTTTATCGCACGGTTACGGAAATATTTTGAACCGGTCCCGAAAAAACCGATCTATTTTAAAAGCGTTCGGGCTGCCGGATATCTGTTTTCAGATCAATAAAAGCGGAAGCCGTGAATCCAGATGGGCCGGTCCATTATATCCAACAAAAAAACAGTTGATATTTTCCGTTCTTTGTAATAATATTAACGGCAAGTTTTCAAGACGATGCATATCGAACCCGGCAACCGGCACGTTCATGAGGTATTTTTTTCATCGTACGGAACGCGTGTCCTTTTAAATCGGACGGCGGAATAAATCCATTTGCGGACTCGCCGGGATTTTGACAACAACCGAAACGCCACCCATCCGAGGAGTCAGAATGCCCAAAAGAACAGATATCCATAAAATCATGATTATCGGATCCGGTCCCATTGTGATCGGTCAGGCCTGTGAATTTGATTATTCAGGAACGCAGGCCTGCAAGGCGCTCCGGTCGCTCGGGTATGAGATCGTCCTGGTCAACTCGAATCCCGCCACCATCATGACCGATCCGGGT
>DSAP01000011.1 GCA_011046415.1 bacterium | reverse complement strand
TACTTTTTGGGGCTGGCGTTTTATTTTGTCCATGCGGGATGGTACAAGACGTCCGTGGCCATTTTCATCGGGCTGAGCGGATCCATGATGGTGAGTTATGTCCGCGCACGCGCGGAAGGGCTCGGATTCGAATGCAAAGAAGGCCTTCTCCAGCGCGCCGAACGGATCCTTCTGCTTGCGGCGGGAGGATTGATCCATCTCTATGCGCTGGCGGCCGCGATCTGGATCATCGCGATCCTGTCGAATCTGACCGCGGTCCAGCGAATCCTGCATGTCCGGAAAAAGGACCGGGAAAGCCGGGACGGCACCGCCTGAAACGGCAAGGAGAAGAAACGTGTTGCTTGAAGTTCTCCATTCAAAGATACACCGGGCCGCGGTCACGGGAGCCGATCTCAATTATATCGGAAGCATCACCGTGGATGCCGACCTCATGGACGCGGCGGGCATGTACACCCATGAAAAGGTGCATGTGCTGAATCTCAACAACGGAACGCGCGCCGAGACCTATGTGATACCGGGCGACCGGGGCGGGCGCGAGATCGTGATGAACGGAGCGCTGGCGCGCCTGGCCGAGGTCGGCGACCGGGTGATCATTTTGGCGTACGGTTTTGTGGACGAAAAGGATATTTCGGATCACAAACCCAATATCATCGTGGTGGATGAACAGAACCACGTCATCCAAAACCCGTAATAACCAAAAACAGATCAAGGAGGAAGACGTTGGCAAACAAAGGAATGCAAATCGAAGAGGCGAAGGGCAGGCTGGGAGTCCTGGTGCCGGGCATGGGCGCCGTGGGGACCTGCCTGATTGCGGGCGTGGAACTGGTCCGAAAGGGGCATTCCAGGCCGTTCGGATCACTCACCCAGATGGGCACGATCCGGCTGGGCAAACGTACGGACGACAATGTCCCGATGATCAAAGATTTTGTCCCGCTCGCAGGGCTGGATGACATCGTCTTTGGCGGTTGGGACATTTACGAAGACAACGCGTACGAAGCGGCCGTGAAAGCCGGTGTGCTCTCGAAGGACGATCTCGATAAGGTCCGGCCTTACCTGGAATCCATCAAACCCATGACCGCGGTTTTTGACAAGAAATATGTCAAGAACCTCGACGGGACAAACAAGAAAACCGGAAAAAACAAGATGGACCTGGCGTCCCAGTTAATGGACGACATGGCCCGGTTCAAGACCGAAAACAAACTGGACCGGATGGTGATGGTCTGGTGCGGCAGCACGGAGACGTATCTGGAATATGATCCGGTCTGGGAAACCGTGGAATCGTTCGAACGCGGCATGGAAATCAATCATGATGCGATCAGTTCAAGCATGATTTATGCCTATGCGGCGATCAAATCCGGAGTTCCCTATGCCAACGGCGCGCCGCATATGTGCAACGACATCCCGGCGCTGGTGCAACTGGCGAAGGACATGAATGTGCCGACCGGCGGCAAGGATTTCAAGACCGGCCAGACGCTCATGAAGACCATTCTCGCGCCCGGATTCAAGAGCCGGATGCTCGGTGTGAAAGGATGGTTCTCGACCAATATTCTCGGTAACCGGGACGGTCTGGTTCTGGACGAACCCCTGTCCTTCCGCTCCAAGGAAGTGACGAAGGCATCCTCTCTCGAATGGATCTTCCAGCCGGATAAATATCCCGAACTGTACGGGGATCTGTATCACAAGATCCGGATCAATTATTACCCCCCGCTTGGAGACAACAAGCAGGCCTGGGACAACATCGATATTTTCGGATGGCTGGGCTATCCCATGTCCATCAAGATCGATTTTCAGTGCCGTGATTCCATCCTCGCCGCACCGGTCGCGCTCGATCTGGCCCTGTTTTTCGATCTGGCGCAGCGTGCGGGCATGAAGGGTATCCAGGAATGGCTGTCTTTCTATTTCAAGAGCCCGATGCATGCCCCGGAACTGTATCCGGAGCATGATATTTTCATCCAGCAGATGAAGCTGAAAAACACCCTCCGCCACATGCGCGGAGAGGCGCTCATCACCCATCTGGGACTGGAGTATTACGATTAATCGGAAAAAAAGAGAACAGATCCGTCTGTTTCGAGTTCCATTTGACTGCGCCGGAACGACAATTCCCGTCAAGGAGAGGCGTTTCGGCGCAGCCTCTATTCAGAGGGTTCCATTCGTTGAAGGACGCAACGCCCTCTTTTTCTGGAGCCGGACATGATTCCCGCGCATCAGACCTATCCCGGATTTTTTTTCTCATTCGAAGGCATCGACGGATCCGGGAAAACCGAACAGAGCGCACGGCTCATCCAGTTTCTGAAGCGTGAGGGCCGTCCCGCCCTCCTTGTGAGGGATCCCGGCGGGACCGGGGTTTCCGAAGAGATTCGCCGGATTTTGCTGAATCCCCAGCATGCCTCCATGTCTCCTGTCACCGAGCTGTTATTATATGAAGCCGCCCGGGCGCAGCTGGTTTCAGAGGTCATCCTGCCCGCGCTCAAGGAGGGTAAAATCGTGATTTCGGACCGGTTTACCGATTCCACCACCGCCTATCAGGGTCACGGAAGGGCCCTGCCGCCGGACCGGGTCGAGGAGGCCAACCGGACCGGCGCGTTGGACCTGCTGCCGGACCGGACGTATTTCTTGGATATCGACTGGGAAGAATCCTGCCTGAGGCGCGAAAGGGAAAGCAAGGTTTCCGACAGGATGGAGAACAACGCGCACGCCTTTTTCGAACGCGTCCGGAACGGTTACCGGGAGATCGCGAAAAAAAACCCCGGGCGGGTGTTGCTGCTGGAGGGGAAAAAACCCAGGGAGATCCTGGAACAGGAAATCCGTCAGGATGTTATAGATATACTGCGGATCGAAGAAAAAGGTTGATCCGGTCAAAAAGATTTATAAATTTATTTAGCTGGAAGAAAAGTACAGTCCATGGAAGGACGGTTTTTATGGCAAGAGCAAAACGCCTCGGAATCCGCCTGGCGCCGGTCGTAATCGGGATCGGCGTCCTGATCGGAATAAACGCGGCAAGCGGCAATGATATTTATACCGTAATCCAGACCTATCTGCCGGATATGAGCAACATCTTCAAGGAGGTCAACAGGCGATATGTGGACAAGGTCGATCCCCAAAAGCTTTTCAAGAGCGGGATCGAGGGCATGCTCAACACGCTGGATCCGTATACCACCTATATGGAAAAAGAGGACAGGGAGCAGCTCGAAATCATGACCGAAGGGAAGTATCACGGTGTGGGACTCCCCATCAATTTCAGGAACAATGCGGTAACCGTCGCGGATCCTCCGTTTATCGGAACGCCTGCCGCGCGGGCCGGTATCCGGGAGGGTGACGAGATCCTCCAGGTAGACGGCGTGGAGACACGCGGGCTGGGACTGAACCGCACGGTTGCAAAAATCCGGGGGCCCGCCGGCACGGAGGTGAAACTGCTCATCCGTCGTGAAGGCGTCGAAAAGCCGATAGAGTTTACCCTTATCCGTGAAAGCATCACGATAGAGGATGTCCGGTTTGCAGGATATATCGGAGAAGGCATCGGTTATATCCAGCTGGTCCGGTTTTCAAAAAATGCGGGACGCGAAGTCCAACAGGCCATCCAGACTCTCGAGGCGCAAAACGAGCTGAAAGGGTTGATTTTGGATCTCAGATCCAATCCCGGGGGCATGCTGGAGACGGCGGTGGAGGTGGCGGATCTGTTTTTACCCAGAAAGGCGACGATCGTGTCCACCCGCGGACGGGATCAGAGTGCGAACCAGGATTTTCAGTCATTTCGCGATCCGGTTTACGGGAAA
Organism: bacterium; assembly: GCA_011046415.1. Taxonomy (GTDB): domain Bacteria; phylum Zhuqueibacterota; class QNDG01; order QNDG01; family JABMRT01; genus DSAP01. Next base: position 11,406 of record DSAP01000011.1, on the reverse strand, counting down.
AGACCGATGATCGTCCTGGTCAACGGCATCAGCGCCTCCGCATCGGAAATCGTAGCCGGCGCGATACAGGATCATGACCGTGGTATTATCGTGGGCGATACCACCTTCGGAAAGGGGCTGGTGCAGACGGTTGTGCCGTTGTCCAATACCTCGGCCCTGAAGATCACGACCGCGAAATATTATACCCCCAGCGGACGCAGCATCCAGAAACAACCGTATTCGATCTGGGGAGATTCGACCGGGGCTGAAAGGAAAAAACGTTTTCAGACGGACGCCGGCAGGCCGGTCAACGGAGGAGGAGGGATCGTTCCCGACATCGTACTCACACGAGAAAGGGTGAGTGATCTGGCCTGGGACCTGCGCAGGAAATCCATGTACTTCAATTTTGCGGTACACTATGCGAATGTGCACGAAGAGCTGAAGGATCATTTCGAGATTACGGAATCCACCCTGAACGATTTCAGGGATTACATCGAGCTGAAAGGCTACCGGTATACGCATCCGTTCGAACGCACGTTGTCGGAATTTAAAGCGGAGTCTGCTGAGAACGGAGGAGAGGAACTCGTTCAGGAGATCGAACGGCTCGAAAAGGCGATTGAAAAATATAAAACAGAGCTGTTTTTGGCCAGCCAACAGGATATCCGGCGGATTTTGAAACAGGAGCTGGCCAGCAAATTGCTGGGTACGGAAAAGGCCGTTGAGATCTGGCTGTCCGAAGACGAGGGCGCCAGGAAGGCGATAGATCTGCTCGGGGATTTGGATCATTATCGGATCGTGCTTGAAGCAAAAGATTGAGAGAATAAAAATGTCGAGTCCCTTTCAAGGGGACCCATTGATGCACCAATAAAAACATAACAGGAGGCGGAATCCATGTCACAAAAATATGTTTATTTCTTTGGGGGCGGTAAAGCCGAGGGAAAGGCTGACATGAAAAACCTGCTGGGCGGCAAGGGCGCCAATTTGGCCGAGATGGCCAATCTGGGGATCCCGGTTCCCGCAGGTTACACCATTACCACCGAGGTGTGTACGTATTATTATCAGCACGGCAGGAAATATCCGGCCGAGCTGGAGGCACAGGTCGAGGCCGCAACGAAAAAAATCGAGAAAATCATGGGAGACCGTTTCGGCGACACGGAAAATCCTCTGCTCCTCTCGGTGCGTTCAGGCGCCAGAAGCTCGATGCCGGGGATGATGGAGACGGTGCTCAACATCGGCCTGACGAGCAAGACGATCAAACCATTGATCAAGAAGACGCAAAATGAACGGTTTGTCTATGACGCCTACCGGCGGCTGATCATGATGTATTCCGATGTGGTAATGGAAAAGGCGGCCGGCATCGAGACCGAAGAAGGCAAGGGAATCCGCATGCAGCTCGAGCATATCATGTCGACCATGAAAAAGAACAGGAAGGTCAAGGATGATACCGAGCTGACGGCCGAAGACCTGAAAGAACTGGTTGAATTGTTCAAGGCCAAGGTCAAAGAAGTGCTCGGCAAGCCGTTTCCGGACGATCCTAAAAAACAATTATGGGGAGGCATCGGTGCGGTATTCCAGAGTTGGAACGGGAAACGGGCCGTCTCATACCGCCGCATCGAAGGGATCCCGGACGAGTGGGGCACGGCGGTCAATGTGCAGGCCATGGTCTTCGGAAATATGGGAGATTCCAGCGCCACGGGCGTCGCATTCACACGCAATCCTGCGACCGGAGAAAACAAGTTTTACGGGGAATGGCTGATCAATGCGCAGGGCGAGGATGTCGTGGCCGGTACCCGGACGCCTTCCCCTCTGAATGAGGACACGAAGAACGAACAAAACTTACATCTGACGTCTCTTGAGAAGTCCATGCCGAAGACTTACAAAGAACTCGATGCGATTCAAAAACGTCTTGAAAAAGAATACAAGGACATGCTCGATATCGAGTTCACGATCCAGGAAGGTCGTCTGTGGATGCTCCAGTGCCGCGTCGGTAAACGGACCGGCACGGCCGCCCTGAATATGGCCATGGACATGCTGAAAGAAAAACTTATCGACGAAAAGCAGGCGGTGCTGCGGCTGTCCCCGCATCAGCTCGATGAACTCCTTCACCCGATCGTGGACCCCGACGTGGAAAAGAAGGCAAAGGCGATCGCCAAGGGGCTTCCGGCGGGTCCGGGTGGCGCTTTCGGACACATCGTTTTCACCGCCGCGGATGCGGTGGCCTGGGGAAAGAAAGGCAAGAAAGTCATCCTGGTTCGTGAAGAGACCAATCCGGAAGATGTCGAGGGAATGCGTGCCGCACAAGGCATCCTGACCGCACGCGGAGGAATGACCTCACATGCCGCGCTCGTGGCCCGCGGTTGGGGAAAATGCTGCATCGTCGGCTGTGGCGCCCTGGAACTCGACACGAAAAAGAAGGTCATGACGGTGGATGGGAAGACGTATCATGAAGGCGATGTAATCACCCTGAACGGCACAAAAGGATACGTCTATGTCGGCGAGCTGGCCATGATCAGCGCTTCGGAAAATCCCCGGTTCGTCCATTTTATGAAAATGGTCGACAAATACCGAACGCTCAAGGTACGCACCAATGTAGACACCCCGGAAGACGCCGAAAAGGCGATCGCTTTCGGTGCGGAGGGAATCGGACTCTTACGAACCGAACATATGTTTTACGGGAAAAATTCCGAAAAACCGCTGTTCTTTTTGAGAAAGATGATCATGTCCAGGACCGAGGCAGAACGGCGTAAGGCCCTCGATGAACTTTTCCCCTTTGTCAAGAAGGACCTCAAAGCCACGATGGCGGCCATGAACGGCATGCCCGTTACGATCCGTCTTCTCGATCCGCCGCTCCATGAATTTGTCCCGAAGGAATCGGACAAACGGACAGAACTGGCAAAAAGCCTCGGCATCAACGCGGCCGAATTCAACCGGCGTGCCGACGCGTTGAGCGAGACCAATCCCATGATGGGGCATCGCGGGGTCCGGCTCGGCGTGACCTTCCCGGAGATTACGGAGATGCAGGTGCGCGCCATACTCGAGGCGGCCGCAGAGCTGGCCAAGGACGGCAAGAAGGTCCTGCCTGAAATCATGGTACCCGTGGTCTCCACCGCCAAAGAACTGGATGACCAGCGCATTCTGGTCGATGAGGTGTACAAGAAAGTGCTGGCGAAATACGGGGTGAAAAAAATCAATTACCTGTACGGGACCATGATCGAAATCCCGCGCGCCGCACTGACCGCCGGCAAGATCGCGCAGAGTGCGGAGTTCTTCTCTTTCGGGACCAATGACATGACACAGATGGGGTTCGGGTTTTCGCGCGACGATATCGGCGGTTTTATGCCGGATTATATCGACAAAGGAATCCTGCCGGTCGATCCGTTCCAGGTTCTGGATCAGGAGGGCATCGGTGAACTGATCGAGATCGGCATCGAACGGGGCAGAAAAGCCCGTCCCGGCCTTAAAGTCGGTATCTGTGGTGAACATGGCGGCGAGCCCGTATCCGTCATGTTCTGCCACCGGGCCGGCATGGATTATGTGTCCTGCTCTCCCTACCGCGTCCCGATAGCGCGGCTTGCCGCCGCACACGCAGCGCTCGCGAAAAAGTAGCAAGAAAAGGAAAAAAGACACCTTTTACGAAGGCCCCGGAATCCGGTCGTGATTCCGGGGTTTTTTTTAATAAAATTTCCAAGAAACCCCTTGACATTCATCCCGGTTTTGATAAATTAAGTCAGCCTAGAGCGGTCGATCAGGCATGTGGATAAGTTGTGAAGAATCCGGGCAACCTCGATCAAGTCCGCCTTTCTCGTTGAAACCATTAAAGATATCCTGGCTTTTACAGGAAAAGAAGAAAGTATATAAACATTTCATTTATATATAATTATAGATATTTATTCTATCCGGATCGGGTTTTATTTCGAGAGGGAGCGCCAAATGTCCGGCCATGTGGAAAAACAAGCGGTTTCTGTGGATAACCTGAGCGCGGAGGGAGTTTGGTCGCAGTGCCTTGACCGGATTCGTGAGAGCGTGAATACCCAGGCGTATCGCACCTGGTTTTTGCCGATCGTTCCACTCAAAGTCGATGCGCAGGGATTGACGATACAGGTACCGAACCAATTTTTCTATGAATGGATGGAGGAACATTATCCCCATATCCTGCGGGACGCCCTATCGAACGTGCTGGGTGAGGGCGCGGTTCCCCTTTACAGCGTACTCCAGGGAGAGTCTCCGGCCGTGGTGTCGGTCGGGACGACGGCGTGGCGGCCGAAACCGGCGGGACAATTTCTGGGAGAGGAGACTTATCTGAACACCCGATACACCTTTGACAGTTTTGTGGAGGGCAAGGGGAATCAGTTTGCCAAGGCGGCGGCCCATGCCGTGGCCGAAGCCCCGGGCGAAACATCCTTTAATCCGCTGGTGCTCTACGGCGGAGTCGGCCTCGGAAAGACCCACCTGATTCAGGCGATCGGCAATTACGCAAAAAAACACAGCACCGGGAAACGGATCCGTTACCTGTCAAGCGAGAAATTCACCATCGAATTCATCAATGCCATCCAGAACAACCGGACTACCGAGTTCAGCCAGATTTACCGGAACGCGGATATCCTGATCGTGGACGACGTCCATTTCTTCCTGAGCAAAGAGCGCACCCAGGATGAATTTTTCCACACCTTCAATGCCCTGCACCAGAAGGGAAAGCAAATCGTGCTTTCCTCGGACAGGCCGCCCAAAGAACTCCGTGGACTCGAGGAGCGGCTCGTTTCCCGGTTCCAGTGGGGCCTGGTCACCGAGATCCAGCCACCCGACCTCGAAACCCGGATAGCGATTCTGCAGCAGAAAGCGGAATTCGACGGCCTGGATCTTTCTCTCGACATCATCGAGTTCATCGCCAGCAACATCACGTCCAATATCCGTGAACTGGAAGGCGCCCTGATCAAGCTGATGGCGTATTCCTCCCTCAGGGGCGTGGATATTTCTCTCGATCTGGTCAAAATGGTCCTCAAGGACATGCTGGAGATGCGGCGGAGGGACATTTCCATCGAGGAAATACAGCGGGCGGTGTGCCGTTATTTTGAAATTCCGGATGACCTGCTTCGCGGAAAGAGCCGGAAGAAAGAAATCGCCTTCGCCCGCCAGCTGGGGATGTTTCTCTGCAAGGAGATGACCCATTATTCCCTCAAAAGCATCGGGCTTCATTTCGGCGGACGGGATCATACGACCGTGATCCACGCCGTCCGGACCATCGGCGACATAACGCGGGATCCGGACCAGACGCGCGTCAGAGATATGGTCGAAATCCTCCGGAAAAAGATCGCGGTGGCGGCCCTGTAAGCACGCGAGGCGCGTTGTTCTTTTCCTCTATCCATCACATCGGGACGTTCACATGATTCTGCTTGCGTGGACAGGCATCCTCTTCTACCTCTCTCAATCCGCGTTGCTGTCAGGCCTGAATCTCGGACTGTTTTCTCTGAGCAAGCTCGAACTCGAGTTCGCGGCCAAAAAAAACGACCCCCGCGCCCTGCGCGTCCTTCAACTCCGGGAAGCGTTGTTTGAATCGGAGCGGTTCAATCCCTGCCGGCATTGCCACCGGCCGGTCATCGTGCGGAATTCGAAGGAGCGTCTGGGCGAACTCATCCAGCGTTTCCGGGTCAGGCCGGGAAAGATCGGGGAGGACATCGTGGATGAAGACGTCATCCTGCTTTGGGGCGAGCGGCCGCGCGTCGTGACGGGTACGGATATCCTGGGACGTCTGCTCCGGGGGATCGCGAAACCGACGGGGTCTGGATAGAACGGATCGGATTCCCGTCAGTGAATGCCGGTACACCGATCAGGATTCGCCCGGATCGTCTGGAATGTCCTGGCGGTCCGTGGAACAGGCGGATCCAAAGCACCTCTTTCATCTTGCCTGCATTTTTCGTATATTATTCTTCATTTCCGAAGCAGGTGCTTAGGATCATTTGCCGGACCGGGCGCGAACGCCCGGTCCCTGTAACATCCCAGAAAAGAGGAGGAAATCCATGTCCACCATCACAGACATCCATGCACGCGAAATTTTGGACTCGCGGGGCAATCCGACCCTCGAAGTCGAGGTGCTTCTCGAAAGCGGCGCCTTCGGACGCGCGGCCGTGCCGTCGGGTGCGTCCACGGGCGAGAACGAGGCGGTCGAACTCCGCGACGGGGATAAGGCGCGGTACCTGGGCAAAGGCGTAACCCAGGCCGTCGAAAATGTGAACGACACGATTGCGGACGAGCTGATCGGAGAAGACGCCCTGTACCAGACCGATATCGACCAGATGCTCATCGACCTGGATGATACGCCCAACAAATCCCGGCTCGGGGCCAACGCCATACTCGGGGTCTCGCTGGCCACGGCCAAGGCCGCGGCCGAACTGGTCGGCCTGCCCCTCTACCGGTATATCGGCGGCGTAAACGCGAAGACGCTCCCCGTGCCCATGATGAACATCGTCAACGGCGGATCGCACTCGGACGCACCGATCGCCTTTCAGGAATTCATGATCCGCCCCGTGGGCGCCTCCTGTTTCGCCGAAGGCCTCCGGATGGGCGCCGAGATATTCCACAACCTGAAAAAAGTACTGCACGACCGCGGTCTCTCCACCGCCGTGGGCGACGAAGGCGGATTCGCCCCGGCGTTTACAAGTATTGAAGACACGCTCGACACCATCCTGAAAGCCGTCGAGAAGTCCGGGTATAAACCCGGTGAAGACATCATGCTGGCTCTCGATCCTGCAGCTTCTGAATTTTATAAGAACGGCGTCTATGATTACACGATTTTTGAAGGTGAAACCGGCAAAAAGAGGACAACCGAACAGCAAGTGGAATACTTTGCCGAACTCGTTAAAAAATATCCCATTGACTCGGTCGAAGACGGCATGGCCGAGAATGACTGGGACGGATTTAAATTATTGACTCAAAAGCTTGGTTCAAAATGCCAGATTGTGGGTGACGATCTGCTGGTGACGAACGTGCAGTATCTCGAGCGCGCCATCCGCGAAGAGGCGGGCAATGCCATCCTGATCAAGGTCAATCAGATCGGCACCCTGACCGAGACCCTGAATGCCATCGAGATGGCCCACAAGGCCGGATGGGCCGCCGTGGTCTCTCACAGGTCGGGCGAGACCGAAGACACGACGATATCGGACATCGCCGTCGCGGTCAACGCGGGACAGATCAAAACCGGATCGGCCAGCCGGACGGACCGCATCTGCAAATACAACCAGCTCCTGCGGATCGAAGAAGACCTGGGCGATGCGGCCGAATATCCCGGCCGGTCATTCAGGAAATAATGCCGTCCCGAGCTAAAAAACATAGAGGGGTGGGCTGGCTGCTCGCACTTGCGGGCTTTCTGGCGCTCCTCTTCTTCCTCTCCACAGGCAGCCGCGGATTCATCCGGCAGATTCAGGTCCGCCGGCAGAAGGCCCGGCTCGAACAGGAAATCGCGCAGCTGAAAGAACAGATCGCGGTCCTCGAAGAGGAAAAGAAAAAACTCCACGATGCGGCGGAGATCGAACGCATCGCGCGCGAGGATTACGGGATGGCCAGGGAAAATGAAAAAGTCTACCGGGTGGTGCCCAAGGAGGATTGATCGTGAACGAATTGCGAAAAACCTTTGTGGCCGGGCTGCTCGTGGCGGTACCCATGGCGCTGACTCTTTTTATTTTCATCTGGCTTTTCCATTTTTTCGACGGCATGCTGGCCGGCCCGGTGACCCACCTGCTACGCAACCTGCGCGTTCACCCCTTTACCGAGCCGATTCCGGGTGTCGGGCTGTTGGTCCTGATTGTGCTCATCCTGCTGGTCGGCACGCTCACACGGAATTATTTCGGGAAGAAACTCTTCTTGATCGGCGATTTCATCGTCACCCGGATTCCCATCATCAACCGGATCTATATCGCGATCCGCGAAATCAGCGAGGCGGTGCTTTCGGAAAAAAGGGAAATTTTCAAGAAGGCGGTGCTGATCGAATATCCCCGTAAAGGTTTGTATTCGATCGCTTTTTTTACGCAGGACACCAGGGGTCCGGTTCAGGACAGGCTGGATGATGACGTGGTCAGCGTATTCGTGCCGACCACACCCAATCCGACGTCCGGATTCCTCCTGTTCGTGCCAAAACGCCATGTCACGGAGCTGGAGATGACGGTCGAGGACGCGCTCAAGCTGGTGATTTCGGGCGGATCTCTTCACCTGAAAGAAAAAAAGGGTATCGATATTCTTTCGGAGAAGCATCGTCAAAAGAACCGGAAAAAGAAAACCGGATTACGCCGTCCCGTCGCGGATCAGGCCTCCTGACGGCCCGGCTGTGCGGCACGGCCGGCCACGGCTTATCCTCATCTGGATGCTGTCCGGTGCGGCCCTTTCGCCGCGTCTGGCCGGTCAGACGGGCCCGTCCGCACAGGATTCCGTGAACACGCGGTATGTCCGCGGACTCAACACCGATGAGTGGGAGGGCAGGCTGGCCTTCCGGAAACAAAACATGCGGGGATTCAGCATGGCGTTACATCAGGCGTTTTCGTCTTCCCGGCTGCTCGTATCGGGCGGCGAGAACCGGTGGAAAGATGAACACCGCCTGATGATGACGCTTTCGAGGCGGCTTTCTCCCTCCTTTTCCCTGGACTTGCTGGGGACGAGCCTGCTTTTTTCGGACAAACAGTCCGGATTCGTCAACGACATCCAGACCCATGTGATCGGCGCGGGCGTGACCTATCGCAGGCCCCTATACCGGATTCCATTTTTTCTGGGAGTCAAGCAAGACCGGCGATACCGGCAGCATGACATCGGCTGGACCGGCATGGCCGGGGCCGACACCCCGCGTTTCAGGATAGGGGATTACGAGAACCGGCTGACCGCCCGGTATGAGACCGATCGTCTCGAACGCCGCAAAAACGACAACCTGACCCTGCACTATGAGATCTCCCGGCAATTTTATACGGACACCAGCGATTCCCTGCGCCTGTCATGGCAGAAAGGACGGCGGGATTATTATATTTCCACGGACGGGGAGATCGAAAGCCGGGACGAACAGGGCCGGACCGCAGAAAACATCCTGGTCTATCGAATCAACGACCATCTCAGGTGTCGGGTCGAAGCCGGTCTTTCGACGCGGGATCTCAATATTCACGTGCTGACCGGACCCAACACGGGTCCGAAACGGCAGCGGAAAGACCTCGGCGTAGAGGGCGCGGTGCGCCTGATCTGGCAGATACGGAGAATCGACGGCGCGCTGTTCTTCCGCTACGCCGGCATGGAAGAGCAGTACGAGCTGGCCGAATCCTTGCCCGGGTCTCCCTATTCGGGCGGGAGTCAGCTGGTCACGCCGGACAACCGGAGCCAGTATACGACCCTTTCCCTCCATAACCGATGGAAAATCACGCCGTCCGACACGCTTTCGCTCGTCACCAGTATACAGCGCCGCCGCTATGACACCCCGGACGAGGCCAATTTCGACGACCGGGATGAACTGCGTCTCCGAACGGACATCCGGGCGGCGCGCCGCTTTTCTTCCGCGCTTTCGGCGCGGGTAACCCTGTCCGCTCATCTCCTGCATCTGGTCTATATATTCGGAGAAAAAAGCGCGGACAATCACTGGACGCGGATATTGCGTCTCAATCCGGTCGCGGTCTGGCAGCCTTCCAAGCGGATCCGGCTGGCCCAGTCCGTCGAGTTGCTGTCAAATTACGTGGATTATGATTTCGAACCGCTGCTTCCCGGCATCCGAAGTTTTGTTTTCAGAAAATTCCAGATCGGAGACAGCCTACAGGTCCATCTGACCGACCGGATGTCCCTGTTCATCCATTACAGACTCGAGCTGGACGAAAACGGCAAGCTGCTGTGGAAGGAATGGCTGGAGCAAAAATTATCGGACAGGAAAAGCCAAACCCTGTATTTGACGTTCGACCTGAAACCCCGGTCCGGATTCCAGATCATGCCCGGATACACCTATTTTCGACGGACGGGGTTTCGGTACCGGATGAGCCCGCAGGGTGAACAGATCCGTGAAACCCAGGCGGATTTCATCAGCCATGGCCCCGTACTGCGGTTTCAATTTAAGGGGCGCAGGTTGTCTCTGATGCTTTCCGGAAACACAAGCGTCACGAAAAGCCTGTCAACCTCGGGACAATTGCTGACCCGGATCGATTGCAGGATGCGATGGTTATTATGAGGAGGGCGCCGGCATGCGGACCCGTTCGGTCCGCCTGAGGAAGGCTCCCGGAAAATCAAGCGATGTCACGCCGACCCGAAATTCTGAAATGCACCGTGTCGAGCTGCCTGACGGAACTCCGATGCGTCGAGAAACTTACCAGCCAGGCGGGAGCACGCCTCTCCCTGTCCCAGGATCAGATTCAGAACCTTGCCATCGCCGTGACCGAGGCGGTCGGGAACGCCATCGTCCACGGAAACCGGAAAGATCCGAAGAAGAAGGTGGGGGTGGTTTTCCGGCTTTTACCGGATTCGGTCGAGGTGTCCGTGACGGACGAGGGAAAGGGATTCGATCCGGGACGGATCGACGACCCGCTCGAACCCGCCAATCTTATGAAAGAGAACGGCCGGGGGATTTTCATCCTCAAGAACCTGATGGATGAGGTGCAATTCGACTTCTCACCGAAAGGCACCACGCTGCGCATGGTCATGAAGATCCGCAGGGACGCGGATTGAAGGGGAAAAGTCCGGAGTTGCGAGGCGAAAGCAGGAAAGCGGAGAAGACCTTTTTCATCCCATGAAACGGATCAACCTCAAGACCCTTTCACGTTCCGGGTTGGACGAGTGGATCCTGTCCGTCGGCGAGAAGAAATTCCGCGCTGCGCAGCTCTGGTCGTGGATGTATCAGAAAAACGAGACGGATTTCACGCGGATGACGGATCTCGCCCGGGATTTCCGCGGGAAACTGGAAGAGACCGCGGAAGCCGGGACGCTGGTCCTGGAGAATCTCCGGGTGTCCGCTGCGTCGGGCACGCGGAAGTATCTCTGGCGGCTGGAGGACGGCCTGCGGGTCGAATCGGTATTCATCCCGGACGGCGTCCGGCGCACCGTATGCGTCTCGAGCCAGGTGGGATGCGCGATGGGCTGCACCTTCTGCGCGACCGGCACCATGGGGTTTGTCCGGAACCTGTCCGCCTTCGAGATCCTCGAGCAGTTTCTGGGCGTGTGGCGCGATGTCGGAGAAAAACCCACGAATATCGTGGTCATGGGCATGGGCGAACCGTTCCTGAATTACGACGCGGTGATCCGGGCCATGACCATCCTGAATCATCAGGAAGGGTCGGCCATGGGCGCGCGAAAGATCACCCTCTCCACGTCCGGGATCGTCCCCCAGATCCTCCGGTTCGCGGAGGAAAAACAGCCGTTTCAGCTCGCGATCTCCCTGAACGCCTCGTCCGATGCGCAGCGTTCCGAGATCATGCCCGTCAACCGGAC
>DSAP01000014.1 GCA_011046415.1 bacterium | reverse complement strand
TGGATGACAGATCATCGTGGAACGCATATCTATACGAACGTGACCATCGATAGCCGTGATTATGTAAGGGGAAGAGGCGGCGGGATATTCTCTATTCAGGTGACGGGAGGTACTGTCGATTCGATCTCCCAATGGGTCAGCCATATGCCTGTGTTTGAGACAGGAGAAGAAGCGTTCCTCTTTCTTTCGAATGACAATCAACTGATCGGAGGGAGTCAGGGAAAACTCCGGATTCAGGAAGACCGCGTCCATGGCGCCGGGGCGGGCATGGACACGGAATCATTCCGCGCGAGAATACAGGCGATTGTCGAACGCCGTGACCGGCCCGCCAGAGATCTCGAGAAATCCGTTCCATCCCTACAGGAAATCCCCCATCAGATGAACGTCATGCCGGCGAAGGAAACGCTCGGGATCGGCGGTTTTGATCCGCGTGATGCGGGTCAACGCATTCAGGAGATCCAGGATCCGACCGTCTTCGGAGAGCCCGCTTCGACACAGGGATCACAAGCGATCCTGGAGGAGGATTTCGAGGAATCATTCCCCGGAGCAGGATGGACCGTCACCCACTCCAGAGGTTATACGGAGGCTTACTGGGGAAAGGCGAATCACAGGTCACATGGAGGGTCGTGGAGCGCCTGGTGCGCCGCGGCCGGTTCAGATGCGGGCGTTCAGGGCGGAAATTACCCGGCGGACATGCGGACATGGATGGCCTTCGGGCCGTTCGATCTGAGCGATGCGACATCCGCCGATCTGCAGTTTCATCTCTGGAATAATACCGAAACCGATCCGGATTATTTTTTTTGGGGCGCTTCCATCGATGAATCAAGTTATTATGGATACAGCACGAGCGGCAATTCGGACGGCTGGCAATCCGTCAACTTCGATCTGACAGAGGTGTACGAACTCGGCAACCTGGCAGGGCGTTCCCGGGTCTGGATCGCCTTCTTGTTTGTGAGCGACGGAAGTGTTCAACATGAAGGCACATATGTCGACGATATCGTTCTCCGGAAGACGACCGCCGGCGAAGATGATCCGGTGATTCACGGATTTACGCCGGACAAAGCATCCGCGGGCACCGGGACCCGCGTGACGATTTTCGGATCGAATTTTGGAAACACCAGAGGCGGCGGAAAGGTTGAATTCTTTAAAAAGACCGGAGAGCCGAGACTGGCGGCGTCCATTTTTACCTGGTCGGACGAGCGTATCGTGTGTGGGATTCCTTCCGGTGCGAGCAGTGGTTCCGTTTATGTGACCACCGATGCCGGAAGCAGCACCCTTGCTCCATACGGAATCTCGTTCGGATATTCAGGATTTAAATGGAGCGGATCGGCGCCGCAGGTTTATTACAGGATTCATGAAAACAGCGGCGCAGTCAACGATGAGAAGTCACAGATTCAGGTGGCCGCCGAAACCTGGAACCAGGCTGGATCGCATTTTTCACTTCATTACGGAGGGTCCAGCACAGCGGCCGTTTCATCCAGTAATTTCATCAATGAAATATTGTGGGGAGACACAAATCCTCAGACAATCGCGGTCACGAGCATCTGGTACAACAACATCACTGGAAGGATCAATGAATGCGACATGGTCTTCAACCATACGCTGAACTGGAGTGATAACGGTGCGCCGGGAACTTACGATATTCAAACCATTGCATTGCATGAATTCGGTCATTATCTGAGTCTGTCCGATCTTTACGGTGACGTGGAGGACGAAGTTAACGATCTCGATAAAATAATGTATGGATTCGGCGTTCCGGGACAGATCAAACGGAATCTTCACGCCGATGATGTGGCGGGGATCCAGTCGATTTACGGCACCGTGGCATTTGCGGCATTGTCTGTGTTTCCGGTAATATATGATGCCCCGGCGGGAGGCGGGACGAGCCCGGTTGTTGAAGTGACGAGTTCCGGTGATGCCATCACCTATACCGTTTCAAACGATGCCGACTGGCTGACAATTTCCTCTTCAGGCGGAACGACGCCGGGCAGTTTTACCCTGACGGCTGCGGAGAACAATACGGATTCGACACGATCGGCCGCGGTCACGGTTACCGCGACCTCTCCGGCCGGTACGACCGGTTCACCATCGATGATAGCCGTGACGCAACACCCTTTACCCGTAGACACTTCAATTATCACACCCATATCCCCGGAGATTGTTCATGCGGGTGATGAATTCTGGGTGGATATCCGGGTCGGCGACCCGACGGCTGTCACGAACCTGTTTGCCGTGAGTTTTGTATTGAATTACACACAGACGGAAAATTTGGATTATGTGAGTGCGGAGGCGGGCCCGTTTCTGGGCACAGACCTTGTGTTTTTGCCAACCCCCGATGATCCGAACGGGAAAGTAAACATCGGCATTTCCCGGAAGGATCCGGCAGGCGGCGTCGACGGCGGCGGCGTGATCATGCGCGTGAAATTCCGGGCGCTGTCCACCGCGCCCGACGGGACGCAGATCGTGTTCAGTCTGACCGACATCACGGCGATGGATCCGGGCGGTTCTCCGATTCCTCTGGCACCGGACACCATTACGACCCGGATATCGGTACCGGCAGTCCTGTTGGTGAGCCCAACAGACTGGTCGGCTCCCGCGGCAGGAGGCACGAGTCCGGTCGTAAATGTGACGAGTTCTGGCACGGCCATTACCTACTCCGTTTCGACGGATGCGGACTGGATTACGATTTTACAGCCTGAAGGTACAACGCCGGACTTTTTCGCCATGGCGGCCGCCGCGAACAACACGGGTTCGACACGAACGGCCGAGGTAACCGTGACCGCGACCTCTCCGGCCGGGACGACCGGCTCACCCCGGGCCATTTCGGTGACGCAGGGTCACGACACGGGTGTCATGGATCCGGGCGATCTTCTGCCGGAATCCTATGCGCTGTATCAGAACCATCCGAATCCGTTCAATCCGGTCACGAAGATCCGGTACGACATCCCGAATGGAGGCGAGGTGAGGCTGAGTGTGTTTGATTTGATGGGCCGGCAGGTAACCACACTTGTCGAGAGACATCAGGAGGCGGGAGCCTATGTGGTTTTGTTTGATGCGGGTGAGCTGTCGAGCGGTCTATACTATTACCGTCTTCAGACGAAAGAGACCGTCCTTACGCGGAAGTTGATGTTGATTCGGTGACCGGTACGCAAGAAACGGGTCGCGACCATATTTTGAAAAAAGCGCCTCGCGCAATGCAGCGAAGCGCTTTTTTTATCAAATCAGAATGGAAACGTGTTTCAATCATCGGTAAAGCGACCGGTTTCCACCCTTGATAAAAAATTACGGACGTGTATCGTCTGTCAGGATACGGTGGATGTCACCAAAAGAATACACCGTGTAAGAAATAGAAGACAGGTCTGGCAATTTGTACACAGAAAAAATCCACTTACTTTTTTGACTAATATTTTGTATAATATATAGTTAATTAAACGATGGCATGTGTGGCATGGTTTTTGTTTATAGAAACACAAGTTTTCCATCCTTTGTGAAGAATAAGCAACAAACATTTCGAACCACTACGAAACGGTGTGTGTTGTTTGCGCGCCGGGTGAATTCGTTTACCCGTATCCGGTTTTAGGAGGACGGCAGCAGATGGTCAAACTTCGTGTCCTGTCTTATGCAAAGGTGAATCTGGGGCTTCTGCTTCTCGGGAAAAGACCGGATGGATATCATGATATTGCCACGTTGTTTCAACAGATCGATCTTCACGACACCCTGATCTTCGAGGAAACCGACCGTGATTTTGGGATCGACGTCGAAGGGGCAGACATTCCCACGGATGAAGGCAATTTGATTTACAGGGCATATTCCCTGATAAAAACCCAACATTCAATTCGAGGAGGCATTCATGTCACGGTTAAGAAACAAATCCCCGTAGGGGGCGGCCTGGGAGGAGGCAGCAGCAACGCAGCTATGACCCTACTCGCCCTGTGCAAAATGTTCAATCTTTCCTTAGAAGAAAAGACGCTTCGCCATCTGGGGATGCAGATCGGTTCGGATGTCCCCTTTTTTTTCTGGGGGGGGACGGCACTGGGTCTGGGACGCGGAGAGCGGCTGGAATCCATCACGATCCCGACGGATTACCGGTTGTTACTCCTGTTCCCCGATGTATCCGTGTCCACGGCATGGGCGTATCAACATGCGAGAATTGGCTTGACAACCGGAGAAAAAATGGCTAAATTTAGGTCGCTTTTGGGCAACTTTGATTATGAAGCTCTAAGAGATTCTCTGGTCAACGACTTAGAGCGTGTGGTGTTTGAAAGGCATCCGCAATTGCTACCACTCAAGGAGCAGTTGTATGAGAAGGATGCCTTTTATGCCGGCATGTCGGGCAGCGGTTCGACAATCTATGGTTTATACAGATCGCCTGATGTGGCCCAGAAGGCCCGGTCGTTCTTTTCCAAAAATGGTGTTCGCACCCTGGTCTCGCGACCGATGATGCATTCCCCTGTTGTTCAGGTTTTCTCATGACAAAAGGAGGAAACAAAACCCATTCAGGAGGGAATGCAGATGGAAATCACTGAAGTGAAAATCAGTCTCAGGCAAGAAGACAAGTTAAGGGGGTTTGCGAACATCACGTTGGACGACATGTTTGTGATCAGGGGTTTGAAAATCATCTCCGGGGGAGATCGCTTTTTCATCGCGATGCCGAGCCGGCGAAAAAAAGACGGGTCGTTCAGCGATGTGGCCCACCCGATCACAACAGAATTCCGGGCCAGAATGGAAGAAATGGTGTTGGAAAAATACTGGGAGGAATTCAACCAGTTTTCCGAAACCGATACGCTCGGGGTCTCGTGTTCAGCATATTCCCGGGATTCGGGTCAATTGACCTGAATGATTCATGCATTGTGGGACAAGTGATTCCAGGATATTTAAAACTGACGGGTTATATCAGAATGGTCGGCGGGTTGAGGCAAGCGGTGAGGGGCCAACGCACTCCCTGAGATTGAGTCGGGGAGTATGAGATCACGCAAGGTTATGAATCGTTCAGGTTATCATATCGCATGTTATTAAGACCATGCGCTTTGGGGCGTCGCCAAGCGGGAAGGCACGGGGTTTTGGTCCCCGCATCCGGAGGTTCGAATCCTCCCGCCCCAGCTTCGGTGCTTAAAGAAAAATGGGATAGACGTTACTCGACCAATGCCTGCCTCCGGTTCAAATTCCCGGTTATCCAGGAGGTTTTAAACCGGAGATGAGGGCGCGGGGCGAAGGGGAAGAGGTTCAGGTTTTCGATGAAGGTTTTTTCGGGTTCCGCAAATCGCGATCTCGCTGAAAGAATAGTACAATATCTCAAGATTCCTCTCGGTGATGTTGAAATTACACGTTTCAGCGATGGTGAAATCAGCGTAAAATTCAATGAGAGCATCCGGGGTGTGGATGTATTTATTGTTCAGCCGACCTGTCCGCCTGCCGAGAACATTCTCGAATTCCTCTTGATGATCGATGCGGCCAAACGCGCCTCGGCTAAACGGATCACGGCGGTCATTCCCTATTTCGGTTACGCACGACAAGACCGCAAAGACAAACCCCGCGTCTCCCTGTCCGCCAAACTGGCCGCCAATTTGATTTCTGTCGCGGGCACGGATCGCATCCTGACCATGGATTTGCACTCGCCTTCCATACAGGGTTTTTTCGACATTCCGTTCGATCATCTGTATGCGTATGCTATTTTTATCCAGAATATCAATTCGAAATCCCTGGACGATCCGGTGGTGGTCGCGCCGGATGTGGGCAGTTCGAAACGGGCGCGGGCCTATGCCAACCGTCTCGAAACGGATTTTGCCCTGGTCGATAAACGCCGGTCCGGGCCAAACCAGGTCGAGTCCGTTTCCCTGATCGGAGACGTCAGGGGGCGTGATGTCATCCTGGTCGATGACATCATCGATACGGCGGGCACCCTGTGCAATGCCGCCCAGCTCATGAAGGATTCCGGTGCGAATCGCATTCTCGCCGCGTGTACGCATCCGATCCTTTCCGGGAATGCCGTGTCCCGTATCTGTGGATCCGCAATTTCCAAAGTTTTCGTGCTGGATACGGTTCCCGTTCCCCCTGAAAAGATGTGCGACAAGATTCAGATTCTCACATCCGCCGAACTCTTCGGCAAGGCCATCGACCGGATTCACCGGGAAGCGTCCATCAGCTCTCTGTTTTTAGACAGATCGAGTCCTGTCACTCTTTAACGATAAAGGAAATCTCATGGCGGAAGTCACACTCCACGTTGAATTGAGAAGCGAGAAGGGCCACCAGAGCGCCAAGGCACTGAGGAAACAGGGCCGTCTGCCGGCGGTATTTTACGCGCACGGTGAAGAGCCTGTGTTGCTCAGCGTGAATCACAAGGAATTACAGAAGATGCTTCAGCAAGAAAACAATATTCTCGATGCGGTTTTCCCGGACGGGAAAAGCAGGAAATGCATCCTGAAGGAAATTCAGAAGAATCCGGTCACGGATGCACCCGTCCATGTGGATATTATGGGCATCAAGATGAGCGAGAAAATAAAAATTACCATTCCCATCGCTTTTCGGGGCACGCCGATCGGAGTCCGCGAGGGCGGTATCCTCGAGCATGCCCTGAGGGAGGTCGAGGTTGAAGGCCTGCCTCTGGATATCCCTGAACATCTCGAAGTCGATATTTCAGACCTCAAGATCGGAGATGGGATCACGCTTGGAGATCTGTCCGTGGATCAATTCAAGTTTGTCACGGATGTTCACCATCCGGTGGCTCAGGTAACCCTGCCCAAAGCGGCCCGGAGTGCGGCCGTGTCCGGCGAAGAAGAGGAGGCCGAGGCCGAAACCCAAGATCAGGAAGCGTGATGTCACCATGAAGGGCCCGTCGTCTTGCATGTGATCTTCGGGCTGGGTAATCCGGGCCGACAATACCGGAAAACACGACATAATCTGGGGTTTCTTGTCGTGGATCAACTGTCCCTGAAATGGGATGCGGTTTTCTCGCGGGGACATGCGTTATTTGAACATTGTCTTGTACTGCGGGATTCTCACCGTGTGATGCTGGTCAAACCGCAGACCTTCATGAATCGAAGCGGAGAAGCGGTCCGGCTGATTCTGGACGCGTATCGGATCCATTTTGAAAAGTTGCTGGTTGTAATCGACGATATCGCCCTACCCCTCGGCAGACTCCGGATGCGCCCGGATGGGTCGGACGGCGGACACAACGGGCTCGCCTCAATCATCCGGGAAGCGGGTTCTACCGCATTCGCGCGGCTCAGGCTGGGCGTCGGGTGTGACCCGGATGTCGATGCGTCTGATTATGTCCTGTCTCCATTCGAGAAAGACGAGGAACCCGAAGTTCAGACAATGATTATCAACGCATCGGATGCCGTGAGCGATTGGATACAACACGGTATCCTGTATACAATGAATCACTATAACAGATAAAAATGCATAATCCCTGCTCTTTTCCGGGTGAGAAAAGGGCCGAATGACCGAAGGGAGGTGAACCATGGTCAAACAGTACGAAACCACATTCATTGTGGATGCCCATCTGCAGGGCGAAGAGATCGAAGCCGCCGTCACCAAATACTCCCAGCTGATCGAAAAACAGGGAGGCAAGATCAGGCTGCTCGACAGATGGGGGAAACGCCGGCTTGCCTATGAAATCGACAAGAAACAGTACGGCTATTATGTGTACATTCGTTTCGAAGCCGAAGGAAGCCTGATCGGGGTACTGGAAAAAGAGTTTCGGATCGATGAAACGATTTTGCGATTCCTGGTCCTGGCCGTGCCGAAAGTGATGGTGCGTGCAGAGGCAGATGCGCCTGTCAAGCCTTTAGAGACTGAACAGGTTGATTCGAAATCGGAAGATGTTCCGGAAAAAGAGGGCGAATCCGAAGAAAATTCTGAAGAAAGTGAAGAGTCCTAAACGGCGTTGTCGGCAATGACCGTCTGAAGGAAGGCGCGTTTGTTCTTCTCTGCTCAGATTGGTTTTCGGTTTTTTCAGGAGACATGAACTCAATCCTCCCTTTCCTTTGAAAAAGTGAGGAAAGATTGATTGTGAATCCCAAAACCATTCTGTGTTAAGTCTGTCCAACCAGTCAGGAACGGAAAAAAGGGGTTATGGGTGATCATTGAGACTGTAACTGGAAGGAGGGAATAATCCTATGACGGATCTCCGAATGCCTGACATCAATACAGTGGTGATTGCCGGAAATTTGACTCGGGATCCTTCATTCAGAAAAACAACCAATGGAACACCGGTTGCCAATTTCTGGATCGCGTCGAATCGCAAATTCAAGGACAATACCGGTCAATGGCGTGAGAATGTTTGTTACGTCGGTGTGGTTGCATGGTACCGGCTGGCCGAGAGTTGCGCGGAAAATCTGGTCAAGGGGAGTGCGGTGCTCGTCGAGGGGGAGCTGCAGAGCCGTAGCCTGAGAACGGAGGAAGGCCGCAACCGGAATATCGTCGAAATCAAGGCCAGGCGCATCCAGTTTCTGAATAAACATGATGAACTGTCAGAATCGGCAGAGGAAGAGGGCGAACAGTCCTATTCCGGTCCTGATTTTGATATGAAACCGCCTGATTCGGCTCCGCATAATGAAACAAAGCCTGAACCGGATTCCGAGGCCCGTAATCTTATGCGGGGAAAATTCGATTTCGGGTATGAAGAGTTGGAATTGTAGATGATCCAAGGAGGATGCATTGATTAAACCAAAGAAAAAACGCATTTGCCGGTTTTGTGAAAACAAGGTGGCTTATGTCGACTACAAGGAATACAAACGCCTGGGTAAATTCACAACGGAAGTCGGAAAAATCATACCCAGGCGGACATCGGGGACGTGCGCAAGGCATCAACGGCAACTGAATCGCGCCATCAAACAGGCTCGCTATCTGGCCCTGTTGCCTTTCGTGAATGACGCCACCCAATAAATCATAGAAATAAGGCGGGGATCATTAATGAAGATCATATTGCGTTCCGACCATGAATCACTGGGGAAGGCCGGTGACGTGCTGACCGTAAAGGACGGCTACGGCCGTAATTTTTTGATTCCGAAGGGCATCGCGGTTCTGGCCACACCCAAAAATGTCAAGCTTCTCGAGGAAGAAAGAAAATTATCTGTCCGGCGTGAAGCGCGCGAGAGAAAGGATTTCGAAACCCTGGCCGGCGAACTGGAAAAAATTTCGGTGACCGCGTCCGTGGCGGTCGGCGAGGAGGACAAGATTTTTGGATCGGTGACGTCTCAACAGATCGCCGATCTCCTCAATGAAAAAGGATTTGACGTTGACAAACGGAAAATCGTGCTCGCTGAACCGATCAAGGCGCTGGGTGTCTATAATGTGCCCATCAAACTTCACAGCGAGGTGGAGGCGCAGATTCGACTCTGGGTTGTGAAAGAGTAATCAGGAAGTGGTGTTAACGGGGAGGTTGTTTCATGGAGAATGTGTTTCCGGAGTGTCAGAAATGTAATACCGGCGTACTCGTTCCGCTGTCCGATTACGGACGCGACGGTGCGGCCATCCGCTATAAGGCCTGGGTTTGTACCAATCCTGAATGCGGATTCAACATCCGTATCGACAACGGAGAAATCAGTTTCGGGAAGTCGGTCGAACCCTCACAAAAATAACAACAGTTATCCGGCGGACCGTCGTCCGGAGCCGCCGCGTTCTCAGAAGTCAGGGTACGATGAAAACGATCCAGCATATCAGGACATGGTTGGCTTACAACTATCAGGTGAAATTGTTTTCATTGATCAGCGCCCTTTTTTTATGGTTTTACGTGGTGACGGACAACTCGTATGAATACGCCGTCGAGGTTCCCCTTCGCGTCAGAAACCAGCCCGAGGGCAGGATACTCGTCCAATCGCTGCCTGAATCGGTCCGCGTGCTTTTCAGGGGAACAGGCAAGGCTTTTCTGGGGCTCGGATTCCGGAATAAACGCCTGGAACTGGATATTTCCAAGGCCGAAGACGCGACCCTCTACTCCCTCACGCTCGATATGATCCGAGGTATACCCCGGGCGGAAGACTGCCAGCCCGTTCAGATCGTGGGGCCCGATACGGTATGGGTGCATCTCGATCAAGCCCTCGAGAAGAAGGTTCCGGTTATTCCACGCCTCCTGATCGACCTTGCGGACGGATATACACAGGTTGGATCGATTGCACTCGACCCCGATTCCATCCGTGTTTCCGGCCCCAAATCCATCGTTCAGCAACTCGTTTCGGTGACCACGGACAGACGGGTATTTGAGAATATTTCACGCAGGGTTCGTGGAAAGATCGGCGTCACACCGCCCGAATCGGACCGGGTCGTCTATTCCGCCGAGACAATCCATTTCGAGATCGATATCCAGCGGATGCATGAAATCGAGATGAGGGAGATTCCGGTTGAGGCGGTGAACGTGCCGCCCGGTTTGAACGTCCTCGTGGTCCCCCCGACATTGTCTCTCAAATTACGCGGCGGTGTGGATCTCCTGATGCGTATCCGGAAAGAAGAGATCCTGGCCACGATCGATTTCGGGAGCCGGTACCGCTATCCGGATGACCGGATCCCCGCTTCGATCAACGTGCCGCGCGATGTGACTTTCTCGGATGTCCACCCGAAATTTTTCGAGTGCATCGTCGAGCGCAGATGATTCTCGGTATCGAAACGTCCTGCGATGACACCAGCGCCGCCGTGTATGACGGCCGGCGCCTCCTTTCCAATGTGATTTCGACGCAACTGATCCACCGGAATTTCGGCGGCGTTGTTCCCGAGCTCGCGTCGCGATCCCATATCCCGCTCATCCTTCCCGTCATCCGGCAGGCGCTGGACCAGGCCGGCATCTCCAAATCGGCAATCGAAGGCCTGGCTGTGACCCACGGACCCGGGCTCGCCGGATCCCTGTTGGTCGGGCTGAGTACGGCCAAGGGACTGTCCCTGGGCCTGGGTATTCCCTTCGCCGGGATCAATCATCTCGAGGGCCACATCTGGGCCAATGAACTCGCCCATCCGGAGATCAAACCTCCGTTTGTCGTCCTCATCGTCTCCGGGGGACACACTCAGGTCGTGCATGTTCCCGAATGGGGGACGTACCGTGTCCTCGGCAGGACACGCGACGACGCGGCCGGAGAGGCGTTCGACAAGGTGGGCAAGCTGCTCGAAGCAGGTTATCCGGGCGGTCCCGTCATCGAAAGGCTGGCCCGTGACGGCGATCCGGAAGCGGTCCGTTTCCCCCGCGCCTACCTCGGGGAGGACAGCCTCGATTTCAGCTTCAGCGGCCTCAAGACGGCGGTTCTGAATTTCGTCCGGAAGCACGGCCTCGAAAATGTCAAAAAAAACCTTCCGAATATCGCCGCCGGGTTTCAGTCCGCCGTACTGGATGTGCTGGTGGATAAAATCCTCCTGGCCGTCCGGCTTACCGGCGTGAAAACGGCCTGTCTCGCCGGCGGTGTGGCGGCGAACCGGGCCCTTCAGCAGCGCCTTTTGAACACGGCTTCGCAACAGGGCGTTTCGGTATTCTGGCCGCCGCCGGCACTCTGTTCAGACAACGCGGGCATGATTGCCCGGGCCGGATATTTCTATTTGTCACGGGGAGACGTGTCTCCGCAGGATCTGTCGCCCAGGCCGGCACTCAATCTCTGATAAAAAATTCATCCGGTTTAGCCGGGACATCAGCTTGTGACCATATGGCCCGAAATACAAATTGATTTCCTCGCCGATCGCGCCGCACTCTGGCTCGTCCTCGGCATTCCAGCCTGCCTGATCCTGTCCATCTGGGCCTATCGGTGCACCCTGCCGCCGCTTCACAGGGGAAAACGGATTCTTCTCGCAGCCATCCGGTTTTTTGCCCTCGCCGCCCTCCTGATCGTCCTCCTCAATCCGGTCGTCCATCTGCGGATTGTCCGGCAACGACCCGCGCTGATCGGCCTGTTATGGGACGGATCGCGTTCGATGGAGATCGCGGATGCGGGTGAAAACCGCGCGGATATCCTGAGACGCCTGTTCGTTTCCGACTCGCTGAAAGCACTCGGTTCCCGCTACCGGATGCGTTCCTTTGTTTTCTCAGACCGCCTCGATTCCATCCCGCCGTCCACCCCGGATGCGCTCACGTTTTCCGGTTCCGCCACAGACATCGCCGCCGCGCTGGACGCCCTGCGGGACCGGTATGCGGATCACCGCGTCGCAGCCGCGATACTCTTCACGGACGGACGGATCACCCGGGGGACCGATCCGGTGCGTGTCGCACGATCGCTCGGGTATCCGGTACACGCCGTGGTGGTAGGCGGGGCCGCGGAGAAACCGGATCTGATTTTAGAGGATGTCCAGGCCAATTCCATCGCCTATGTCGGCAATGTTATGCCCGTCGAGGCGGTCGTACGGGCGCCGGGACTGGATGGACGGACGGCGGAGATGGTGTTG
Organism: bacterium; assembly: GCA_011046415.1. GTDB lineage: Bacteria > Zhuqueibacterota > QNDG01 > QNDG01 > JABMRT01 > DSAP01. Next base: position 2,853 of record DSAP01000014.1, on the reverse strand, counting down.
CGGTCGGATGGACGGATCCTCGCGCGGCGACCGGTCGTGCTCCCCTCCGGGTCGGCGGAAAAACGCGTTTCGCTGACCTTTATGCCGGAGGAACCCGGATTCCGGAAACTGGAAGTCGCATTCCCTGCGATCGAAGGGGAATTCACCGCCGAGAACAACGCCCGTGAAATCTACATCCGGGTGCTCAGGCGCAAAATGTCGGTTCTTCTTTTCGCGGGAGCGCCCGGTCCCGACATCGGCTTCCTGCGCAGGGTGCTCTCGCGGGACCCCGATGTGTCGCTGACCGTGCGCACCTTCAGGGAGGACGGGGGTTTTTATGAAGACGGGACCCTGTCCCGATCCGTTCTGGAAGAGACCGACTTGTTCGTCCTCCTCGATTTTCCCACCCGGGATGTGCCGGAATCCCTCTGGTCGCCGGTCCGGCGTGTGCTGGAGGAGACGGATAAACCGGTTTTCCTGATCGCGGGAAGGAGGCTCGATATGACACGGCTTTCCCGGATTCCCTCCCGGATGCCCGTTCATCCGCCGGTCCGCCGGGACGAACGGGAGGTGCGGATCCGGCTGACCGCGGATGGGTCCGGCCATCCGGCCCTGGCGATCCACCAATCCATCGAGGAAAATCTCCGGGCCTGGGGACGGCTTCCGGTCGTGTATTCGGCATGGACGGCGGTCCGCCCCCGGGACGGTGCGCGGGTGCTTGCCGAAACCGATGATCCGGATCGCGCTTCCCCGGAACCGTTTCTCATCGCATCCGAAACCGGTTACGTCCGGAGTCTGGCCTTCCTGGGAACGGGGATTCACCGCTGGGACTTGATGATGCAGGGCATCGGCGAGGGGAATGCGCTGGCGACCGGGCTGATCGAGAAATCTTTCCGGTGGCTCGTTTTGCGCGAGTCAGAAAAACCGGTCCGCGTGGCCACGGACAAACGGGTCTACCAGGCGGGCGAGGCCGTTTTCGTCCAGCTCGAGGTGTATGACGGACTCCTGAACCCCGTGGACGACGCGGACCCCGACGGGACGCTCGACACGCCCGGCGGACCGGAAACGCTCCGGTTCACGCCTTCGGGACCGGGGTTGTACCGGACGGAGATCCGACCCCTGGAACCGGGCGATTACCGGATCCGGGCGGCGGCGTCTCTCGAAAACCGGGTGCTCGGGCGTGACACGACGGAATTCACGGTCAGCCGGTTTCATCCCGAGTTTCTCGATGTCCGGGCCGATCCCGAGCTCATGGCGGCCCTGGCCGCGGCGACGGGCGGGATTTCCGGCCCTCCGGACAGTTTGAGCGCCATCCTGGGGACGATGGATTTTGAACCGGAGAGGGTCGAGAGGATCCGCGAATTTGAACCACTCCATTCCGCGTGGTCGCTGGTCCTGATTCTTTTTCTGCTGTCGCTGGAGTGGTTTCTCAGGAAACGCAAGGGGCTTCCCTGAAGGATGCCGCCCGGTTTCGAAGGATTTTTCGGATTGACATTCTTTCTGCTTTTTTTTTTGTTTGTTGTTGCCTTGGAGGAGAAAACCCGAATGAGAGACGTCTGGATTGCGTTTGGATTGACGCTGTTCGCAGGAATGGCGACTGCGATTGGAAGCGTCATCGCGTTCACCGCGAAAAGAACGAACTATCGTTTCCTGTCGGTGGCAACAGGATTCTCGGCTGGCGTGATGCTGTATGTGTCTTTCGTGGAAATCTTTTTCAAGGGTGTTGATTCGCTGGTGGGACGCTTCGGCGAAACCGGGGCACACTGGATCAACGCGGGTTCTTTCTTTGGGGGAATGCTGCTGATCGGGCTGATTGACAACCTGATCCCGGCCGCGGAGAATCCTCACGAAATCCACTCGGAAGCGGAAACGCTGCCATTGCACAATCCTTCGGCGCCCGCACCAGATTTCGAGGCCTTGTCAGAGTCTGAGTTCAAATCTCCGGACGCACACGATCACGGGACGCATCACAAGCTTCTGCGCATGGGGCTGTTTACCGCATTGGCCATTGGAATTCACAACTTTCCGGAAGGATTGGTTACCTTCCTCGCGGCGCTCCATGACCCCGGCCTCGGGTTGGCCATTGCCATCGCAATCGCCCTGCACAACATACCGGAAGGAATCAGTGTCTCCGTCCCCATCTTCTATGCCACCGGCAGCCGCAAGAAAGCCTTCCTCTATTCGGCCCTCAGCGGATTGGCCGAACCCGTCGGAGCCATTATCGCATATGCAGCGATCCGCTTTTTTCTCGGTGGCGACACCGGGATGATTCCTCCGGAAGTCATGGGGGTCCTTTTTGGGGGCGTGGCAGGCATTATGGTGTATATCAGCCTTGATCAGTTGCTGCCCACAAGCCGGGCCTACGGTAAAGGACACGACAGTCTCTTCGGACTCGTTGCAGGCATGTTGGTGATGGCGCTCAGCTTGTTGTTGCTGATGAAGTAACAGAGAATCTCAACCAACCAGCGGCTCTTGCGGACGGACTACCGCCCAACGCAGAGCCGTGAATCATTGCAGCCATGACAAAATGACCTTCACATAGAACCCAGGAAACCGAAGCCTGAGTATTTCAGGCGTCTGCCTTTTATATTTTTCATACAAATTCTTTTTCCGTGTTCTCCGTGTTGCTTCTTTTTCATCCTCCCCGGACGCCGCCTTTCCCATCCAATATCCGGCATTATTTTCCCCAAGCAAAAACGTCTGAACAAATAGGCAATAATTGCCCTTTCAGGGCGGAACACCGTTATCATACGAATCTTGTAAGTTCATGTTATTAATTAGATTGAATAGATCATTTCAATCCTGGCACGGTGCTTGTCTTATCCCGGCTCAGAGGGTTAGTAAAAAAAGGCAGTCGCCATGCGCATCCAAAAC
>DSAP01000085.1 GCA_011046415.1 bacterium | reverse complement strand
CGGGCACACTTTGCGGGAAGGTCAGTGAGATCCGGACGCCGAATTGCCGTTCGATTTCATCGGCCCACACGCGGATCCGGGATACCACCGCATCCGGATCGTAATCCGGCAGGATGCGGCAGTCGAAACAAAAAACGTCATGTCCCGGGATGATGTTGATGCTGCCCACATTCGGTTCTTTCCGGGTCGGTTCGAATGTGGAGACGGGGGGATCGTAGAGCGGATCCTTTTTGGGATAAAGGGCATACAGTTCATCCATTTTCACAATCAGACGGGCGGCGGCCTTGTGTGCGTTGATCCCCTTTTCCGGAGTCGAACCGTGGGTCTGCTTGCCGACCGTCTCGCAGCGGATCCAGAGAATGGATTTCTCCGCGACCTCGATCAGGATGCCCCCGGGATCCCCGGCGTCCGGAATCACGATCAGATCGTCTTTTGTGAACATGTCCCTGCGTGTATCGAGAATCGCCGAGATACCGTATTGGGAACCGTTTTCCTCATCCGCGACCAGGGCCAGTCCCACGTCATAAGTAGGCGCGAGGTCGAGTTCCCTGAGCGCCCGGACCGCCAACAGGGAGGAGACGATTCCCTGTTGATTGTCCTCCGTGCCGCGGCCGTAGATTCGGCCGTCTTTTTCGACCGCCTCGAAGGGAGGCGTCTGCCAGGATGCGTCTTCCCCGGCGGGCACCACATCCATATGGCTCATGATCCATATCGTATGCTGCGATGACCTGCCTTTCCAGCGCGCCAGAAGGTTCGGCCGGTAACCGCACGACACTCTGGAATCGGGAATCCGGATTTGTTCGAACGCATCGGGCCGGAGATCTGTGAGATAATTCCCGATGATTTTGGATTTGTCGTTTTCTCCCTGGCCGCCGAACTCCGGGGCCAGCGCGGGCACACGCGTGAGCGCCTGTTGAATCGAAATAACGTCGGAGCGATATGAATCAATTCGTGATAGTACATCCTGGAGGTGAATGCCAGCCATATCCACTGCTTTCTTTTTATTTTATGATACAAAACATTTATAAAACATTCAAGCATTATATCGGCGTCTAACCTGAACAGAAAAAAGACTTGCCTTTTTACCAGCCTTTTTATAGATTTAAACGATATATTTGCCCCAGTAGCTCAGAGGATAGAGCAGCGGTTTCCTAAACCGTTGGTCGCAGGTTCAACTCCTGCCTGGGGTACTGCTATTTACCCGATAAATCGGATCGTTCCCATCCGGGCCATCCTCAATAATCCCGGAGGAAAAAGTGCAAAGTTAGGAAATTTCTTTCTATAATTTCTGAACCTGGAGAGGGGGATGATTGATGAAAGCAAAAATTCTGGTCGTTGATGATGTGGATACCATTGCCCGTGTTTACGCCCGCTTTCTGGAACGCGAGGGATATGAGGTCCGCATTGCTTTCAACGGCATCGAGGCATTGAATGTCTATGAACGCTTCAAACCGGATCTCGTGATCAGCGATATTCGCATGCCCAAGATGAGCGGATTCGAATTGGCGGGTGAATTACGAAAGAAAAAACAGGATCAGAAAATCATTCTCATGACCGGATACGCCGACGAAGCCGAGGTGCTCGAACAGCAAAAGGCGCACGGTTTTCCGTTCTTCACCAAGCCCGCAGATTTGCAGACAACGGTCTCGAAAATCGTTTACGAGGTTTTGACAGGTACCTATCGTTAGACCACAGAAGGGAAGTGTGCGAAGCATGTTGCAGCCAAGAAAAAAACTCTCCAAACGCGATATCAAGGAAGATCCACTTGTTACTGCATATGGAAACGCGCAGCGCTGGTTCCAAAATCACAGTAAAGTCATCAATATCGCCGTGATTGCCGTGATCGCCATCTCCGTGCTTTCCGTGTTGATGGCGCGCAGCAAACGTCAGGCTGAATTGCGCGCCGAGGGTCAGCTCGGCATCGTCGAACAGTACTATCATTTCGGCCAGTATGATCATGCAATCAATGAGTTGACACGCATCATAAACACATTCTCAGGTACACGTGCGGCAGGCAAGGCGGCATTCTTTGCGGCGAACGCCTATTTTGAATTGCATGATTATGACAATGCCGAGCGATACTTTCGTCTCTATGCCGATGATTACGGTCAGATTGACTTTTTCACATCCTCGAGCCTGGCCGGCATTGCGGCCTGCCTTGAACATCGTGCAGATGACGCAGGTGCGGCTGATTTTTATGAGAAAGCCGCCCGGAAGTTTCCGAAACTATACCTGGCTCCCTATCAGTTGAAAAATGCCGCACGCTGTTATACCAAAATCGGGCAGTTGCATAAAGCAAAAGCACTCTATGAACTGATACACGACAAGTATCAGGATACCCCAGTCGCCAGGGAAACAGAAATCCTGATGGGTCTGGTTTCTTGATCTGAATCATGCACAGGGCATGACCCGGGAAATGACCGGCAATGATCGGAAAAGATCGAACCATGGTTTTCTTGACGGTCGGAGAAGCATGGAATCGAACCGGTGAAAAGATCAGTTCGATGATGTGAATGGAAAATAAATATTTTCTTGCAAATTCTGATCTTATGTGTTATATTTATATTCTGAAAGTGGGTCCGAAAGCCCACTTTTTTTAATGTGTTTTTCCGAAGTGTCTATGCTGTCCGAAGAGATGGAAAAAATAATACGTCCGATTCTTGAGGAATCGGAATTCGATCTGATCGAGCTGAAAATCAAGGGGACAGGAAAAGCGCCTGTTTTTCAGATTTTTGTCGATCATGATCAGGGGGTGAAAATTGCCGATTGTTCCCGTCTGAGTCGATGCATCGCGACGGCGATCGATTGCGATCATCCTGAAATTCAAAACTATCGTCTGGAAGTTTCATCTCCGGGTCTTGATCGTCCCCTGAAGACCGAACGGGATTTCGAAAAGAACGTCGGACGGGACGTAAAGGTAGTGTACGGCGGAGAAGAAGTCATTGAATTAACCGGCACGCTTGAGTCTGTAAGAGAAGGAGACATCCGCCTCAAAACGCAGTCGGAAACACACTCTATTCCGATTCGACTCATACGTTCAGCCAGAATAAAATTGAAGTGGTAGGAGGATAAGTCTCCCATGAATCCGGATATTGTCGAGGCCGTTTCTCAAATTGCGAGAGAACGAAACATCAAGCGGGATGATCTGAGTCAGATCATTGAAAATATTTTTCTGAACATGATCAAGAGAAAATACGGTACGACCGACAATTTCGACATCTTCGTCAACATGGACAAAGGTGAAGTCGAGATCTATCAGATCAAGAAGATCGTCGATGCGGTCACGGATCCCGTGACTGAAATCGCCCTCGAACAGGCCCAGGCAGTCGAGCCGGACCTGGAAATCGGCGATGAATATATGGAAATCGTCGATCCTTCCAGTTTCGGTCGCAGGCTGATCACATCGGCCAAGCAGGGTTTGACACAGAAAATCCGTGAGGCCGAGAAAGAAGTGCTTTTCCATGAATTCAAAGACCGCGTCGGTGAAATCGTGGTCGGCGATGTCCGCCAGATCAATCGTGAGGAAATCATTATATCCGTCGAGAACATGGAAGTGGTTCTCAAACGTTCCGATCAGATCTACAATGAACGGTTTCGTCGTGGAGAGACCATCCGTGCGGTCATCAAGGAGGTTGCCCTGACAAGCCGCGGACCGGAGGTGCAGGTATCACGCACAGAGCCCGAATTCCTGATCCGCTTGTTCGAGATCGAAGTTCCCGAAATCTACGATGGAATCATCGAGATCAAGGGCGTGGCCCGTGCACCCGGAGACCGCACCAAAGTGGCTGTTTCGTCGAACGACAAGCGGATTGATCCGGTCGGGGCGTGTGTGGGACTCAAAGGAGTGCGTATCCAGGCGGTTGTCAAGGAGCTGAACAATGAGAAGATCGACGTGATCAACTGGAGCAGCGAACCCGAAATCTTTATCATGCGCGCCCTCAGTCCCGCAAAACCTTCACGTATTTATGTCGACAATGAGAATAAAACGGCTGTGGCCGTCATCCCGGACGATCAGATCTCCCTGGCGATCGGAAAGGGCGGGCAAAATCGTCAGTTGGCTTCCCGGTTGACAGGCTATGAAATTCAGACTGAAAAACAGTCCGAATACTACAAGGTCGACCTCAAAGAGGAAAAGCTGTCGATTCTGGAAATTCCCGAGCTTTCGGATACGATCAAGGAAAAGCTGCGTCTAGCCGGATTCGAGACAGCCGAGGAAGTACTCGATGCAGGCAAGGAGGAGATGCGGGAACTCAAGGGTTTCGGCGAGAAGACCGTCGAAAAAATCTTTGAAATTTTAAATTCCTATTATGAAGAGGAATCTTCCGACTCTGCGAAGGATTCTGAATCACTTTCACAAAAGGATTCACCGTGAGTTTTCTTTCATCGGTTGAGGCGCAAGGATCATTATGGCGCAGGCAGTAACCCCGAAGGAGTGCTTTTGCAGTTAGAGGAAAAAAAAGTCGCCGGAAAGAAAAAAAGAATTTATCAGGTCGCAAAAGAAGTCAATGTTTCGAACGAAGCCCTGATGGATTTTCTTTTGGAGAATAAATTCAAAGTGCGGAACCATATGGCGCCCGTCACGGATGAGATGTATACGCTGATTCTCCAGAATTTTCAACTGGCGGCCGAAGAGACGGATCGTGAACCGGATTTCCGCAAGAAAATCCAGGAAAAGAAACGTGAAGAAGAAGCCAGAAAAGAAGCAATCCGCCAGGAAATCGATGAAATCCTTGAATATGCCAAAGGCGATATTTATGAAGGGTTAAAGACCGAAAAACCGGTGAAGAAAGAAAAGAAGGCCGCACCTTCTGCCGAGAAAGCCAAAACAAAACCCAGATTTCGTAAAATCGAATCCGAAACGGTTCCCGCTGATGAGGTCAAGGAAAAACAAGTGCCTGAGACCGTGGCTCCCGAAGAGCCTGGATCATCCCGGGATGCCGGTCGGATAGCGACCGCCGGAATCACACCGCAAAAAACAGAGGATCAAAAGTCCCAGGACAAACCCAAGCGGCATCTCAGGCGGCTGCCTAAAATCGAACTTCCGGCGGATGAAAAAGCGAAAACCGAGTCCGTCCGGGATAAAAGAAAGCGGGTCAAAGGACGGCTTCCGGTTGAAGAGGAAGAGTCGGGAGCGCTTCCGGCGCCGGCCAGGAAGAAGAAGCGGAAAAAGAAGAAGAAAAAGGTCGGTGTTCAGATCGATGCACGCGAAGTCGAAGCGTCGATCAAAGAAACATTCGCCAGGATGACGGATTCTTCAAAGCGCCGCAAATATAAAAAGGACCGCGTCGATGAAGAATTGGAAGTCGATGCCGGCAACATCATCCATACAACAGAATTTTGTTCGGTTGCCGAAATGGCCGGCCTGATGAATGTCGAAGCGACTGAGGTGATTCAGGCGTGTATCGGGTTGGGTCTGCTTGTCTCGATCAATCAGCGTCTCGACAAAGACACCATCGTGATGGTCGCGGATGATTTTGGTTTCGATGTCACATTTGTCAGCGAATATGGGGTCGAAGGGACGGAGGAAACCGAAGCAGAAAGAGATGAACCGGATCAGGTTGAACCCAGGCCGCCGGTCGTGACGATCATGGGACATGTGGACCATGGAAAGACCTCACTTCTCGATGTGATTCGTGAAAGCAATATCATCGCTGGCGAAGCGGGAGAGATCACCCAGCATATCGGCGCCTATGAGGTGAATTTCAAAGATAAGCAAATCACTTTCCTGGATACCCCCGGCCACGAGGCGTTTACCGCCATGCGGGCGCGGGGCGCCCAGGTAACAGATATCGTCGTCCTCGTCGTGGCGGCCGATGACAGTGTGATGCCGCAAACCATCGAGGCCATCAACCATGCCAAGGCGGCGGGTGTGTCGATTCTGGTCGCGATCAACAAGATGGACAAGCCCGGTGCGAATCCGGACAGGATCAAGAAAGAACTTTCAGAGCACAATGTGCTGGTGGAAGCCTGGGGAGGCAAGGTCCAGGCCGCCGAAGTTTCCGCAAAGACAGGAGAGGGTGTCGAACGCCTCCTTGAAATGATTTTGCTCGAGGCGGAACTTCTTGAACTCAAGGCCAACCCCCATGCTTCACCGAAGGGGGTGCTCGTCGAGGTCAAGATGGACAGGGGACGTGGGACGGTCGGTACGATCCTGGTCCAGCGGGGAACGTTGCGCGTCGGGGACATTTTTGTCGCAGGACAGTTCAACGGCCGTGTGCGGGCCATGCTGGACGAAAGGAATCATACGATACGCGAAGCGCCGCCTTCCACGCCGGTACAGGTACTCGGTTTCACGGGAACACCCCAGGCCGGCGATCCGTTCGTCGTGGTGGAAAACGAACAGGAAGCCCGGGAGATCAGCCTTAAACGTCAGCAACTCCGCCGGGAACAGAGTTTCCGTCAGCAGCGCAGACTGACGCTGGACCAGATTTCCAAGCGGATCGCCGAAGGCGAAGTCAAAGAACTGTCCATCGTCCTCAAGGCCGATGTGGATGGATCCGTCGAGGTGCTGAGCGATTCGATTATGGAATTATGCTGCGATGACGTGGGTGTACGCATCATCCATAAAGGGGTGGGCGCGATCACCGAATCGGATGTACTGCTGGCCGAAGCCTCCCAGGCGGTGATACTCGGATTTCATGTCAGTCCGACCACGAAGGCGCGGGAACTTGCGATTCGTGAAGATGTGGATATTCGGCTTTACAAAATTATCTACGAAGTAATCAAAGATGTCAAGCTGGCCCTTTCGGGTCTGCTCGAACCCGAAGTCTCCGAGGAAGTCATCGGCCAGATCGAAATCCGTGACACCTTCAAGGCATCCAAAGTCGGCACGATCGCGGGTTGTCACGTCCTGTCCGGCAAGATTAGTCGGAACAATCAGGTGCGGCTCATCCGCGACGGTAAACCGGTTTTCGACGGCAAGATCTCCACGCTGAAACGCTTCAAGGATGATGTCAAGGAAGTCGCGACAGGCTATGAATGCGGCCTGACCCTCGAGAATTACAACGATATCAAGGTCGGCGACATTCTCGAGGCCTACAGGCTCATTGAAACGGCCAGGTCGATTGAGTGATGGTCATCGGCTCTTTGCAGGTGGAACTTTACCTGCCGGGTTGCGGTTCGTTGAAAGAAAAGCGGATGATTCTCAAGGGGTTGAAGGAGCGGGTCCGTGCCCGGTTGAATGTGTCCGCCGCGGAAATCGATTATACGGACAAATGGCAGCGCAGTGTGATGGGGTTTGCCAGCGTGGCGAATGAGACCGGACGGGCGAAAGAAGTCCTGGAAAATGCGGTGAAGATGATCGAACGCGAAGATCGGGTTGAAATACTCGACCAATTGATTGAAATGTTGTAGGCTGTCATGCAGACCAAACGGTGCAAACAAGTCGGCGAGCTGTTGAAAACAGAGGTGAGCCGGATCATCCGGACGCGGCTGAACGATCCCAGGGTGGGATTTGTAACCATCACCGATGTCGTGGTCAGCAAAGACCTCAGATATGCCAGAATTTTCGTGAGCGTCCTCGACGAGAGCAGGGCGCAAGAGTCTGTTGCAGCCCTTCAGGGCGCCCATGCGTTCATCCAAAACGAACTCACCGGGAGTGTCAGGCTGCGCTTTCTTCCGGTGTTGCAATTTTCTCCGGACACCAGCTGGGAGAAGCATGCCCGGATCGACCGGTTGCTCTTTGAAATTGAGAGAGACGGTGTTGAACAGAAAAAACGGTGAGACGAAAGTCCGTTCTTCGGATCCTGTGTCCGTTCACGATGAAATAAAAGCCATCATCAAAAAAGAGGACCGGTTTCTCATCACCACCCATGTACGCCCGGATGGCGACTCACTGGCGTCCGTCCTCGTATTCGCCGGCCTGCTTGATGCTTTTCGTAAATCCTGCCGGATCTGTATCGACGATGGGGTTCCCCGGAAATACGATTTTCTGCCCGGCATCGAAAGGGTCAAGTCGTTTGACGATCTTCCCGATTCGTCCGGTATCGGAACCGCAGTCGTACTGGATGCATCCGGTCTCGAACGAACCGGGCGCATCGGGGATCGGATTCCCGAAACGGCCCGGATCGTGAATATCGACCATCATGAAGGGAACAGCCGGTTCGGCGAGGTGAATTGCATCCTGACCGGATCCAGCAGCACCGCGGAGATCGTCTATGATCTTTACAGGCGGTGTGATCTGCCGCTCACCCCGGAAGTGGCCCGGCTGGTATACACCGGAATCGTCTGTGATACGGGATGTTTCCGGTTTGCCAACACCGGTGCGCAAACGCTGGAGACCGCAGCGGAAATGGTTCGCGCGGGGGCGGATCCCGGGAAAATCATCCATGATCTTCAGAACCGGCATTCGGCGCACACCCTGCAGGCATTGGGACACGCGCTCACCCGGATCCGGTTTTTCCTCGACGATGCGGTGGTCGGCATGCATTTGACCTGCCAGGATTTGAAGCAGTTCCCTGAAGCCGATACCGAGGGTTTTGTGAACTATCTGCGCATGATCGAGGGCCCGTCCGTTCAGTTTTTCATCAATGAAGTGCAGCCCGGACGGCATCGCGTGAGTCTGCGGTCCCATGAGAAGGATGTGAATCAAATCGCCGGACGATTGGGGGGAGGCGGGCATGCCCGGGCCGCCGGATGCGATATCACGGGTAATCTTGAACAGGTACAGGATCGGATTCTCGGATGTCTCTCTGCCGTTTTCAAGGCGGGTCGGGCGGATTGAACGAAACCGATTTTGAGGCCGGTGCGATCATCCCCATCGACAAGCCTCCCGGCATGACGTCGTTTGACGTGGTCCGCAGGATTCGCCGCTGGACCGGGTGCCGGAAAGTGGGACATGGCGGGACGCTCGATCCCGGTGCGACCGGACTGCTTCTGATCTGCACGGGCAAAGCGACCCGGCGTTTCGGCGAACTGATGGCTTATGACAAGGTCTATGAAGGCGTGGTCGAACTCGGCAGGCAAACCCGGACCGACGACAGTGAAGGCGAAATCATCGCCGTCCGTCCCGTCCCCGAGTTCACACCAGAAGTGATCCGTGAGACCCTGCATGCCTTCGAAGGCGAGATTGATCAGGTGCCGCCGATTTTTTCGGCGCTGAAAAAAAAGGGAAAGCCGCTTTACCGGTACGCGAGAAAAGGCATCCCGGTCACGCCGGAACCCCGCAAAATACGGATTGATGAGATCACACTGCTCGGCTGGAGGCGTCCCGATATATCGATACGCATCCGGTGCGGGAAGGGCACCTACATCCGTGCCCTGGCGCGCGATCTCGGAGAGCGGCTCGGGACCGGCGGATTCCTGAAGGCGCTCCGGCGTACACAGATCGGACCGTACCGGGTGGATACGGCGCCGACGCTCGAGGCGTTTGGACGACAACTGGGTTTTCATGAAGATTTTCAGAACGGTTGAGGAGATCCCCTTCGATCCCCATACCGCCGTCACCGTGGGCACTTTCGACGGCGTACATCTCGGTCACCGGGAAGTCATTCGTTCTCTGAAAGAAATTGCCGGACAGGCCGGATCGAGGAGTCTGCTCATCACCTTCGAACCGCATCCGCAGAGCGTGATCCGGCCCGGCTCGATACGGCTTCTGACGACACCCGGGGAGAAACTGATTCTGCTCGGTGAATCCGGAGTGGATGTGCTGCTCGTCCTTCCGTTCTCGAAGGCTTTTTCAAGGACCGGGCCGGAACATTTTGTCGGGGAGGTCCTGAACCGGAAAATCGGCATGCGGATGTTTGTCCTCGGAGAGGGGCACCGGTTCGGCAACGCGAAACAGGGCGGACGGGACATGCTTCAACGGCTTTCAGGAGAATTCGGATTCGGGATTCGTATCGTTCCCCCGTTTGTTTCAGGGGGTTCGCCGGTCAGCAGCACCCGGATCCGGGGGTTGCTCGAAGACGGGCATGTTGCGGAAGCGCATGTCCTGCTGGGACGCGGATACACGTTTTCCGGAACCGTCAAACCGGGCAGGGGCATCGGAAGCCGAATCGGATTCCCGACCGCGAACATCCACCCCGATCATCCGCTCCTGCTGGTCCCGAAAGACGGTGTATATGCCGTCCGGGTCCAAATGGAAGACAGATGGATGGCGGGAACCTGCAACATCGGGTTCTCTCCGACCGTCGGGGGAACCGGCCGGGAGATCGAGGTGCATATTCATCAAGAGATCGGAGAAGGCTACGGCCGACCCATCCGGATCGAATTCATTTCCCGGCTCAGGGATGAGCTGAAATTCGATACGGTCGATGAACTGGTTGACCAAATCAAACTGGACAAAGAGAAATCAACGGCAATTTTATCGCAGTCATAGGAGGAAATCTTGGCTATCACAACCGAAAGAAAACAGGAACTGGTCAAAACCCACGGCAAGACCGAAAAGGACAGCGGCAGCACGGCCGTCCAGATCGCGATCATGACGGACCGGATCAAGGAACTGACCGAACATTTCAAGACACACAAAAAAGATCACCATTCCCGGCGCGGATTGCTGAAACTGGTCGGCAAACGCCGCAGATTACTGGATTACATGATCCAAGAAGACCTCGCGGGGTACCGGGCTTTGATCCAGAAACTGGGAATCAGAAGGTAAGCCCTTTTGAAATCTCATTTACAGAAGGACTTATCAGGAGAATAATCTGATGATTACGAAAAGTATCGAACTGGCCGGAAGGACCCTCAGCATCGAGACGGGACGCATGGCCAAACAGGCGGACGGGGCGGTGCTGGTCCGTTACGGCGACACGGTCATCCTGGCCACCGCGGTGGCGAGCGCCAAACCCGTCGAGAACCGTGGTTTCTTCCCGCTCACCATCGAATACCGCGAGAAGGCGTATGCCGCAGGCAAGATTCCCGGCGGATTCTTTAAAAGGGAAGGCAGGCCCGGCGACAAGGAAGTGCTCAGCGCACGCCTGATCGACCGGCCGATCCGGCCCCTTTTCCCGGAAAATTTCCGGCATGAAGTCCAGGTCGCGGTGACGGTGCTGTCGTCCGACAAGGAGAACGACGCCGACGTGCTCGGAACTATCGGTTCGTCCGCGGCGCTCTGCATTTCCCGGATTCCCTTCAAGACCCCGATTGCGTCCGTCCGTGTGGGGCGGATCGGCGGGGAATTCGTCATCAACCCGACCTTCAGCCAACTCGAAGAGAGCGATATCAATGTGATCATCGCGGCTTCGGAAGACGCCATCGCCATGGTCGAGGGCGAGGCCGGGGAGATTTCCGAAGAGGAACTGATCCGGGCCCTCGATGCCGGCCATGCGGCGATCAGGGAGATCATCGCGCTCGAGAATGCGCTGATCGTCGAATGCAATCCGGTCAAGATGCCGGTCGAACCGGTCGAGACCGACGAGGAACTGATCCGGAAAGTCCGCCAAACCGCCCGGGAACGGCTCCCGAAGGCGCTCGGCATCCGGGTCAAGCAGGAACGGTATGCGGCGGTGGACGCGATCCTCGCCGAAATTCAGGAATCCCTCGCCGAGGCATATCCGGAACAGGAAAGGGTGATTCAGGAGGCGTTCCACGACGAGCAGAAAGACCTCGTCCGGAGGATGATCCTGGATGAGGAACGACGCATCGACGGGCGCGGATACGATGACATCCGGCCCATCACCTGCGAGGTGTCCGTCCTGCCCAGGACGCACGGATCCGCGCTGTTCACGCGCGGCGAGACCCAGAGTCTGACCGTGACCACGCTCGGGACGCGCGCCGATGAGCAGAAGATCGAGAACCTCGACGGGTCTTCCTGGAAAAGCTACATGCTGCACTATAATTTCCCCCCGTTCTGCGTGGGAGAAGTCAAGCCGTTCCGGGGGCCGGGCAGGCGCGAGATCGGCCACGGCAACCTGGCCGAACGCGCCCTCAAGCCGGTCATCCCCAATGATGTGAGTTTTCCGTACACGATCCGCATCGTGTCGGACGTCCTCGAATCCAACGGTTCCTCTTCCATGGCCACGGTCTGTGCCGGATCGCTGTCCCTGATGGACGCGGGCGTGCCGGTCAAATCCGCCGTCGCGGGCATCGCGATGGGCCTCGTGATGGAAGGGAAGAAGGTCGCAATCCTGACCGATATCCTCGGGGACGAGGATCATCTGGGCGACATGGATTTCAAACTCACCGGAACGCGGAAAGGCATCACCGCCTTCCAGATGGACATCAAGATCACGGGGATTTCTTCCGAGATCATGCGCACGGCGCTCGACAAGGCGCAAAAGGCGCGTCTGAGCATCCTCGATGCCATGGATCAGGCCCTGTCGAAACCGCGCGAGGAGATCTCCCGCTATGCGCCGCGGATTATTTCCATCCGGATCGACGTGGATGACATCGGCATGGTCATCGGTCCGGGCGGGAAGATGATCCGGGAGATCATCGAACGGACCGGCGCCGAGATCAACATCGAGGATGACGGCACCGTGCAGATCGCCAGCGATGATGTCACGGCCTGCGAACAGGCGCGCGCCATCATCCAGGGTCTGGTTCAGAAACCGGAAGAAGGCAAGATCTATCAGGGCAAGGTCAAGAAGATCACCAACTTCGGCGCCTTTGTCGAGATTCTGCCGGGCAAGGAAGGGCTGCTCCACATCTCCGAGATCGAACTCCAGCGCATCAACCGCGTCGAGGACCATCTCAAATTGGGCGATATCGTCGAGGTGAAACTGCAGAAGATCAGCCCGGACGGCAAGTATGATCTCAGCCGCAAGGCCGTGCTGAAAGAGAAGCAGAATCAGGACTCCACATAACAGACAGCATGGAGACGGGTTTCCGTAAAACCACGCTGGAGAACGG
This sequence comes from bacterium, assembly GCA_011046415.1. Classification (GTDB taxonomy): domain Bacteria; phylum Zhuqueibacterota; class QNDG01; order QNDG01; family JABMRT01; genus DSAP01. Next base: position 2,469 of record DSAP01000085.1, on the reverse strand, counting down.
GTTGCGCGTACTCAGCGAGACCATGACGCAAACCCGGTCGGTTTCAGTCGGCGTCTGGATTCGGGGCGGATCGCGAAGCGATCCGCCTTCCTGTATGGGGCTGACCCATTTTCTGGAACACATGCTCTTCAAGGGTACGCTTTCCCGTTCGGCCTTCGAAATCGCCACCCATCTCGAAAGGCTCGGCGGTCACCTCAACGCCTTCACCGAAAAGGAATTTATCTGTCTTCACGCGACCGTCCTGGATGAATTTCTTCCCCAGGCCGTCGAGATACTCGCCGACCTGGTGAGGCACGCCCGGCTGGACGGCACTGATTTCGATACCGAAAAACAGGTGATCCTCGAGGAGATCCATGCCCTGGAGGATACGCCGGAGGAATGGATACACGAGCTGTTCCTGGACGCCGTGATTGCGTCACATCCCCTGGGACTGCCGATTTTGGGCACGAGGGATTCGCTTCAGGGTATCTCGCGCGATGCGATGCAGACGTTCCGGGAGAAATCCTTCACGGCGGATCATCTGCTGGTCTCGGCCGCGGGAAACCTGCGGCATGAAACCCTGACCGCGCTCGTCAGCCGGTTCTTCGCGGATATGTCCCGCGGCGATCCGATCGAAACCGAACCCGTCCGCTTCGGTCCCGCCGGGACGCGGACGCACAGGAGTCCGATCAACCAGAGTCATTTCTGCCTCGGCGGTCCCGGAATCGCCTATTCCAATCCCGACAAGTTTCCCCTCATCCTCCTCAGCACCTACCTGGGAGGCGGCATGAGTTCGCGCCTCTTCCAGACCGTGCGCGAGAAACTGGGCCTGGCCTATTCCATCTATTCTTTTTCCGAGACCTGGTCCGACTCGGGTATTTTCGGCGTGTATGCCGGCACCTCGGACGAACGGATGCCGCAGGCCCTCGAGGCCGTCGAGGCGGAACTGGATGCCGTTCTCCGGCAGGGCATTCCCAAACCCGAGCTGGACGGACTCAAATCCCAGCTCAGGGGCAATCTGCTTCTTTCCCATGAAAACGTCCACAGCCGCATGGGCCGCATCGCCAGGATGGAAACCTATACGGCGGACTATATGCCGCTCGACGAGGTGATCGGCCGCATCCTCCGGGTCGGACCGGACGACATCCGGCGCATCGCGGAAGCGCTCCTGAATCCTTCCGCCCGGCATCTGGTCGCCCTCCGGTCCGAAGAATGAACAGGGACGAATGATTCCGTCCCTCCGGCAGGACGGAAGAAAGGACGATCCGGTTCCGAACCGTGAATGATCGAAATCCACGCATCCGTCAGGCGTTCGGGATTCCCATCCTCGCTTTTCACAAGGTCGATCCGCGCTGGGAATGGGGCGTCACGCGTGTGACGCCGCACCGGTTCGCCTCGGTCGTCCGGTACCTCGCGGACAACGGATATCGGACCATCCCGCTCGCCCGGGCCGTCGATCCCGAATACGAACTTCCGGAGAAACCGGTCATCCTCACCTTCGACGACGCCTACGACAGCATCTACGAACATGCCTTTCCCGTCCTCCAGGAAGCCGGCTTCACCGCCACGGTCTTCGTGATCACGGATTATGTCGGCGACCTCAACACCTGGGACGTGAATCTCGGCTGGCTCCGGTTTCCGCATCTCGGCTGGGACCGGATCCGGGAATTGGCCGATGCCGGATTCGAATTCGGATCCCATACGCACCGTCATCCCGACCTGACGCGCATCCCCCCCGAACGGGTCAGGGACGAACTGGTCGTCTCGAAGGCCGTCCTGGAAGACCGGCTGGCGGTTCCCGTCCAATTCGTGTCCTATCCCTTCGGCCGGTATAACCGGGAGGTGATCCGGATCACCCGGGAATCGGGTTATCTGAACGCCTGCGCGTTCTGGAGCCGCGTGTACGGGGATGAAGAACAATTTGTATTTGAACGAAATGCTTATTATCTTTTTGACAGGGTTTGGAATCTCCGGGCGAAACTCGGGGACAATCTGCTGACGCGGATCGAGACGATGAAGCTCAAAGTCATCAACTTCTGTTCCCACGGCACATCGCTGGTCAAACCGTCCGGATGATTCTTGTCATACCGGGATCTGGAGCTGGAAGATATGGCCGGACCGCAGATTCGAAGGCTTTATTTCTCGGCGAGTGATGTGTGCCGGATCGTCGGAATCAACCCGGTCCTGCTGAAGGCATGGGAACAGAAATATTCCGCCCTGAAACCGGCCCGCAGCCAGACCGGACGCCGGCTTTACCGGCCCGCCGATCTGGCACTGGTCAGGCGGATCAAGAGGCTGAAGGATGTCGGATATACGGACGAGAAGACCCGCGAAATGCTGCATCCGGATTTGATGGATGAAAGTGAGCTCAGCCCGGAAGAAATCCGCCCCCGTCCGGTCGCGCGTCCCGCGAAGAATCCCGACATCATCCGGGCTGTCCAAGGAGATTTGAAGGAGATTCTCGAAATGCTGGATGAGCCGGAGGGGGGG
>DSAP01000097.1 GCA_011046415.1 bacterium | reverse complement strand
GAAGCGGATGGGCTTCTCGGGGCGGAGGCGCAGCGTCCGGATCAGCGGCGACTCCTGGACCACGTCGTAAATCTCCGCGGGAATCACGTCAAAAGGATTTTGCATCCAAGCCTCCTGAAATCGGAGTATTGCAATTTGTTTTCACCCCCGCATGGGGATAAGTATCCTGGGCGATTCGATTTTGTATTCTTATCTATTATGAATAGAGCATTGAACAATACCTTCTTTACTATCATATTTATAAGTCCCTCCAGAAGGACATTTTGGAAATTCGTCAATAATACCTGAAGATATTATCTCATTTTTTGTGGGATACCGCGCATCGCCAGCTATAGCATTTTGAGCATATCCTATACAAGCAGCAGATTCTATTGCACTCATGTTTTTTTGGCAAATAGCTTTGTTATATTCGTTCTGTTCATTTAATTTATTTTTCGCGTTCATAATATTATTAATAACAGCCGGTGATAGCTTATTATTTGGATCAGCTTGGATAGCTAATTGCCACTCTTCAATCGCTTTTTCAAGAGAATCACTACTTGCATACATTTGTGCAAGTCTATTGTGCTTTTCAAACTCTTTCCCTTTACTAGAACATGAAAGAATGATAACCGCAATAAGAGTCAATACACCCGTCCGACACTTCATTTTCCCTCCGTTAATAGCTTTTCATCTGCTCCTCCGGGTATCCGCTCATCGTCCAATCCCCACGACCAGCGTGGACGCCGGGGGCGATTTAAAAGGTTCAGATCATTCCCCCTTCGCCCCGGGTTTGGAAACCCGTGTCGAGCAAAATCTAAATAATCGACAGAACTTTTTGTTGATTATTGAGTAAATATTTATGTATATTTGTACGGACAATCGACTTACAAACATCCATTTTATGAGGTTGTACCATGGCTAAGACGACCACTATTCAGGCTCGAATCGACCCCGATGTTAAGAATAACGCACAAAACATTCTCAGTAAACTGAATATGACTCTGTCTGAGGCGATTTCCATTTTCCTGACACAAGTTTCATTAACTCGAGGCATCCCCTTTGATATAAAAATACCCAATGACCTGACTTCTGACACCTTATTAAAATCGGAAAAAGGTGAAGAACTTTCTAAAGCCCTTTCGGTTGATGAATTATTTCAGGAGTTGGATAATTGAAATCCTTTCAACCGGCCAAAATTTAGATGATCAATATCGTGACCATCCATTGGCCGGAAAATGGAAAGGACATCGAGATTGTCATATCGAGCCTGACTGGATTTTAATATATCGTGTAACATCCGACTCATTATTCCTCGAACGTACCGGCTCACATTCTGATCTTTTTAAGTAACATTACCATTGATCACCCTGGTCTTCCCAGCCCAAGGTGTATTTCATTCGGGGCTTCCGCCCCATCGCGGGCTGTGAAGCCCGCGTCACCTTGCAAAGAAAGTCTGAACCATGATTTACTCGATTCATTGGATTACCCGGATTTCGGCAATCAAGGCTATCCCCAAAATCCCATGAATTAAGGTTCAGACTTTTTCTTATCACCACTACCCACTTATCTCTTACCACTTAAACTCGAAACTCGTAACTCTGCACTCGAAACTCTAACTTACCGCTCACCCCTCGCCTTCTTCAATCCACCACCCCCATCTCCACCCCGTCCGTGATCCGCTTCACCACCTTGCGGAAATCGATATTCCCCGCGCACGCCTCCGTGCACCGGCCGCACCCCGTACATCCGAGCAGATTGAAATTGGATTTCATGAAGAGGAACTTGCACAGATACCGGTTGCGGAATCGTTCGAACATGCGGGGGCGCGGCGAGGCGCCTCCCGCCACGCGCGCGTACCCGTGCCACTGGCAGGAATCGTAGCCGCGTACCTTGACAAACTGCTGCGCCTTGGTCTCGTCGTTCAGGATCAGGCAATAACAGGTGGGACAGATGTTCGTGCACGCCCCGCACCCGATGCATGTCTCGGACGCGGCCGGCCAGTTTTTATCCTGATCCTCGCGGAGACGGGCGTACTGATCGGAACGATCCAGCTCCCGGTTCCGGGATTGGACCCGTTCCGTCATCTTCCTGCGGTTATCCCGGACTCTTTTCCGGTCGCTTTCGGATTCGGGCTGAACCTTCGCATGCGATTGTAGCACATTGAGAAATGCTTCTCCCTTGGCCGAACCCGCGTCCAGGACGAACCGATCGTCGATGCGGGAGAGATTGACATCGTATCCCGATTCCGCATGGGGCATGCCTCCGACCAGTGTGCAATGGCATGTATCCGCGGCGTCCGTGCAGTCCGCGCCGATCACGACGGTCCGCTCCCGCCATATTTTGTACAGGGGATCGACAAAATCTCCGCCGGTCAGCGCCGCGTCCAGCACCTGCATCGCCTTCAGATCGCAAGCCTTCGCACCGGCGACAACACGCATAGGGGGATCCGGCGCGACGGGAAGCACCGTTTCGCGCGGCATATAAAACAATATTTTCAGGGGATCGACCGTCCGGTACCGGTCGAGGACGCAGACGGATTCCGGGTTAAATCGCGAGAACACAAACCGGTCCGGGAATTCATCCTGTGAAACAGGAACCATGATCTCTGAATACGACTCGACCTTTCCTTCGATACATGCCTTGAAAAAACCAAGGAGATCTTTCTCTTCGATCATCATAGGAAACCCCTTGAGATTGAAGTCGTCATGCAAACCCCGCAGCGAGGATTCGCGGGGAAAAGTCTTGATCGCCTCTGATGAAAATGACCGGTTTATGAGGGCATTACATTATGATGTGCTGATGGTAAATTTTTAAAATCGCAGTGTCAGGAAGCGGCGGCGTGTGACAGGATCAGGAAATTCGAGAAAACGGCTCAGGAGTCGGATCAGGATGTATCCAAACCGGTTGCGGTTGCATGGTCGCCGATGAAAACCGGGTAGTGATTTGCGTATCGGAGATCCGATACGGCGGAAGAGGCGCAATTCAGAGAAAATTTCAAAGAACTGCAGACGATATGAATGCGGTGATGCGGACGAATTCTGATTTTAAGCAATATAAAAAAATCGATCCGGCTTGTCAATCGGTTTTTGTGAAAAAAACCACAAAAGAAGCCGTATGAAATAAACCTTGAATTTGGTCACAGGTTTATTAAATTCCCCCTTATTCATCATCCATCAGGACGGGGGAAATTCACATGACGGAATTCATCAACGCCATAGACAAATGGCTCGCCCAATATCCGCTCTTGAATGAAAATATCAAATTTTTCGGTATACTGCTTTTGGCCCTGTCCGTCTATGTCGTGACGCGAATGATCTGCCTGAAGTATGTCGCAAAACTGGTCCGAAAAACAAGCGTTGACTGGGATGAAATCATCCTCAATGAAGGACTGCTGAAGCGCATCTCATGCATCCCGCCGATACTCGTCTTGCGCCAATTCATTCATCTGCTCCCCGATGCGTTGACTTCGATCGGGAAAATTCTGGATTCCGTCGTCGTCCTTCTCATACTGCTCATCATCGGATCGTTGATCGATTCGGTCATCCGCCTGATCGAAAGGATCCCCAGATTCCGCGATCGTCCGGTGAAAGGATATATCCAGATTGTAAAAATCATCGTCTACATCTTCGGCGGCATCCTCATCATCGGGATTTTGACTGCAAAGGAAATCTGGACCCTGATCACCGGTTTGGGCGCGCTCACCGCCATCATTATTTTAATCTTCAAAGACACCATACTCTCATTTGTCGCGAGCCTTCAGATTTCTTCGTACGATCTAGTCAAGGAAGGCGACTGGATCGAAGTCCCAAAATACGGCGCGGACGGCGATGTCATCGATATCGCGCTTCATACGGTGAAAGTCCAGAACTGGGATAAAACCATCACCGTGATCCCCACATACAAACTGATTGAGGAATCCTTCAAAAACTGGCGCGGCATGCAGGAAACGGGAGGCAGGAGGATCGCCCGATCGATTTATATCGATTTGTCGAGCGTCAAATTCCTGGATGATGATCTATATGAAAGGCTGTCAAGGATCAATTCCCTGTCGGAATATTTGAAAAACAAGAAACAAGAAATCGATGAATACAATAACAAACATCATGTCGACGTGACCGTTCCCGTCAACGGAAGGCGACTCACCAACCTCGGCACGTTCAGGGCTTATCTGAAGGAATATCTGAAACGGAGGGAAGACCTCAACACGAATCTCACCTTCCTGGTCCGCCATCTCAGCCCCGGGCCCACCGGCCTTCCGATTGAAATCTATGTGTTTGCCGGGACAACGCGATGGGCGGATTACGAAGACATTCAGTCGGACATATTCGACCATATCTTCGCGGTGGTCCCCCATTTTGAATTAAGAATCTTCCAGAATCCCACCGGCAATGATTTCAAGGCACTTGCGTACGGACGAAAGCGGGAAGAACCGGAGACCGGCAAGGAAACCTGATTGCACGGAATTTCCGGATTTCGGACGATGAGGGAGATAAACCGTCTCCTATTCACGGCAAGATTGCGGCACTGCCCCCGGAATAAAACCAGCCATTTAAGAAAACCGGCTCACCCCTCCTGCATCTGCCGGATCAGTTCCGGCACCTGTTTGGCCGTCACCTTGCTGTAGACCTTCTCGTTGATCATCACCACCGGCGCCAGCGCGCACACGCCCAGACACCGGCTGGTCTCGAGGGAAAAGAGTCCGTCCTGCGTGGTCTCGCCCATCCCGATGCCGAGTTCGGACCGGAACGCTTCCACGATCTCATCCGCCCCCCGGACGAAACAGGCCGTGCCCAGGCAGACCGAAATGGCGAACCGCCCCCTCGGCCTCAGGCGGAAGAAATGATAGAAGGTCGCCACCCCGCTGACCGTCGCGGTCGGCACCTGAAGCAGCTGGGCCACCTCGGCCATGTGCGGTTCGGACAGCCATCCGTACCGTCCCTGCACCTTGTGCAGCACGGCGATCAGATAGGAATCCGGATGGTCTTTTTTGAGGCATTCCCGGATGAATTTGACGATGTCTTTGTGCAGGATTGTTTTCACATCGGTTCCGGTCATTTGATCCCCCTCGGCGTGCGCGGCGTGTAAGTGGTGTGAAGCAGTTCGTGACTTTTCGAACCGCCCGCCTCGCCCAGGAATTCCTGATACAATTTTTGGATGTAGGGATTCTCGTGCGACTTGCGCACCTTCTTGGCCTCGTCGATGTCATAGAGGGCCCGGGCCCGCAGGCGGATCACTTCGGGATCGAGCACGTAATGTCCTTCCGGCGGATAGGGCTGTCCGCCGCCCCCGATGCAGCCGCCCGGGCAGGCCATCAATTCGAGCAGATGATAGGACTTCTCTCCGGATTTGACCCGTTCGAGGAGAATTTTCGCGTTGTTCAGCCCGTTGGCCACGGCCACGTTGAGTGTCTTTCCGGCCAGTTCGAAGGACGCCTCACGCAGCCCCTCGACCGCGCGGACTTCGGTGAATTCCAGTTTCTCGAGCGGTTTGCCGGTCAGCTTCTCGGCCGCGGTGCGCAACGCCGCTTCCATCACGCCGCCCGTGGTCCCGAAGATGTCGCCCGCGCCCGAGGAGAAACCGAGGGGCACGTCGAATTCCCCGTCCGGCAGTTTCGTGAAGTCGATGCCGTAGGCCTTGATCATCCAGATTGTCTCGCGCGTCGTCAGCACGGCGTCCGTGTAGGGGTATCCCGAAGGATGGAAATGCTCCGGCCGTTCGATCTCGAATTTCTTGGCCGTGCAGGGCATGACGCCGACCATAAAAATCCGGGCGGGATCGATCCCGGTTTTCTCCGCATAGAACGTCTTGGTCAGCGTGGACAGCATCTGCATGGGCGATTTGCAGCTCGACGCATTGGGGATGAGTTCCGGATAGAAGTGTTCGAGAAACTTGATCCATCCCGGAGAACAGGAGGTCAGCATGGGCAGGTTCCTTCCGGATTCGAGCCGTCCGAGGAATTCGTGGGCTTCCTCCACGATGGTCAGGTCCGCCCCGAAATTGGTATCGAAGACCACGTCGAATCCGAGACGGCGGAGCGCTGTGATCGTCTGTCCGGTCGCCGGGGTGCCCACGGGCAGTCCGAATCCCTCGCCGATCGCCGCGCGGATGGAGGGCGCGATCTGGACCACGACATGCCGGGAGGGATCGGCCAGCGCCTCCCAGACCCGTTCTGTGGACGGCCGTTCCAGGAAGGAGGCGACCGGACAGACATTGATGCACTGGCCGCAGGCGATACAGACCGAATCGTTCATCGGGGACTCGAAGGCCGGCGCGACGACCGTATCGAATCCGCGGTAGAGCTGGCTCAGGTTGTGAATGCCCTGCACCTCGCTGCAGACGCGTATGCAGCGCCGGCACAGGATGCACTTCTCCGCATCGCGGATCACGGACGGACTGGATGATTCGATGTCATGCCGTTTGCGTTTTCCCTCGAAGAGCCGTTCCCGCACGCCCAGGCTGTAGGACAGATCCTGGAGTTCGCAGTTTCCGTCCCGCTCGCAGGTCTGGCATTCACGCGGATGGTTGTCGATGATCAACTCGATCAGGTCTCGTCTCGCCTGGCGGATTTCCGGGGAATTGGTCCGGATCCGCATGCCTTCCTGAACCGGGGTGGCGCAGGACGGGATGAAATTGCGGGATCCCTCGACCTCGACCACGCAGACGCGGCACGCGCCCTCGATGGACAGATCGGGATGGTAGCACAGTCTCGGAATCCGGATGCCCAGCGTCTCCGCCGCCTCCATGATCGTCGTGCCCGCCTCGACCGTCACCGCGGTTTCATCGATAAACAAATTCACACGTTTCATTGAATTCCTTATTCTTCTTTTTTAATTTTTTTTCACCGCCCCGAACTTGCACGCATTGAAACACTCGCCGCACTGGATGCAGCGGGACTGATCGATTTCATGCGCCTCTTTCGGTTTCCCCGCGATGCACAGCACCGGACAGCGCCGCGCGCAGAGTGTGCAGCCCACGCATTTCTCCGGATCGATTTCATATTTCAATAACCGGGAACATTTATGCGTCGGGCATCGCTTCTGGAGGATATGCGCCTCATATTCCTCGCGGAAATTCTGGAGAGTACTCAGTACCGGATTCGGTGCCGTCTGGCCCAGTCCGCAGAGCGATGTCTTCCGGATCAGTTGCCCCAGCCGCTCCAGTTTGTCGAGGTCTTCCATCGCGCCCTCGCCGGATGTGATCCGCTCGAGAATTTCGAGCATGCGCAGCGTGCCCTCGCGGCAGGGCACACATTTTCCGCACGATTCGCTCTGGGTGAATTCGAGGAAGAATTTCGCGGTCGCCACCATGCAGTCGTCTTCGTCGAGGATGATCATCCCGCCGGAACCCATGATGGAGCCGATCGCCGCCAGGCTTTCGAAATCGGCCGGCGTGTCGATCAGCCTCGCCGGGATGCACCCTCCGGACGGTCCGCCTGTCTGCACCGCCTTGAGTGCCTTGTCGTCCGGAATGCCTCCTCCGATATCATAGATGATCTCGCGGAGCGGTGTGCCCATGGGGACCTCGACCAGACCGGTGTTCCGGACTTTTCCCGCCAGCGCGAACACCTTGGTCCCCTTGCTCTTCTCCGTGCCGAGCCGGCCGAACCATTCCGCGCCGAAGAGTATGATCGTCGGCACGTTCGCCCAGGTCTCCACGTTATTGATCACGGTGGGATGCCCCCAGAGGCCGGACTGCGTGGGATAGGGAGGCCGGATGCGCGGCTGGCCGCGTTTCCCCTCGATGGAATACATCAGGGCCGTCTCCTCCCCGCACACGAAGGCGCCTGCGCCGAGACGGATTTCGATCTCGAAGTCGAATCCGGAATCCATGATGTTCCTGCCGAGCAAACGGTGATCCTCCGCCTTGCGGATCGCTCGCTCGAGCCGTTCGATGGCCAGGGGGTACTCGGCGCGGATATAGACAAATCCCTTGCGCGCGCCGATAGCGTATGCGCCGAGGGTCATCCCCTCGATCACGATGAAGGGATCGCCCTCGAGGGCGCTCCGGTCCATGAATGCGCCGGGGTCGCCCTCGTCCGCGTTGCAGACGACGTATTTGACCGGATCGTCCGTGTAGGTGATCGCGTTTTTCCACTTGGCGCCGGTCGGAAATCCCCCGCCCCCCCGGCCACGCAGTCCGGACCGGGTGATCTCGTCGATCACGGCCCGGGAATCCTTCCCGTCCAGGATCCGCGCGAGCGCCTCGTATCCCTTGTTGACCACGTAATCCCCGAGGCTTTCGGGATCGATCAGGCCGCTGTTACGCAGGGTCAGCCGGGTCTGTTTGTTGAAAAAGGCCACGTCGCCGTAGAGCTTGAAGAAATTCTCTGTGATGAAATCCGTCCGGGTCAGGTATTGAGAGAGGATCTCGTTCCGGACGAAATGGGATTGGATGATCTCGTCCAGTTGCTGATCGGTGCGGAAGTGATAAAGCGCTTTCGCCGGATAAACCATCATGACGCGCTGATTGCCTTTGGCGCCCGGGGAGCAGAGCCCCATGCAGCCGCCTTGAAAGATACGGATCGTATCGGGATCGACCCCGTTGGCGTCGAGACGCCTTTTGAGGCGGTTTTCGAGCGTGCGTCCGGAATCCGGGCTGCAGGACCGGGACGAGCAAAGCGTGACCACATGGTTGTACAGCGTGTCCGTGCGTTTGTCGAGCATGAGATCCGTGACGACCCGGCCGTTCTGGACGTGTTCCTGGAAAATCGTCTGCACCTTGGGAACCGTGACCTCTTCATACTTCACCGGCATCTTCCCGGGGAAGAAGACGCCCACGACCGGCTCCCGTGCGCACCGGCCGGTGCATCCCGTCTGTTTCAGCAGGATGTCCTGTCTACCAGACGCCTGAATCAGTTTCGTGAATTCCACCATCACGGCATCGGCCCCCGCGGCTTTTTCGCAGGTGGCCGACCCGACCTGAATCAGGACTTTTTCCTGGATCCCGGTCGCATCTCGGGCCGCCTCCATGTCCCGATAGAGCGCTTCATAAAACGCCAGCGGTTTTCCCATAATCTATTTTTTCCTCTTCTCGTTTTGAAAACCGGTTATATGCCGAATCCATCTTCTGAAGCCACTCCTGAAGAGACCGGCTCATGCAAATCCGTCACCCCGGTTCCTTCTTCGCGCAGCGGCGATGGTCATGCACCGGTCAACTGATCACATCCTGACTCCGTGACTTTGGTCTCGGGATATCCGTCCCTGCTCTCCTCCGTGTCTCCGCTCCCCTTACCCCATCGTCTTCACCTCCACCGTCGGCAGAATCGCCTCGACATCCTTTCTCCGGCACACCGCCTTGCCCACCTGCAGGATAGTAGCCGACGCGGCCGCGAGGCCGAGGGGCAGCGCTTCCTTCCAGGATCGGTTCTTCAGATAGGACAGGGTGACGCCGGCGGTGAAGGCCTCCTCCACGCCGGAACGGTTCACGAACGGCACCTCCTCTGCCACCCCCTGGAACACGCCGTCCCGGGTGACGGCCAGGGCAATATGCGGGGCGAGGAGCACCATGATCGCATCCGCCGCCCAGTTACCCAGCCTCTCCCTGAGTTTGGGGATGAGGATGGAAACCGGCCGGGACATGTCCGAAAAATCCGGATGGAGCCGCGAAAGATCTTCCCGCGTCAGGCGCAACAGGTCGGGACAGGCCTCGAGTGCCTCTTTCAGGCCGCGGCCGGTCGCGTGGAGCACGGTCATCAGGTTCAGCGAATGCGCCTCTTCGATCAACCGGCGGAACGTGTTCAGCGGCAATCCGGAAATCAGACTTCCTCCGAGGACGACCGCGGAGGTTTCTTCCGTGTGATTTCTGAGCAGGCTGTGGAGCTGATCGGCATGATCGGGCAGACCGAACATGGTGACGGATGCGGTGTTTGTTTCACGCCGCCGGTCGAATTCCACCAGATGAAAACTCGTGGAGGTCTCGCCGTTCGTGCGGAAAAATTGATTCGGGACGAAGAGATGATCGAGCAGATCCAGGAAATAATCGCCGTTGAACCCGGCGACCAGACCCGCGGCCAGGGTTTGCGCGCGGAGTTCCTTCAAAACGAGGGAGATGCTCACCCCCGTGCCGGCGGGCATGACCACCTCCTGCTCGGCCTTGAGCTCCGATCCGAGAGTCAGTCCCGAAACCAGAAAGGTGCGCTCGATATGGGCATCCGGCGTAATTGTGAGAATCATAGGTTCACCCCCTGCTGATGAAATAAAGCGGCACGGATGATCCGGCCCGGGTTTTCATTCGGCCGATCCGCATCCGCCCGGCCGCGTGCTCGGAACGTCCTGCTCTTCCTCCAGCCAAAGTCCCCCCCGGGAAACGGCAGGCGGCCGTCCCGGACGCCGCCGCCCCACAGAACCCCGTGAAATCGTGAGTACGCGATAAGTTAATGAACTTTGGGTTAGAAATTCAAGCGGATTGTCGGACTCCGGGATGCTCACGAAAACATCTCCCACCGAACCACCTCTTCCAGCGGCTTCCGCACGCGGGGCGCCCGTTCGCGCTCCAGCAAGGCCGGATCCGCGGTTTCCGGGGTACCCGGATAGCCGGCCACCACCAGCGCATGGATCCGGTACTCGTCGTGGATCCGGAGCACGGACTTCACGCCCGCCTCGTCGAATCCGGCGATCGGATGCACCACCAGGCCCAGATGCGTACCCTGGAGCAGGAGATTCTCGATCGCGAGTCCCAGGTCGAGGGGATAGTAGTCCCGGCCGGAAATTTGGCACCCGAGCCCGGGGGTGCTCGTGAATGTCAGGATCAGGGGAGCGGCAAGCGCCCAGCCATTGCCCCGGCTCAGGCATGATTTGACCCGATCGAGGGAATCCGCCCTGGAAACCACGATCCGCCAGGGCTGGTTGTTCATGCAGGAAGGCGCCCATCTCGCCGCCTCAAGCAACGATTCCAGCGTTTCATCCGGGATGGAGCGGGACGGATCGATCAGCCGGCCGCTGCGCCGGAGCGCGATCAGGGGGTGGATTTCAGACAAAACGCCTCCTCTGGAATGAAATCTGTATATATACCAATCCCATTCAGGTTGAACTTTTTTACATGTAACTTGTCAGCGGATCCCTAAACAGGGTTGTACCCACCGCTCCGATCATTTGCTTCTTCTCGTTCAAAAATACATCACGCCCGCCCCGGTGAGGAACAGAGCCAGCGCAATCCCGCTGGCGATGAAAAAAGCCAGCCACTTTTTCTGAACCTTGCCGATGAAAAGCCGGAGCAGGCCGTAGGCCGCATGAAAGCAAAACAAGAAAAGAAGTGGAATATCGATCCATTTTGAGAAATGAAACCACGAGGCAGTCCGGACGTCGAAAATATCGATGGCTCCGGTGAAGTTCAATCCGGAGAGCATCTTTACGCCGATGAAGAAAATCAGCAAAATTCCGGTCCATTGATGCGCGGGACGGATGATCGCGGACGGCATCGAGACTCTCATGATTGGCTCTCCTTCAGTTTGGATGACGTGATGGGTACGCTCCGACAGGACAGGAAAACAGGATGTCCGGAAAAATTCGCATCCCTTTCATCCTGTTAATCCCGTCAAAACAACTTGTCGTTACATATCCTACGGCCCGATGTGAACCATGTCGAACTGAAAATCCTCCCTTTCGTAATAGGACTCATCCCGCATGCAGAGATCGTATTCCCCCTTGAGCAGAAAATAGTGGCTGTGCTCCATGCTGGCGAGATACTGCAAGATTTCCTGGACGCCGCGTTCCTCCGCCTCCTGTGAGAGTGCGTCGAAAAATTCCTCGGCGGCCTTTTCCGCTTCCATCGCCGCTTCCAAAAGATCCGTCACCGTGGCGGATTCCTCGACCACAAGATTCAGCCCCGGATAAATCCGCTGTTCCGTGAGTTTCATTTCCAGGTTCGGGGCCAGTTTATCGAATAAAGCCCGAATGATTTTCTGATGTTTCTTCTCTTCGGAAATCAAAAAAGCCATTTTTTCCCTGAGTACAAAATTGTGCACCATTTCCCCGAGTTTCCGGTAGACCCGCTCGGAATCGATTTCCGAGTTCATCGAGATGGCCAGCGCCTGTTCAACCGTCAGCGTCGTGACATCGAGCGCCATGGATTTTCTCCTCCTTTCGATGATTGAATTAGAGTTTCAAATCCTGCTTGAGTTTCAGGATGCGCAGCAAATGATCCCGCTCTTCATCGATGATCTGCTTGATCACCGGCTGGTCGTCATCCGGTGCGAACACCAGCATCTCATGGAAGAAAAGGATCGAATCCTTTTCAAACGTCAGTGCGATCCGGATGCCGGCCGCCGGATCGCCCAGTTTCTCGCGGATACGGAGTATCTCGGACGGAGACGGAAAAATTCTCGAGTCCATCAATTCCCTGAAATAGGCGATGATCTCCGGATCGCCGGGTTCGGACGCACCGGCCGGAGCGACGGCATGCATCATGTCCTGAAAGAGTTTTTCATGCCTGACCTCATCATCGGACAGGATCTGAAAGATCTCCCGCGCCCGGGGATCGTCCAGGTCGTGGAGGATGGCGTCGTAGAACGACTTCCCCATCCTCTCGAGCTCCACGGCCATCGTCAGCACTTCTGCGGCGTTGTATCCTTTCGGCATCGTTTCCTTCCCGTCTAGACGTGTTCTGTTGGATGAACGTTCCGAACCCCGTTATTTTGGATCGGCAGGACACACAAAATATAAGAAAGGAAAAGCAAAATGTCATCCATTTGTCGCAAATCCTGCCGATTCATGATCGACTGCGACCCCCGCCGCCGTGAATCAGGGATCTCAATGCCGCCAGATCCTCCCGGTAGCCCTCCTCGCCACCCGGCGTCTCGAGCAACATGGGCCTGTCCTTGAAAACTTCTGAATGGAGCAGGAATGAAAAAATCTCCGTGCCGAGCCGGCCTTTCCCGATATTCTCGTGACGGTCGACCCGTGTGCCGGAACCGGCCTTGCTGTCGTTGAGGTGAAACACCCGGATGCGCTCGAGCCCGACAACCGCATCCAGCGCACCGAACGTATCGCGGATTTCCCCCGGAGTGGACAGGGCGGCCCCCGCCGCGAATGCATGGGCCGTATCGAAACAAATTCCGATCCGCGACGGATCTTCGATTCGATCGATCACGTACCGGAATTGTTCAAATTGCGCGCCCAGATGATGGCCCGATCCGGCGGTATTCTCGAGCAGCAGACGGACCGGCGAATCCGGTCTTTCGGACAGCGCCCGGTTCAGGGTTTCCGCAAGGGAGTCGAGCCCGGCGGATTCTCCCGCGCCTCTGTGTGATCCGGGATGGCAGACGAAACAGGAAATCCCCAGACGTCCGGCCCGGTCGATCTCATCCAGCAGCGTGGAAAAGGATTTTGTACGCCGATCCCGGTCCGGACTGGCCAGATTGAGCAGGTACGACCCATGGCTCACCACCGACCGGACCGGTGATTTTTCGTAACGCAGACGGAACGCCGCGACCGCCTTTTCTGAAAGCGGCGGCGGATTCCAGCGCCGCTGGTTCCGCGTGAAAATCTGAATCGCCTCGCAGCCGAGCCTCTCCCCGCGGTCGAAGGCCTGATCCAAACCGCCCGCTGTGGAAATATGCGCGCCCAATAGCCCCATCCGTCAGCGCCCCTGAAACCGGATGAATTCAGAGTCCGACAATTGAAATGATCCGCCCCTGTTCGACGGCCTGCCTTTTGGATCGATCCGGCATCGACCCCTTACCACTCACCCCCGGCCACCCCTTTTCACACCGCCACCTCTTTGGTGGACTGCCACAGCCCGTGGATGTTGCAGAGTTCGACGGCGTGGAGCACGCCATCGCCCTTGATCCTCAGCGTGGTCTGGATAATCGGCTCGGTCAATACCGGCCCCTCGTTCGCACCCTTCACCGATTCGGCGTGCGCATTGAATTCATAATGCCCGACCTCGTACACCTGGTTCTCGCCTTTGGGATGGAAATAGAGCGATATCCAGCGGATATGATGCTCGGTCGTGTTCGGGTGTGGAATCTCCTTGCCCACGCTCACGATCACCGTGAAGGGTTCACCGGCCGTGACCCGGTCGGGACATTCGATCGCCGGCACATGCTTTTCGCTTTTCCAGTCGGCCTCTTTGATATGATCCGAAATCTTTCCCATAACACATGCCTCCTGATTGGATGAGATGTGGCGGATAGATTCTTACCCGCCGGATTGTATACACGCTTCGAATACGACATTCAATCCGTCTCAAAGGGGAAAACATGGAATGCGCCCGCCCGTGGAATCGAAGCGACCGCGTCGACTCACGCGACCCAGTACAGCAGCCTGCCGCAGTTCTCGCAGGTGAATACCTCCTGTTCGTTCCGCCCGCGTTCATTGTAGGACGTCGGCAGCCTGGAAAAACATCCGAGGCAGGTCCCGTCCTGCACGGGCACGATGGGATGGCTGTATCGCGTCTTGAGACGCTCGAAGGTCCGCAGGTACCGGGTCTCGATCTTCCGTTCGACCTCCTGCATCGCCTCCTTCAGTTTCTCCTCTCCCTCCATCGTAAACCCCATGCAATCCTCTTCCTGTTTCGCGTCGAGCAGCATGGATTGAATGTCGTGATACAGCACGAGCAGTTCGACCTGATTGCGACCCATGGCTACTTCCCTTTCTGAATGATCCGGATGAATTCATTTAAATCCTGCGCCTTGATCATCTGTTCGCGGAGTTTCTTCTCGCGGGCCAGCTCACAGATCTTGCCGAGTATCGGCAGGTATCGGTTGGTTTCTTCCTGCGGAGGCGCGAGGATCAGGAAAAAGAGTTGCACCTTTTTTCCGTCAATGCCGTCGAAATCGATGCCGTTCCGGGACAGTCCGGCCACGATATGGATTTCCGATACGGAAAGCGTCCGGCAGTGTGGAATCGCCACATGACTGCCGATGCCGGTCGATCCGAGCGTCTCGCGCTGCTTCAGTGTCATCAGCACCAGGTGTTTGCTTTTGACCAGATGCGCGTCGACCAGAGGTTGAAGCAATTCCTCGATCACGGCGTTTTTGGTGTCGGATTTCAGATCCGCGATAAACTGGGTTTCCTTTAGATAGGATGCGAGTTCAGTAGAAGTCATTCTTCCCCCGACTTTTTATAGATAGGATGTCATTTTTTTGGCGCGCAACCATTCGGTCACTTTCTTCACGTCCTCGGCCCGGTCGCGCGCGCACACGAGGATGGCATCACCGTCCCGGACGACGATCACATTCTCGAGACCGACCATGGCCACCAGTCCCTCCTGGCTGTACACGTAGGAATCCCGTGTATCTACAAACAATGCCTCGCCCGATACGGCATTGCCCTCCGCATCTTTCTTGCTGATATCATAGACCTGCTCCCAGCTGCCGAGATCGTTCCAGGAAAACTCGCCACGGACCGTATAGACGTTGCCGGCCTTCTCCATCAGTCCGTAATCGATCGACACCCCCTTGATCTGCCGGTATACCCGGTTCAGCACCTCGTTGAAGTAGGGTTTATGCATCGCGCGCCGGATTTCCATGAGTCCGGCATACAGATCCGGGAGAAACTGTTTCACGGCATCCAGATAGACTTCCGAGGGGATGATAAAAATTCCGCTGTTCCATAAAAAATCCCCCGAGCTCAGGAAACGGCCGGCCGTTTCCTGATTGGGTTTCTCCGCGAAGGTCTTCACCGTATAGGCCTTTGCGCCCGGATCAGCGGGAATCTCGTTCGCGATCTGAATGTATCCGTAACCGGTCGCGG
>DSAP01000096.1 GCA_011046415.1 bacterium | reverse complement strand
TTCTCCCGTCACACCCCCCTGTCCTCCGCCTTGGCTTCTCGCGTCATCAGGTCCTCGATCGCCCGGCGTGCGGGTTTGCGTTCGAAAAGCACGTGGTACACCTCGCGCGTGATCGGCATGTCCACCCGGTGTATTTTGGAAAGATCCAACGCGGACTGGGTCGTGCGGACCCCTTCGGCCACCATGAGCATCCCGTCGAGCACCTCATTCAGGGGACGCCCCTTGCCCACCTCCTCGCCCACAAAGCGGTTGCGGCTGTGCCGGCTGGTGCAGGTCACGATCAGGTCGCCGATCCCGGACAGTCCGGCGAAGGTCTCGGCCTCGGCGCCCATGGCCGTGCCGAGGCGGGTGATCTCCACGATGCCCCGCGTCATGAGCGCGGCCTTGGTATTGTCGCCGCATCCCGCGCCGTCGCTGATGCCCGCCGCGACGGCGATGACGTTCTTCAGCGCCCCGCCCAATTCGACGCCGACGGGATCGCGGCTCGAATAGACTCGGAACCGGTCGTTCATGAAAATCTCCTGGACCCGCCGCGAGGCGGCCGATACCGTGGACGCCGCCGTGACCGCGGTCGGAATGCCCCGGGCGACCTCCTCGGCGTGGCTGGGGCCGGAAAGCGCCGCGATCCGTCCCGCCGGGAGATCGGGAATCATCTCGGTCAGGATCTGCGAGACCCGCTTCAGCGTATGGTTTTCGATTCCCTTCGTGCCGCTGACGATCAGCGCGTCGGGCAATCCCAATCCGGCAAGCAGGCCGGCCACGGAACGTACCGTGTGCGACGGCACGGTGAGCAGGATGATTTCGGCATCCTTGACGGTTTCCTGCAGATCGGCGGTGACCCGTACGGTTTCCGGAATCGGTATACCCGGCAGGAATGGATTCTCCCGTGTCCTGGCGAGGCGCGCGGCCGCCTCCGCGTTGTATTCCCAGAGCCGGACCGCATGGCCGTTCCCGGCGAGCAGCATGGCGAGCGCCGTGCCCCAACCGCCCGCGCCGAGTACGCCGACGCGGACGCTCATGCCCCTTCCTTATTCCGGGAGGAACCGAAACGGTGCTCCTCGCCCCGCAGGAGGCGGCGGATATTGGCCCGGTGCGTCACCCCGATCAGGAAGCCCAGCGTGATCCCCATGATCAGGAGCCCGTCGGGAACGGGGGATTTCAGGACGGTTTTTTGGATCAGGAGAACCAGCGGGAATACCAGCCCCGCCGCGATCGATCCCACGGAGACGATCCGCGTCGCAAATACGAGAATCAGCCAGACTCCGAGCGTGATCAGGCTGGCGGCCGGCGCGAGTCCGACCAGCACACCGAAGGCCGTACCCACGCCCTTGCCGCCGCGGAACTGCGCGAACACGGTCCAGATGTGGCCGGCGATGGCGGCGCATCCCGCGAGAAGTTGCAGGATGAAGGGGGACAGGACGGGTGCGTCCACCGCGATGCGCGCGAAGACCAGCGTGGCCAGCACACCCTTGCCGATGTCGATGAGCACCACGATCAGCGCCGGTTTCCACCCCATCACGCGGAACACATTCGTCGCACCGGCGTTCCGGCTGCCGTGATTCCGGATGTCGTCCTTCATCACGATCCGGCTCGCGATGATCGCCGTGGGGATCGACCCCGCCAGATAACCGAGCAGCAATACGACAAACAATGAGATCATAGGAAGGCCTTCTCAATTGGATTGGATTCTGTTTTTCCCGGTCCCGGGAAAATAAACAACCGCCGGCAAAGCCGGTGGCTTTTGATCGCGGCCAAAGGCCGCGAGTAAAAGAAGGCACGTTTAGTGCCGACCCGTTTCAGATCGTGAACCACCGGCAAAACCAGTGGTTTGTAAAGATCAATCAAACCACTTCACCGGCCACGCAGGGATTCTCCCCGCCGGATTCGAGCCGTGAGATCAGCGCATCCGCATCGCCGGGGCGGACGATGAATATCAGGCCGATCCCCAGATTGAAACTCTTCCGCATTTCTTCGTCGGACACGTTCCCGTGTTCCTGGATCAGACGGAAGATCGTGGGTATCGTCCAGGAATCCCAGTCGATGGACAGTCCGAGTCCTTCGGGCAGGATGCGGGAGGTGTTGCCCACGATCCCGCCGCCCGTGATGTGCGCCATGCCCCGGATTGGAAAGTCGTCGAGCAGCGGATCGACGGCCGGCAGGTAGCACCGGTGCACCGCGAGCAGCTCTTCCCCGACGGGACGTTCCAGTCCCGTAAGGCGGGCATGGACATCGAATCCGGCCGCCTCGAAAAGCACCTTGCGGGCCAGGGAATACCCGTTCGTATGGAGCCCGGAGGAAGGCAGACCAATCAGCACATCCCCTTTTTGGATCGTCTCGCCGTTGATCACGCGGGATTTCTCCACGATGCCCACGATGCAGCCGGCGAGATCATACTCGCCCGCCTGGTAGAATCCCGGCATCTCGGCCATCTCGCCGCCGATCAGGGCGCACCCGGCGTTCCGGCATCCGGCCGCCATGCCGCGGATGAGTTCCTCCACCGTTTCCGGACGGAGCACACCCGTGCCGATATAGTCGAGGAAAAACAGGGGGCGCGCGCCGCCCGCAAGGATGTCGTTCACGCAATGATTCACCAGATCTTCGCCGACCGTGTCGTGCCGGTTCATGAGGAAGGCGACTTTGAGTTTGGTGCCCACCCCGTCGATGGACGACACCAGTACCGGCTCGCGGTAGCGGGACAGATCGGGCTGGAAGAATCCGCCGAAACGCCCCAGATCGGTGAGTACGCCCGGGCCGAAAGTGGACCGCGCCAGATGCCTGATCCGCCGGACCGCCTCTTCACCGGCCGCGATGTTGACGCCCGCATCTTCATATCGGATCGATTTGTTCATGGCTTCTTTTCCTGTGTCTGGAACCGCTCGCGCACCCGCGTGAAGAAGGCGAGTGCCTCCCCGGACGAATAATCCGGATACGTCCAGTCGGACGGCCGGAACGCGCCCCGGATATAACGCAGCTGGACGTCTCCGTAAATCCGGCCGCCGAGACAGACCCGGTGCGCGAAATCCTTGGTCGAGGCGAGGACGAGCTTCGCGGCCGTCACGTATCCGGGATCGAGATTCACCCGCCGCCGGCCCTCCACGCTCAATTCTGATTCGAGATCGTTGGTGAACCGTTTGAGTTCGGACAATTCTTCGGGAGGCATCAGCATCCGAAAACTCACCCAGCATTTCTCGAGTGAATCGCCCATCTCCTTCCGGTAGTAATCGGAGAAACGAAACGGAAACGTCCGGGACCGGTCCTCGATCGGTCCGAGACGCGCTTCGAGTTTCCGGAACACCGGATAGAGCGCGAATCCCGGCACGGCCATCACGCCGCAGACCGGCTTGACCGGGAGTGTCTCGTGCAACTGTCCCAAATCGGATCTCGCGGATGAACGGACAAAACGTGTGATAATATCCATATTTCAGGGACGAATGTCAAGGCAAAATCGGGAAGATTCGGATCTGAGAATTATGACTGCTGGATAAAATCCCTGACAATCAGGAAAATCGGTCCGGAACCCCGAAAACTTCCCCGCCCGAATCCGGGATCCTATTTGCCGCACACCCGGCTCCGTTCATTCCCTCGGGTCTTGGATTTTTCTTGACATTCCGGAAAAAATGGTTAAATTGATTCTCGGTTTTCAAAAACGCCGGAGTGGTGGAACTGGTAGACGCAGGGGACTCAAAATCCCCCGGGCCTTGCGCCCTTGAGAGTTCGAGTCTCTCCTCCGGCACAAAAAAGCCGTCCCGTCTGCGCGGGTCGGCTTTTTCATTGACTCAGCCATATCAACGGAGTCTTACGGCCTCCGGGAAAATGCAATCAGGCTTTCTTGAATAAATCCAGAAACCGGTCCAGATAGTCGTCGAAGAGACCCCACTGGTCCAACTCCTCTTTCAACCGCATCTTGCTCTTGTAGGAACCGTCGAATTCGGCCTGACGAAACAACTGTTCGACCTTGAGACGCACCGACTTGGGGACAGCCTCCTCGGCCTGGGATTCGGGGACCGGCTTTTCCTCTTCCGGCTCTTTGGGTTCCACCTCTTCCTTGACGAGCAGTTCGGCGAGCGGAGCGATTTCCTGATCCTTCTGACCGGCATACACTTCCAGATCCAGAAAATCAACTTCGACACCGAGCATCGGATTGAGTACTTCCAGAATCGCGATGGCGGCCCTGGGAAATTCGATCTGGGCCGTGAAAAACGGAATCTCTCCCAAAAGACAGGTCCCGCTGAGACCGCGCTGCCCCGCGACCGCGACCAGGAGGCCGTTGAGCCCGGCCACATTGCCGTCACCCATGAAATGCACGTGATGTTCCAGAAGCCGCTTCAGGGTATCCGGGTTGTTCGGCGCGGCAAAAACTCGGGGTTTGTCCCGGTAATCCATGTCCGAGGGGGCGGCGGCCGCCGTATACACCTGCCGGATCCCGCAACTCTCCGCAAATTCAATCACCCTCACCGCGAAATCATGTTCCCGGTGCGGCACAGGCTGAATGCTTCCCAGAAAGAAGATAATGTCACGCTGCCGGTCCGGAGACTGATAATAAAAAAACTGGTTGGAAGGATTCTCCGGCGGCAGGATGATCTGGTTCGATATGATCGCGCCGGAAGGCGAAAAGAAATCATGTGAGGGCAATTCGGCGAACAAGGTCGCCTTGAGTTTCTCTTTGAGATAATGCACGGCCGTCAACGCCACGCTGCCCATACCCGGCCATGCCGCGACAAAGCAGGGAGACTCGAGTTCTGGGAGTTGGGTGTGTCTGACAACTGAGTCCATCGGTTTTCCTGTTTGGACATGATAACAAGTAAGATAAAAGCAATCCCCCAACAGAGCAAGCACTTTTTTTATGCCAATGCCTTGGAATTGTGAAAAACCCGTCCACCCCGGATTAGGCCTTGACATTACGCGAAACCTTTGATATAATAGATAAGTCGTGTTCGCCTGAATAAATGGTTTTCCGCTCCGATTCGTATCGAAATGCCCGACCGGAAAGGTCTTCATGACTTTTTTCGGACCCGATAATACCATCATTGATAAGGATTTTTGATCTCATGTCCAGACTGCTTTTGGTTTCCAACCGTTTGCCGGTCACCGTGGAACACAAGAAAGGGATCGATCAGTTCAGGGAAAGCGTCGGCGGCCTGGCGACCGGACTGTCCTCTTTTTATCGGTCTTATGAGAGCCGGTGGATCGGCTGGTGCGGACTCTTGTCGGATGGTCTCGACGGCGATCACAGAAAAGCTCTGGAAAATGAACTGCACCGGCGTTACGAAAGCCATCCCGTCTTCCTGTCCCGCCGTGAGACCCGTCTCTTCTACTCCGGATTCTGCAATAAGACCCTCTGGCCGCTTTTTCATTATTTCTCAGACGATGTGACCTATGACAGCCAGCAGTGGCGATCGTATCTGCGCGTAAACAAGCTTTTTGCCCATGCGGTGCTCGATGTGGCGGAACCCGACGACCGTATCTGGATACATGATTATCATCTGATGCTGCTGCCGCAGATGATCCGAGAAAAGCTCCCCGGGGCACAGATCGGATTCTTCCTGCATATCCCGTTTCCCTCCTATGAAATCTTCCGGCTTTTGCCCTGGCGGAAAGAAATCCTGCAAGGGATCATGGGCGCCGATCTGATAGGTTTCCACACCTATGACTATGTCCGGCACTTCACAAGCAGCGTCCGGCGGCTTCTGGGACATGAACAGACTTTTGGACAGATCGCGCACAACCACCGGATCACGAAGGTCGACGCCTTTCCCATGGGGATCGACTTCAACAGGTTTTCACGGACAGACGGCGACCGCGAATGG
This sequence comes from bacterium, assembly GCA_011046415.1. Classification (GTDB taxonomy): domain Bacteria; phylum Zhuqueibacterota; class QNDG01; order QNDG01; family JABMRT01; genus DSAP01. The sequence goes on along the minus strand of DSAP01000096.1, from coordinate 9,886 downwards.
ATTCAGGGGATCATTTCCAGGATCCGGGCAGGGAATGACTGCAAAATGATCCTTTCGGTCGACCGGCTCGATTATACCAAGGGCATCCCGCAGCGCCTCGACGCATTCGACCTCTTCCTTGAAAAATATCCGGAATACCGGGGCCGGGTAACCCTGATCATGATCGCCGTGCCTTCTCGGACTTCCGTCGAGCGGTATCAGCGGCTCAAGCGCAGCGTGGATGAACGGGTCGGGCGCATCAACGGCAAGTACGGCACCATAGACTGGATGCCCATCTGGTACCTGTACCGCGCCATGGATTTCAACCGGCTGATCGCGCTTTACAAGGCGGCCGATGCGGCGCTCATCACACCGCTCAGGGACGGCATGAACCTGATCGCGAAGGAGTTTCTCGCCGCCCGGGAAGACGACCTGGGGGTCCTCATCCTCAGCGAAATGGCGGGCGCGGCGACCGAGCTTTCCGAGGCGATCATCGTCAATCCGAACAACCGCGAAGAGATGGCGGACGCGATAGTCGAGGCGCTCTCTCTGTCCGAAGAGGAGCGCAAATCCCGCAACGCCGTCATGCGAAACCGGATATGCCGGTACGATGTCACGGCCTGGGCGCAGGATTTTATGCGGCATCTCGCCAATACGCGGGGTATCCAGGATGCCCTGGGATCCAGGATACTCTGCGGAAAATCTCGTTCACGGCTGAAATCGAATTTCGTAAAAGCGGAAAAAAGGCTGATTTTCCTGGATTATGACGGGACACTCGTGCCATTTGCATCCACCCCCGAGAAGGCCCGGCCGGATCCGTCCCTGAACACGCTGATGGAAAACCTCATCGCCAACCCGCGAAATCACGTGGTCATCATCAGCGGACGCGACCGCCTGACCCTGGAAAACTGGCTCGGTCATCTCGATGTCGGCATGGCGGCGGAACACGGCGTCTGGGTACGTGAAAGACAGGGCGAATGGCACATGATCGAACCGCTCAAGGATGACTGGAAAGATGAGATTCGCCCCTTGCTTGAAGTCTACGTGGACCGGACGCCCGGATCGCTGATCGAGGAAAAATCCTTCTCCCTGGCCTGGCATTACCGGAAGGCCGATCCCGGCCAGGGTATCGAACGCGCCCGCGAGCTGAAAGAAACCCTCCTCGGACTCACCGCCAACCTGCATCTGATCGTGGCCGAAGGCGCCCGGATGATCGAAGTCAAACACGGAAGCATCCACAAGGGCCGCGCCAGCCTGTTCTGGACTTCGAATGACAGCTGGGACTTCATCATGGCTTTCGGCGACGACTGGACGGATGAAGATCTTTTTCAGGCCCTTCCGGAAAAAGCCTGGTCGATCAAGGTCGGCCTGGATTTTTCCAAGGCGAAATACTATCTGAAAAACCATATCGACGTCCGGGAGTTGCTGGAAGAGCTGCTCCGGACCGAAACGGCGGCCTGACCCGACAACCCGAAGAAAGCAACAATCCGCGATACTTCCCGTACAAGAAACAACCGGAACCGTGAGGATCCGGGCCTGATATCCATTTCAATTGCGGGGAACGCATGCTCAAAGTCTCCGGCCTGACCAAAACCTTCGGTCTTCTCACCGCGGTCGATGATCTCTCATTCGATGTACGGGAAGGAGAGATCTTCGGATTTCTGGGCCCCAACGGCGCGGGAAAGACCACGACCATCCACATGATCTGCGGACTCGTTCACCCGGACGCCGGGACGATCGAACTCGACGGCCGGGACGTCCACCGCGCGGGCGCGGGCGTGCGTCGGAAACTCGGCGTCGTACCCCAGGACGTGGCGCTGTATGAAGAACTGAACGCCGTGGAGAACCTGAATTTCTGGGGCGCGCTGTACGGCATGAAGAAAGCGGCCCTGAAGTCGCGAGTGGAAGAGCTGCTCACCATGACGGGACTGGCGGACCGCGCGAAAGACCGCGTGAAGACCTATTCCGGCGGGATGAAACGGCGGCTGAACATGGCGGCCGGATTGATCCACCATCCGCGCCTGCTGCTCCTGGACGAACCCACCGTGGGCATCGACCCGCAGGCACGCCACAACATGCTCCAGACTATCCGGAACATCGCGGAATCCGGGACCACCATCCTCTACACCACCCATTACATGGACGAGGCCGAAGCCCTGTGCGACCGGCTCGCGATTCTGGATCACGGACGCATCCTCGCCATGGGCACCCAGGACGAAATCCAGAAAATCGTGGGGGAAAACCGCATCCTCAGGGTGACGGGAACCTTCGAAAAAACAGCCGCCGAATCGCTTCCGGACACCCTGACGGATCTTTCGCTGATTTCCATATCGGAGAACGAAGTCGTCTACAGCCTCCCGGTCCGGCACGGGACGGGCCAGTTTATCGAAACCCTGATCCGGTCGGGATTCGGGATCGACAATCTGGCGATCCGGGAACCGAACCTCGATTCGGTCTTCATCAAACTCACGGGCAGGGAGCTCAGGGATTGATTGGCACACTGATCAAAAAAGATCTCCTTCTCAAGGTGAAAAGTCCGGGCGGATTCCTCCTCCTGGTCTCCATGCCCCTGCTCTTCGCCCTGCTTTTGGGCCTGATTTTCGGTCCGAAGGAAAGCGGGGAAACTGCGGTGCGGGTCCGCCTCTTGACCGAGGATCACGACCGGAGTTTCGCCTCGCAATTCCTGACCGGAGCGTTCGGGCGGGGCGAACTCGCCCAAATGTTCGAGGTCACGGCCCTGGATTCGGGAACGGGACGGGCCTGGATGGACCGGGGCAAAGGCTCGGCCCTGCTCGTCATCCCGAAAGGATTCGGACGGACCCTGCTGGACGAAAAACCGGCGGAGCTGCTCCTGATCAAGAATCCGGGCGAGTCTTTCGCGCCGCGTATCGCGGAAGAAACCGTCTCCATCCTCGCCGAAGGGGGTGACCGGCTCTTCCGGATCGCCGACGGCCCGGTCCGCGAGATCCGCCGCCATATCGACACGGACACGGAATTCACGACCGGGGAAATCGCGGTCCTCTCCGTGAACATCTATCTGCTGATCCGGAGGTTGGAAAACGTGCTCTTCCCGCCCCAAATCGTGCTCCGCGAAGCCGGCGTGGACGGACAGGAGGAAAGCGTACCGTCTTCCGTTCTCTATGTCCATCTCCTGGCCGGGATCGCGATTTTCTCCCTGCTTTTCCTCATCGAGGCCCTGGCGCGGGACTTCCATACGGAACACGAGAGACGGACCCTGCACAGACAGATCGCCGGTCCGGTGGGGATCGGGACGTTTGTTTCATCCAAACTGATTTTCCTGTGGATCGCCGGCATGGCCGCACACGTCCTGGTCTGGCTGGCCGCTTGCCTCTTATTCGGCATCCGCATCCCGGCGGAACAGTTCGGGCCTTTCGTCCTCTTTTCGGCGATCCTGCTCGCCGCGCTCACCGGCGTGATCGGCGCCCTCTACGGCCTGGTGCGGAAGCGTTCACAGATCCAGGCCGTCGCCCCGGCCGTCATCCTCTTCTTCGGCATGACCGGCGGCGCCATGATCCAGATCGATTTCCTGCCTCCCTTCCTCAAACCGATGTCTGTGCTCTCGCCCATCTACTGGGGGCAGGACGCCCTGAAGAAAATGCTCATCGAAAACCTCCCGCCGTCCGCGATCGGAATGAACCTGGCCGTGCTGGGCCTCGCCGCGCTGGTCTTCAACGGACTCGCCATGATGCTGTTCTCCCGGAAATTCCGCCCATGAAAACCATACTCGCCCTCGCCCTCCAGAGCCTCCGGCTCATCGCCCGCGACAGGACGACCGCACTGTGGATGCTCGTCATCCCCTGCCTGTATATCGCGATCTTCGGCAGCGTCTTCCGGAACATGGGGGGCGGACAAGCGCCCAAAGCCTTCCTCGCCGTGCGGAATCTGGACGGGGGCTTTCTGTCGCACAGGATACTCGATTCCTTCGTTTCTGAAAACATCGACATCCGTGTACTCGAAGAGGAACCGTCCGGGCCGCCCGTGCGCCTGCTCCGGATTCCGGCCGGATTCACGGAACGCATCCTCGCGGGAAAGCAGGACACCCTCGTCTTCGAAAAACGCACGGACGCCCACGTCGAGGCGGCCATGACCGCGGAAATGGGCATCCGCAAGGCGATCTTCAGGACGCTCGCGGACCTGGCCGAACTGAGGGTGAAACACCGGAAAGTCGACGAGAACGCGCTCGCCGGCCTGGACGCGCGTGAACCCCTGATCCCCGTCCGCTCGGAAATGGCCGGCCGCAACATCCGCATCCCCGAGGGGTACAACGGGCAGGTCCCGGCCCAGGTGGTCCAGTTCACCCTGCTCATCGTGTTCATCTACGCGGGGAATCTCCTTTTCGAAGAAAAACAAAAGGGGCTGCTTAGGCGCACGCGTATCGCCCCGGTTACATTGCTTCAGCTTTACCTGGGAAAACTCCTGGGAATCCTGTTCGTCGGCCTCTGCCAGATCGCCCTGTTGTTTCTCGTGGGACGCCTCCTGTTCGGCGTGTATCTCGGCCGGTCACCGGCGGCGCTGATCCTGCTTTCAGTCGGATTCGCGACCGCGGTCGGCGCCATGGGATTGATCCTGGGTTTCCTGATCCGGAACGAGGAAAAACTGACGGGAATCGCCATCGTATCGGCCCTCGCGATGGCGGCGCTGAGCGGCTGCTGGTGGCCCATCGAGGTCACGCCGGGATGGATGCAGAAGGCCGCGCTATTCCTGCCGCCCGGACTGGCGATCAGGGGCTATCACCGCCTCGTCTCGTTCGGGGACGGGTTCGGCGAAGTCCTGCCCTATATACTCGGCGAGGCGGGGTTCGCCCTGCTTTTCTCCCTGATCTTCGCCCTCGTCCTGATCCGGCACGTAAAGTCCGAACACATGGTTTAATGCCGGAACGAGATGTTTTCTTTTTGTGAACCGGATCAACAGTGAAACCATCATGATATCCGATTTAAAAAGGGGCTGTGGGGAGGGGTATTCTAGCCGCTCATCACTTCAGTCACTTTTAACTTCAGTCACTTTTAACTTTAGTCACTTTTAACTTTAGTCACTTTTAACTTCAGTCACTTTTAACTTCAGTCATCCCCGATCATCCCAGAAACCTTTCCCTCTCCGTCATGAACGCCCGGTACACCCGGTAATAATCCGTTTCTTCATAAGGGACCATCCGGATTTCCGGTCCGTCGAAGGAATAGATCGTCGCATCCGGGCAGGCGAGCAGGACAGGCGAATGCGACGCGATGATGAACTGTGCGTGCCCCTGTTTCCCGAGAAGGATGAGAAGCCGGAGGAGCTCGATCTGGGTCGTTGGGGAAAGTGCCGTCTCCGGCTCATCCATCAGGTAAAGCCCGGGGATCCGGAACCGGTTGCGGAAATAGGCCATCAGGGACTGGCCGTGGGACTGGGTGAGCAGCGACCGCCCGCCGAAATAATCCAGAATGCCGGGATCGTCCACAGCCCATTCCTCGAGGATTTCGGAAAACCGATGGAAGATCTGGGACGAGAAGAATGCGCCCGGCGTCCTGCCGTCGCGCCATTCTGCGGAAAGACAGCGGAACAGATCTTTCTCGTATTTGTTTCGGTAGATCCGCCGTCCGTCGTTCTCGCCCCAGATATAGATGCCGCAATGCCGGGAGACGGCTTCGAGCAGCGTGGATTTGCCGCTGCCGTTCTCACCCGCGAAAAAGGTGACCGGCGTGTCAAAAAGAAGGGGGTCGGACTTCTGGAATACAGGCAGATGAAAGGGATACGCCTCCCGGGTCGGATACCGGCCGGGTTCGAGCCGGATGGATTTTAAATGAGTCATCTCGTTTTGCCTCCTCGGGTGGCGGGCAGCAGTTCCACGGGATTTCCCAGCAGGAAAACGCCGCGTTCGATCCACGATTTCAGAATCCGGGCGATGCAGACCGCGTCCGAATAATTGGACTGCCCGAAGCAAGGCACGGATTTTCCGCCGATCTCGATCCTGCCGCCGCGAAGCCGGGCGTAATCCACCTCGCCCAGCACCTTCCCGGTCATGTACGGATAATCATGGCTGAAATCCATGATCTTGGTCTTGATTTCGGCGTCCCGGACGGCCGTATACCGACAAATCTCCGCGTTCAGGATCGGAATCGGCACGCCGATTCCCACCCGCAGGGTCGCGCCGTATCCGCGGTAATGAATGCCTCTCAGCCACCGGCCGGTCATGGTCTTGAGGTCTCCGGTCACGGCCATGGTTCCGGCGGGCATCAGGGGAACGCCCGAATCCGTACGGGGGACGTCCGGGTTGTGCTGGGTTCCGGGGCCGGCCACGTAACCGATGCCGCCGCCGAGGAAGATCCGCGTGCCCAGCCCGATGGTGAGGAAGAGGGGATCATTGAGAAGCGGACTGAGCTGGCCTGCGGAGGAATAGGTGGCATTCCCCATATTCGGCTTCAGTACGCCCATATACGTATGGATCGTCCGGTCGGACAGGTTGACCGCGCAGGGATAATTCTGATATCCGTTCCGGGGACAGAACAGGAAGGCGTTCGGCAGGTCCGACAGGGTCACGTCCTTTTCCAGATGCGTGTTGGGATAGCAGTCGCTGCCGTCGCTCTCGGCCACGAGATGGACGGTTTGACCGGAAACCAGATCATGGATCACATGGCCGCCGCCGTAATGCAGGTCGCGATGGCCGGCGACATCGACCGCACCCTCGCGTGTCTGGGTCGCGCCGATGTAACAATCGACCGCCGCGATGCCCGCATAGGCCTCCACGCCGTTCAGGTGCATCCGCGTGGCCCGGATCCGCGGGTTCGAATGGCCGAAATTGATGAACGCCCCGGACGAACACATCGGGCCGAACGTCCCGGTCGTCACCACATCCACCTTCTTCGCCGCCTCCCCGACCCCGACCTCATCCACGAGTTGGATGATCTCCTCGGCCGTCAGAACCACCGCGGTGCGTTTCCGGATCTTCTCGTTGATTTCATCATAGGTCTTCGACATGTCGTTCTCCGTCACTCAAATTGCTTCAGGGCTGGTTCAAAAGTCATGTTGTCATACCGGCTCTCTTTTGCTCGATGGAATCGAGAATCTTTTGGCCGGTATCTTCTCTGAGGTAAAGAAGATCTCCGACAGTCGGCCAGTTGGCGGACGGAGAGGACAGAATAGGAAAAATTGGACTTTGGGTTAAGCCCTCATTAAAGTGTTTGTTTAGCTTTGTGTCCGCACGTAATCAGCGCCTCATCGACCGAAATACGGACGAGCTTCGGCAGACAGCCCCACATGGCCATCCGGTCTTTCAGGATCACCAGCGCGCCCTCGATTTCAGGCAGGAAATCGAGGAACCCGAAACAGGATTCCAGGTCGGCTTCGGACCGGACGCGGTTCGCCAGCGCCGTGGCCGCGGCATCCGCGAGCGGCACGTCGGGAGAGAGGACCACGGCCGCATCCGCCCGTCCGTAGCTGAAGGAATGGCCGACCGTACCGGAAGAGGCGCAGACGCCCAGCATGCCCTCGCGGGGCAGGATCTCGAACGCGAGATCCCGGATCGCGGCGGATCCCGTGTGAATGCCGACAAGGAGGGGTTCGGAGATTTGGAGCGCGATGTCGCCTCCGTTGTCCACCACCGCGTCGTCCGCGCCTTCCCGGATCATTTCCGCGACCGCCGCGGAGGCGAATGCGCCCGCCACGGACGCCATCGGTCCCACGCCCGCCTTGGCGGCGGCGGCACACATCTTTCGGACGATTCCGGGGGCGCCGGGAAGCGGCGCGTGCGGGACATGCGTCTCCCCGAAAATCGGATCCAGCAACAGATACACCTCCACTTCCCGGCGGCTGCGGATCAGCGCCATCTCTGCGACCCGCCTGAAAGCCGGGTCGCAGAGCAGCGTCGCGATCGTCGTTTTTTCTTCGAAATGAAATCTGCGCCGGCGCATCGATGATCCGCTTTCCGAACTTGTGGACATTCCCCCATTGTCTCCCTTCGAAGGGGGACAGTCCGACAAACGGCGGACAGGGAGATATTTTAGTACGACGCCAAAGAAATTCACGCCCCGAACAGCGTCTTCCTGAACAAAAAAGCCTGCGAAGGTCTCTTTCGCAGGCTTCGGTTCCCGATATGGCCGGACAGACGGACCTTACCGAACGCCCGCGAAGACGGGGCTCTCCCGCATACCCATCAGACTATGTCCGTATTCCTTGCGTCTCAAACCGCTTGACCCGGTTGATAATATAAGGTGTGAAAATATATCAAAAAGCCGCCTGACAGTCAAGAAAAAAATGGGGTCCGGACAGGAAAGAATCCGTTCCATTCCATCCGGAAAAGTGTATAAGGACGCCACAGAGAACGGACTGACCTGAAAACCAGCTTTTCATCCATGAACGGACTCTCGGCGGCGTTTGCCTTTCCGAAAAAGTTTTCGTATTTTGCGGACGGCAATGCGTACGATCCCCGGGCGGGCACGAAAAATGATTCTGCCCTGCCCCCCCCGCCGACGGCCGGCCCGGGTTAGACGCGGGATTCGGCCGGTAAATCCAACACAATAATACCATCAGGAAATCAATGAAAAGGAACCCATCCGCAACCCGGGATAAACAACCCAACCGGTTCGGCGTCTTCGGAGGGGTTTTCACGCCCAGTGTGCTGACCATTTTGGGTGTGATCATGTTCCTCCGTTATGCCACGGTGGTGGGTCATGCGGGACTCCGGGCCGCCCTGCTGATCCTGCTCGCCGCGAAATCGATCACACTGATTACCGGTCTCTCGATCTCATCCATTTCGACCAACATGCGCGTCCGGGGAGGAGGCGCCTATTATCTGATCAGCCGAAGCCTGGGGGTGGAATTCGGGGGCGTGATCGCCGTCTGTTTCTATCTGGCCCAATCCGTGGCCGTCACCCTGTATATCGTCGGATTCACGGAGGCGCTTTTTTCGGCATTACCCGCATGCACCCTGCCTTTCAGAACGGTCTCCACCCTGATCAACCTGATCGTATTCATCTGTGTTTTTATCGGGGCTGGCTGGACGATCCGGATTCAGTACGGTATCCTGGCCGTCCTGTTCATCTCAATCCTGTCCTTCTGGATCGGCGCGGGACAACTGGCATCCATGGAGAATCTCCGCGCCAACCTGACGGCGAACTGGAGTGAAGGGTACAATTTCTTTACCGCCTTCGCGCTGTTCTTCCCGGCCGTCACCGGCATCATGGCGGGCGTCAACATGTCCGGAGACCTGAAAGATCCCGGCAGGGCCATTCCCAAAGGAACCCTCGCGGCGATCGGGATTACCGTGACGATCTATGCCGGCATCGCGATCCTGCTGGCCGCAAGCGCTCCACGCTCGGTCCTTCTCGGCGACACCTTCGTCATGAAAGATCTGGCCTTGTCGGGCATCCTGATCTTTGCCGGTGTATTCAGCGCCACCCTCTCTTCGGCGCTGTCGAGCATGATGGGGGCGCCGCGCATTTTGCAGGCGTTCGCGCGGGACAATATATTCAAACGCCTTAATTGGTTCGGCGCCGGGAGCGGGGTATCCAATGAACCGCGCCGTGCGATCGTCCTGACATTCCTGATTTCACAGATCGGCATCCTGGCCGGGGATCTCGACACCGTGGCGCCCATCATCACCATGTTTTTCCTTATCACATACGGCACGATCAATCTGGCCTGCTTCTATGAGAGCATCACCCGGAATCCCAGTTTCAGACCCACATTCCGCATCCATCACTGGTCGGTCGCCCTGACCGGCGCGCTGGGCTGCCTGACCGTCATGTTCCTGATCAATACACTCTGGGCGGCCGTCGCCATGACATTGGCCGCCGTCCTCTTCGTCCTGATCGAACGCGCGAAAATCATCGTGCAATGGGGAGACCTGAACAGCGGCCTGGCGTTCCAGCGGGCGCGGAAATCCCTGCTGCGTCTCGAGAAGGAACGGTAT